>NZ_RAVW01000022.1 GCF_003611585.1 Corallococcus exercitus | reverse complement strand
CATCGGGAACGTCACGCTGATGATCTACATCGCCACCAACCACTGGATGCAGCCCGCGTCGGAGGAGACGGACAACCCGTTCGTGAACACCGCCAGCGTGGAGACGCACCCGGTGATGAACTGGCTGCACTTCAACTTCAGCTACCACCAGGAGCACCACATCTTCCCGGCGCAGAGCCCGAAGTACGCCCCGCTCCTGCGCAAGCACCTGCGGGAGCTGAGCCCCCAGGCCTCCATCGTCTATCCCCACCTGCGCGCCCTGCGCACGCTGTACCAGCGCCCGGCGCTCTACTCCGCGGATGGCCAGACGCTGATGGGCCGGGACGGCACACCGGAGCTGACCACCACGGAGCTGCGTCAGCGGCTCGAAGCCACCTGAGCGGATGCGAACAGGGCCCGGAACCGCGCTCGGTTCCGGGCCCCGTCCCTCACCGTCCGGCAGGCCGCTACTTCCCCGGCCAGTTCAGCGCGCCCCGGCTCGTCACCGTGCCGGCGGGCACCCCGAGCACCTGCGCCACGTCCGCGGGCAGGGGGCTGCCACTGAGGTACGCGGGGCTGGAGCTGCGCACGGCGTAGTTGCGCAGGGACTGGTTCACGAAGAATGGATCCCCACCCGAAGCCAGGTCGTGGCCGTGGGCCTCCCAGCCATGGGTCGCGCGCATCGCGGCCAGCGACGTGTAGTTCACGCCGCCCGTGTCCACCCAGTTGATCAGCGACTTCCCGCTGCCGCCGGAGCGGTAATAGCTGTTGTAGTCCATGGCCGAGAAGAACGTGTTCGGCCCGGTGTTGGTGAAGTTGTTGTCCGAGCGCGAGGCCTTGAAGGTGGTGATGTTCCCACCCGACAGGATGTTGTTCACCACCTGCACGTTCACGGTGTCCGGCCCGATGTCCGAGCCGCGCTTGTCCTGTTCGTTGCGGGAGTCGTCGTAAACCCACAGGTCGATGGCCGCGTTGTCCACCAGGGTGTTGTTGTAGATCTTCGTGTTCGCCGAGCACGTCTGGATGCCCGCGTACGTGTTGTCGTAGATGAGGTTGGACGCGATGATCCCCGTGTCGGAAACCTCGTAGAAGATGCCGATCTTGTTGTTGCGGGAGATGTTGTTGACGATGACGCCGCCGCGGCAGTCCTCGTCACACCAGAAGCCCGCGCCGCCCAGGTTGTTCTCGAAGACGTTGTTGCGCACCGTGAAGCCGTTCATGTGGGCAATCTTCACGCCCGCCTGCGCGCACGAACGCGAGCAGTTGGTGCCGAAGCGCTCCGTGTTGTTGGCGTTGACGATGTTCTCCTCCAGGACCAGCCCGTCCGCGACGACCGTGGAGGAGTTGGTGGAGCCGTTGGAGCCCACGGCGGTGAAGCCGTTGTTCGCGAAGACGGAGCGGCGCACCACGCCGCCCTGGGGCTTGATGCTCAGCGAGCCCGCCGCCATCCGCGTGAAGACGCAGTTCTCCACCAGCGAGTTCGTCGCGCCGATGTAGACGGCCGCGCTCGTGGTGCCGCTGTACTCGTTGGTCGCGTACCGCCGGAAGCCCAGGCCCTTCAGCGAGTAGCCGGTGGAGCCCAGCACCAGCGCCACGGGGCGCGCGGCGAGTTCCACCGTGTGGCCCGAGGGGTTCGTCGCGATGTAGATGCGGCGGTTGGTCCAGTCATAGAAGAAGTTGCCCGGGGTGGCCTCCGCGAGCGTCTTCACCTCGTGCACGTAGGCCCCGTCGATGAAGACCATCTGCGGGTCGCCCGCGGCGGGGTTCGCCGGGTCGCCGTACATGTCGAAGTGGCTGCACGGCCCGGTGTTCGTCGTCGGCTGGGCGTCGTACTTGTACTGGTAGTAACCGCCATTGCAGAAGCTGGGCGTGCTCCAATCCATGAACCAGTGCCCCGCGCCATCCGCCGTCCACGCCGAGGCCGGCTTGACGTCCGTGCCGTCGAACCAGACCTGTTCGTGCGGGTAGGCTTGAATCGTCATGGGCTTCGTCGCGACGCGGTAGTTGCCCGCGCCGTTGTTGAGCCAGTCGCGGTACGTGCCACCGCGCACGACGATGGTCCCGCCGGACGGCACCAGCGCGACGGCGCGGCTGATGGTGGCCACCGGCGCCGCCTGCGTCCCCGCGTTGCTGTCATTGCCATCCGTCGCCAGGAAGATGGCGCCCGAGGGGATGGCGTAGTTCGTGTCCGGAATCGTCGTGCCCGTGTTGTCCAGGCCGGAGAGGCCCGGGTTGCCCGCCGGGCCCTGGCCGTCCGGCAGCGCGTAGGTCACGGTCAGCTTCGGGCGGTTGGCGAGCGTCGCGGCCTCCGACGAGTCCAGTTCCAGCCCGTCCAGGTTGGTGGGAGCATCCAGCACGAAGCCCTGGTTCGTGGCCGCGTTCGCGACCCAGCCCTGCACGGCCGCGATGCCCGCCGCGTTGAGGTCCACGCCGTAACTGCCCGTCGCGCCCGGCAGCAGCGTGGCGAAGGAGACAGCGCCCCGGTCCGCCGCGCCGCTCGCGCCCGCCCCGCTCCACGGTGAGCCGGTGGCCGCGAGCGTCCAGGTGGCCTGTCCTTCCGTCCACGGACGGCCCGCGGCGTAGACGAAGTACCCCTCTCCGGTGGTGGAGTTGCGCACGTTGAAGGTCAGCCGGACGGCCTGCACCGTCGCGTTCGCCGGGATGGCGCTCACGTCGAAGCGAAGCAGGCCGTTGGTCGCCTTCCCTGAACCCGTCGGGTAGTCGCGGTCCAGGCGCAGGAGCGCGTCCGCGCCCGCGTTGACGGTGGGGCTGTTCTCCGAAAGCGTGGCGTCCGACACGCCGGTGTACGCGGCCGAGGGCGAGACCTGCTCCTGGAACGACACCGTCACCGGCGCCTCCAGGGCGCTGTCCACGGAGGCGGGGGCCTCCGCATCGGACGAAGGTACATCGCCGCACGCCACCATCAGCATCAGGTTCAGGAGGATCGGCGCCTTGTGGCGCCAGGACTTCGAGGGAGAAAACGAAGGCATCAGGAGGAGTCCGTTCAGGGGGAAGCGACTGGCACGAACAGGCCGGGTCGCGAAAAACGGAATTCTCGTAAATCCTCCAATTTTGTTGCGGAGGCCAGGCACGTCAGCAGGGCAGGCATCCGAGCGGGCCCCGCTCCGACAGCAGAGGCCTCACCCCTCGGCGGAACATTCCGCACCTTCCATCAACGGAGGCAATGGATGCTCACGGAGTCGGTCACAGGGGGTCCCCGGGTGGAGGTCTCTTCCCAGGCCCAGTCACTTCACGAAGCGAAGGTGGAGGCCATCGCCCGGCAGCTGCGGCAGCGGAAGGGAAAGGGCCCCGCGTCCTTCAAGAAGAAGTCCCCACCTCACAGCGTCCCCAAGCGGTTCGACTCGCGGCGCCGCGATGAGAAGGTGGACCTGAGCGACCTGGATCAGATCCTCGACATCGACACGGTGGGGATGACCTGCACGGCGGAGCCCGCGGTCACCTTCGACGAGGTGGTGCGCGCGACGCTGCCCCACGGGCTCATCCCGTACATCGTCCCGGAGCACAAGACCATCACGCTCGGGGGCGCCATCGCGGGGTGCTCCATCGAGTCCATGTCCTTCCGCCAGGGCGGCTTCCACGACACCTGTCTGGAGTACGAGGTCATCACCGCGAAGGGCGAGGTGCTGCGCTGCTCGCCGCGCGAGGAGCCGCTCCTCTTCGAGATGATGCACGGCTCGTTCGGGACGCTGGGCATCCTGTCGAAGCTGCGCTTCAAGCTGGTGCGTTGCGCGCCCTACGTGCGGGTGACGAACGAGACGCACGACTCGCTGGAGTCCTTCCAGCAGGGCATCTGGCACCACTTCCAGGACCCGGGGGCGGACTACCTGGACGGGCAGATCTTCTCCCCCACGAAGCACGTGCTGTGCGTGGGCCACTTCGTGGACAGGGCCCCGTACGTGCACCGCTACGACTGGCTCACCGCGTACTGCGAGAGCATCCCGCGCCGGAGCGAGGACTACCTCCCGACGTACGACTACCTCTTCCGCTACAACCGGGGCGTCACGCACGTCAAACCGAAGAACCTCGTCGCGCGGGCACTGTTCGGCAAACTCATCCACTCCGACAGCGTGCTGAGGACGGCCAACCGCTTCACCCGCCTGCTGCCGAAGAAGGATCCGCCGGTCATCGTGGACGTGTTCGTCCCCTTCTCGCGCGCGGCCGAGTTCATGGACTGGTACCACCGCGAGATGAAGCACTACCCCGTCTGGTGCGTGCCCTTCCGGCGGACGCGCGACTACGAGTGGCTGACGCCCCAGTGGTGGTCCGGCATGAAGGACCCGCTGTTCCTGGACCTCGCCGTGTACGGCATGCCGCAGCCGCCGGGCCGCAACGTCTACAAGGAGCTGGAGGACGAGCTCCAGCGCGTCAACGGAACCAAGACGCTCATCTCCTACAACTACTACGACGAGGAGACGTTCTGGAGCCTCTGGAACAAGGACACGTACCAGGCCGTGAAGCAGCGCACGGACCCGGACAACCTCTTCCGGGACCTGTACACGAAGATGTGCAAGGCGGCGCTCGGCCTGGATTCACCCCAGGCCCACTGAGGCTCAGCCAAGCTCCGTCTTGAGGTTCAGCGGCCCGGCGGGAACGCCAACGTCATGGCCCGCCGGGTCGTCCTTCTCCGTCTGCCAGGCGTTGGCCTCCGTCACGGTCTTGCCGGTCGCCTCGTTGGTGATGGACATCTTGCCGTTGTGGCCCGCGGGGGAAATCTGGCTGGTGTCGTAGCCGCTCCAGCCCGTGCCGGAGTTCGCGAACGTCGCCTCGCCCCACGTCTGCCCGGAGTTCGCGCCGGGCTTCGCCGAGCCGTCCTTCGACGCGCACCACGCCACGCTGCTGTTGCTGTCGAACGCCACCACCTGCGACTGGCCGGGCTGGAGCGTGAACGTCTTCGGCGTGCTCTTGTCGAAGTTCTGCCCGTCGTTCGGGTTGCCGTTCTCCCCCGTCTTGTTCCAGAGGGTGATGGTCCGCGGCGCGTTCGTGTTGTTGGTGAACGTGTTGGTGTACTTGAACTGGTCCTTCTGGCCCGGGTCGATGAGCTGCATGTTGCTGTTGTAGGGCGACCCGACGTTGTTCTTGGCCAGCCACGGCGCGTTCGCGGGCGCGGGCTCCGTGGAGCCGGCGGACGGCGGGCCGAAGCCGGGGCCCGCGTCACTGTTGTACGTGGGGTGCGCCGGAGCCGCCGCGCTCGCGGTGGGAGCCGCACCACCCGCCCCGCCGACCTTGGGAGCGGCAACCTGCGCGTCCTCGCCCAGGTCGCCCAGGGACGGCACCTCCAGGGCCTGCACCAGCTGCGAGAGCTGGCTCACCGCCTGGGCCAGCTGCTTCTCGAAGTCACCGGAGGCTCCGCCGACGCGGCCCGGTCCCTGCTCGAAGGAGTCCGTCATGAGCATGCGCCGCAGGTCTCCGCGGGGCTGCTGCGCCTGGGTGCCCGCCACGGCGGCCGGCTGGAGCTGGGAGGGGCTCGAGAGGGGCTGGGAGAAGGACGCGCGGTTCAGGGAGGAGATGGACATGCCGGGACCCAAGAGCACGGCACATGCCAGCCCCCGGGCTGCGAGGCCCTTCCGTGAAATCAGTCACTTGGGACGCGAGTTCCCCCACGACGCGGCGCGTGGCCCGATGACGCGGTTCATCACCTGATGTCTCAAGTCATCAGTCCAGACAGGAACGTGACAGCCTCGTATTGACGGGTTTTCCCAAGAGGCCCTACAGCTCAGGCATGAACCTCAAGCGAAGCGCCGTCGTGTTGGGAGTCTCGGGACTGCTGGCGGTCGTGCCCGGCTGTGGGCCGGAAGCTCCGGAGGAGCGCTCCCCGGACGAGGGCCGTGGCAGCGTCGCGCAGCAGGTCTACACGGACCACGCCATCGTCACCTGTCAGAGCGCGACGATGTACGGCAACTACTCGACGACGTCGGGACCGAGGGATCCCATCCGCGTGCTCGGCTACGGCGACAAGGTCGGCATCCGGCAGGACGCGGGCACGGCGTCGTGGGCCGTCATCCTGGACTACGGCCCGGATGACTGGGGCTACCTGCTGCGCTCCTGCATGACCCGGTGCGCGGGCCCCAACAACCCCATCGCGGGCTGCTTCTGAACCCCATGCCCGGAACGAGGACGGAAATGACGACCTTCCAGACGAAGCTGGTGCGCGCGGCCCTGGTCGCGCTCTGCGCGGTGGGCGCGTGGCAGGCCTTCCAGGTGAAGCCGGCGTGGGCCAGCTCGCGGCTGACGGTGTGCGCGCAGGACCTGTACGTCCGCGACGCGCCCGCGGGCATCTTCATCGGCACGCTGTACGCGGGGCAGACGATGGAGGTGACAAAGTACTCGCCCAGCGGCGAGTGGGCCTACGGCTTCGCCTATGGGCACGTGAACAAGTGGGGCTGGGTGCAGAACGGCTGGTTCTGCCAGTAGGCCCGCTCGTGGACCGGCATCGCCTCGACTGGCAGGCTCCTCCCGCATGGGAACGTGGCTCAACGTGGCCTTCATCCAGTGCGCGGATCTCGCCAGGGTCGAGAGGGAACTCTCACGCTTGTTGGTGGAGGCGGGCCGGCGACTGACGACCCCCGGGCCGCGCACCCCGGAGCCGTACGATCGCATGCAGTACGGGCTCGGGGACGAGGTGCGGCGCTGGGGTCTGGCGGGCTTTCACGGCGCCCCCGGATGGACGGTCCTGCGCACCGCTCCCTTCGAGCTCCTGATGCAGGGAACCCCGCCGCTGCTCGCGCGCCTTGCCTCGCGCCTGGGCGTGCCTGCATTTCAGTACAACATCTACGACAGCACCCCTGAGTTCCTGATGGAGGTGGATGCCGGTGGGCGCGTCGAACTCTCGGGGTACGTCGGTCAGGAGTTCACGCGCTATTGGAACAGCGAACCGCCGATGGACCGCGTGGATACGCGGTTTCGGATCATCGATCCATCGGCGGTGGCCGCATGGTCGGAGTCGGCCATGCCGGAGGCGAGCGTGACCGGATGGCTCGCGCCCTCCAGCGGCAAGCCGCCCAGGACGGACTTCGACAAGCTTCTTGAGTCACAAAGAGTGGACCTCGTGCGGTGGCTCGGACAGCTGGGCACTCGAATCGATCCTGGGAGCCATGAGTGGACGATTCACCCCGCGCACATCGTGCGCAGGCTTGCTCAGGCAGGCAGCGCATCTCTTTCCGCTGAAGAGTGCGTGGAGCCGGCCATCAAGACAGTCTTTGGCGGACTGAACGCCGAGCACTGCGACAACCTCTTTCTCGTGAAGACGCTGGTCCCCCATGCACCCATGCCCGTCGATGGGTTCGTGCTGTACGCGGAAGCGGGCAACCCGTAGACGTGAGTCCGCCGCTCCGTGGTTGAAAGGCCGTGGTCATGCGCATCCGCGCTTGCATCCCCCTCCTCCTCTTTCTCTCGGCCTGTGCTGCATCGACGCCGTCACCCGCTCCGCATAGGCCTCGGAGCCAGCGAATCACCCACCTCCAGCGAGCAGCGAAGCTGCCCTGGCTTGATGGCGGCCGTTGCGTCGTCCGTGAGGCGTCCCAGCCATGGCCCGTTTTGGTGGAGAGGTGCTTCCAGGCCCTCGACCGTGACCGGGTCGAGTTCCACGACCCCACGGGAAGATGCGCGGTTGCCTCCACTGGCGCCGCAGCCGTGGGACTTGGGTTCTGTGTCCTGGCGGCTCCGGAGGTCGTCGTGGGAGCCGTGATCGTCCTTGGCGTGGTGGTGGTCGCCGTCGCCATCAAGGAGGAGCTGGATGCATATGAGCTACGGCATCTCTACCCTGAAGAATCAGGGACCGCGCGAGGAACGAAGGCGGCATCCCGGGAGGCCGTCGCGAAACGGAAGCCAGAGGCGGAACCCGAGCCAGCAGGGCAGGACAGGCAGCCCCCGGTGCCACCTGTCCCCGTGGGCCCAACGCGCCACGCAAGTTGCGAGCCCGTTCCTGTGCCTCACGCGGGCCAGGATACTTTCCATAACGACTGTGCCGACAAGGTCCCGCCCAACCGTTATCCCGGGATGGACGTGCTCGTGGGCGGTGCCCGCTTCGATGCGCTGCAAGTCGGCGTGCGGGTGTTGTGGGAGATCAAGACCCATCAGTTTGATACGTACAACGCCTTCGTCCAAGACCAGGAGATTGAGAAAGAAGTGAAACAACTCAGGAAGGAGCGAGACGCGGCGGCGGCATGTGGATATGGCTTCGTCATCGGGGTGAGCACTCAGTCACACAAAGACGCGCTCCTCGACCAAATTCCCTCGCTGGATGTCGTCGTCACGGGGTGCACACGATGACCAGGCGTAAAGCCCTCACTCTTATCGTCTACGCGCCTGTGCTCATGGCCGACGACGGCCGCACGCTCGCCATTGCCCATGGGATGGAACATGCGCTCCCCGGCTTGCGCCTGGAATGGGAAGTCGGCGAAGGAGGGCAGCTCATCGCCCTGCCGCAGCGCGACGCGTGGCTCGTCGAAAGAATCAAGGACGGTGGCTTCCCTCTTGTATGCAACGGAGACGAGCGTCACCCCGTGACGCTTACGGGCTGGGAAAGCCCGGCACTCCTCAGCCCAGGCGGTCGGCCCCAGTTTGAAGTTCATGCAAAGCTGCCACTGGACGCAGCCGTGATCGCGGCTTCGGCAGCTGTGCTTGAAGCCGTGGCGGAGGGAGCGCGCTCGTTCTGGGGGCATGCGTCGCCCAATGGTTACGGTGCGGAGGTCGCGCAGCAGATGCGCCGCTCGGCGAATGGGCCGGAGCGCTCACCCCGTGGGCTTCCCATGCTCCACCTTCCCGAGAAGCTCCCCGCCCCCGAGATTCCATGTTTCCTGGGGTGGCTGAACTACTGGTCGGCCGCTGCCGCACGGACCATCGGGTTCCCGGATCCTGCTCGCGACACCGAATTGCTCGCGCGGTCGCGGCGGACGGCGTCGGGCGGGTGGGTCGTGCAACTCACGGACGCGCCACTCGATTACAACAACCCTGCCCACCTGGACACGCTCCTGCGGACCTACGAGCGCTTCCCGGAGATTGGCGGACGCTCGATGCCTTGAGCCCCGCGGACCAGCCTGGCGGACAGCCCTGACGCGCTAGAAGGCGTCATGGCCTTCATGCAGAAGCGACCCGCGCGATTCTCCCGGACGGAGACTCAGGACCTGCCCGCGTTCCTCCCCTGGCCGGGGGCACGCCGATGAGCGCCCTGGCCCCCCGCTGGAAACGGCTCGAACCGGACGAGCGTCGGCAGCAGATCCTCGATTGCGCCATGCGCCTGTTCGGCGAGCGCCCCTACGCGGAGGTCTCCACCACCGACATCGCCAAGGAGGCGGGCGTCGCGCGGGGACTCCTCAACCACTACTTCGGGCAGAAGCGGGACCTCTACCTGAAGGTCGTGAAGCGGATGCTGCTCATGCCCGGCATCGAAAAGAGCGTCCCCATGACCGGCACCCTGCGAGAGCGCGTCGAGCGCAGCGTCGAGTGGTACCTGGACACCGTGGCGACCCACGGCAAGACGTACCTGGCCGTCATCGGGAGCGGCGGCATCGGCGTGGATCCGGACGTCGAGCGCATCATCGCCGAGGCGGACGACGTGGCCGCGTCGCGAACGCTCGAGTTCCTGGGGCTCAAGGCCGAGGTCGGCAATGATTCAAGGCAGCGGGCGATGATCCGCTCCTACGGCGGACTGGTGAAGTCCTCCATCCGCGAGTGGCTCCGCGACGGGACGCTCAGCCGCGAGGAGACGCACCTGCTCCTAAGCGAATCGCTCCTCCTCATCGTGCGCGACCTGCTCCCCCAGCTCGCCCGGACGGCGACGCCCGGGCGCGGCGCCGCGACGAAGAAGCCGGGGCCCCCGAAGTGAGCGGACCCACGGGCGGTCCGGGCCCCCTCGCCTGCCGGGCACCGTCCACACGGCGGCCATGGCGAAGGACTGCGTGTCCGACCAGGCCTGACTCGGCGTGGACTGGTGCCTCCAGCTGTTCGGCGGGTACGGCGATATGAAGGAATACCCCATCGCCCATCTGTTCGCGGACACGCGCGTCCTGCGAATCTTCGCCGGCGCGAACGAGGTCATGAAGGAACTCGTCGCCCGGTCCCTGTAGCGTCCTCCCCTTCTCACAAGGAGGCTCCCCGTGAGCCAGGAAGCATTCATCTTCGACGCGGTCCGTACCCCTCGCGGCAAGGGCAAGAAGGGCGCCCTGCACGGCACCAAGCCGGTGTCGCTGCTCGTCGGCCTGGTGGACGCGCTCAAGCAGCGCCACCCGAACCTGGACCCGAAGTACATCGACGACGTGGTGCTGGGCGTCGTGTCCCCCGTGGGCGACCAGGGCGCGGACATCGCCCGCACGCTGGTGCTGGCGGCGGGCCTGCCGGAGACCACCGGCGGCGTGCAGCTCAACCGCTTCTGCGCCTCCGGCCTCACGGCGGTGAACCTGGCCGCGCAGCAGGTGCGCTCCGGCTGGGAGCACCTGGTCATCGCGGGCGGCGTGGAGAGCATGTCCCGCGTCCCCATGGGCTCCGACGGCGGCGCGTGGGCCATGGACCCCGCCACCAACTACGACACCTACTTCGTGCCGCAGGGCATCTCCGCGGACCTCATCGCCACCATGGAGGGCTTCACCCGCGAGGACGTGGACCGCTACGCGGTGCGCTCCCAGGAGCTGGCCGCGAAGGCCTGGGCGAACGGCTACTTCCAGAAGTCCGTCGTCCCCGTCGTGGACCAGAACGGCCTCACCATCCTGGACCGCGATGAGCACATGCGCCCGGACTCCACCGTGGCCTCGCTGGGCCAGCTGAACGCGTCCTTCACGACCATGGGCGAGATGGGCGGCTTCGACGCGGTGGCACTCCAGAAGTACCACGCGGTGGAGCGCATCAACCACGTGCACACGCCGGGCAACTCCTCCGGCATCGTGGACGGCGCGGCGCTGGTGCTGGTGGGCTCCGAGCAGGTGGGCAAGAAGCTGGGCCTCACGCCGCGCGCGCGCATCGCCGCCGTGGCCACGTCCGGCGCGGAGCCGACCATCATGTTGACGGGGCCGCTGCCGGCCACCCGCAAGCTGCTCGACATCGCGGGCCTGTCGGTGAAGGACATCGACCTGTTCGAGCTCAACGAGGCCTTCGCCTCCGTGGTCCTCAAGTACCAGAAGGACCTGGGCATCCCGGACGAGAAGCTCAACGTCAACGGCGGCGCCATCGCCATGGGCCACCCGCTGGGCGCCACCGGCGCGATGATTCTTGGAACCGTGGTGGACGAACTGGAGCGGCGCAAGGCGCGCCGCGCGGTCGTCACCCTGTGCGTCGGCGGCGGCATGGGTGTGGCCACCCTCGTCGAGCGCGTCTGAACCCTCCCCCTCCTTTCAAAGACATCCGAGCAAAGCCATGAGCGAACAGAACACCCTGCGCTGGGAACAGGACGCGGACGGCATCGTCGTGTTGACGATGGACGACCCCTCCCAGTCCGCCAACACCATGAACGCCGCCTACGTGAATTCCATGCGCGCGGCGGTGGACCGGCTGGTGAAGGAGAAGAACAGCATCACCGGCGTCGTCATCACCTCCGCCAAGAAGACCTTCTTCGCGGGCGGCGACCTGAACGACCTGCGCCGCGTGAAGAAGGACGAGGCGAAGCAGGTCTTCGAGCTGGGCCAGGAGATCAAGGCGCAGCTGCGCACGCTGGAGACGCTGGGCAAGCCCGTGGTCGCGGCCATCAACGGCGCGGCGCTGGGCGGCGGGCTGGAGATCGCCCTCGCGTGCCACCGCCGCATCATCGCGGACGTGAAGGGCGCGCAGGTGGGCCTGCCGGAGGTGACGCTGGGCCTGCTGCCCGGCGGCGGCGGCGTGGTGCGCACCGTGCGCATGCTGGGCATCACGGACGCCCTGATGAAGGTGCTGCTCCAGGGCCAGCGCTACCGCCCGCAGGAGGCGAAGGACCTGGGGCTGGTGCATGAGGTGGTGCCGTCCGTGGACGCGCTCCTGCCCGCGGCCAAGGCGTGGGTGAAGGCGAACCCGACGGCGCAGCAACCGTGGGACCAGAAGGGCTACAAGATTCCGGGCGGCACGCCGTCCCATCCGGCGTTCGCGGCGAACCTGCCCGCGTTCCCCGCCAACCTGCGCAAGCAGCTCAAGGGCGCGAACATGCCGGCGCCGCGCGCCATCATGGCGGTGGCGGTGGAGAGCACGCAGGTGGACGTGGACACGGCGTTCACCATCGAGTCGCGCTACTTCACGGAGCTCGTCGTCGGCCAGGTCGCGAAGAACATGATGCAGGCGTTCTTCTTCGACATGCAGCACATCAACTCCGGCGGCGGCCGCCCCAAGGGCTACCCGCAGCACACGGCCAGGAAGGTCGGCGTGCTGGGCGCGGGCATGATGGGCGCGGGCATCGCCTACGTGTGCGCCAAGGCCGGCATCGACGTGGTGCTCAAGGACGTGAGCCTCGCGGCCGCGGAGAAGGGCAAGGGCTACTCCGTCAAGCTGGTGGAGAAGGCCGTCTCCAAGGGCTCCGTCACGAAGGAGAAGGGCGACGCGCTGCTGGCGCGCATCACCCCCGCGGAAGACCCCGCCGCGCTCGCGGGCTGCGACCTGGTCATCGAGGCCGTGTTCGAGGACGTGAAGCTCAAGCACAAGGTCTTCCAGGAGATTCAAGGCGTGGTGGCGCCGGACGCGGTGCTGGGGTCCAACACCTCCACCCTGCCCATCACCCTGCTCGCGGAAGGCGTGTCCCGGCCGCCGGACTTCGTGGGCATGCACTTCTTCTCCCCCGTGGACAAGATGCCGCTCTTGGAGCTCATCGCCGGCAAGCAGACGAGTGACGCGACGCTGGCGAAGGCCATCGACATCGCGGTGCAGATTGGCAAGACGCCCATCGTCGTCAACGACAGCCGGGGCTTCTTCACCAGCCGCGTGATTGGCACCTTCCTCAACGAGGCCATCGCCATGGTGGGCGAGGGCATCGCGCCCGCGTCCATCGAGCAGGCGGGCCTCCAGGCGGGCTACCCCGCCGCCCCGCTCCAGCTGGTGGACGAACTCACGCTGACGCTGCCCCGGAAGATCCGCCAGGAGACGAAGGCGGCCGTGGAGGCCGCGGGCCAGCCGTGGCAGGACCACGGCAGCTACGCGGTCATGGACGCCATGATCGATCAGCACGGGCGCAAGGGCCGCTCCACGGGCGGCGGGTTCTACGACTACGCGGACGGCAAGCGCACGAACCTCTGGCCGGGGCTGGAGAAGCACTACACGAAGCCGGGCCACACCATCCCCTTCGAGGACATGAAGGAGCGGATGCTCTTCGCGGAGGCCATCGACACGGTGCGCTGCTTCGACGAGGGCGTGCTGCGCTCCGTCGCGGACGCGAACGTGGGCTCCATCCTGGGCATCGGCTTCCCGCCGTGGACGGGCGGCGTCGTGCAGTACATCAACGGCTACGAGGGCCCGTCCGGCACGGGGCCCCGCGGCTTCGTCATCCGCGCGCGCCAGCTCGCGGAGCGCTACGGGAAGCACTTCCTTCCGCCCGCGTCGCTCGTCGCCAAGGCGGAGCGTGGAGAGCTGCTCGAGTAGACGTAAAGCAGCGGGCAGCATCTACGGGGAGCTGAAGACGGCCCTCAAGGGCGTGAAGGCCTGGATGCAGCCCCGGAAGGGCTCCGCGCCGCTGGTCATCCAGCGGCGCGGGCCTGGCAGTACGCGGATCCGCTGGGCGTGACGCTCATCATCGAGCCCTGGAACCAGCCCCATCAGCTGTCATCGCGCCGGACTGCGTGCTCCTGCCCCCGGAGCTGAAGGGGCGCTTCACGGAGCTGCTCCAGCAGGCGTGCGGAGCTTCTACGGCGACGACGCGCGGACGAGCAGTGACTACGGCCGCATCGTCAACGCCCGCCACTTCGGCACGGCCTCCGATGATTATTGGCACCCTGACAACAAGAGGGCTTGTAGGCCCCTGCCCCCGGGTGCTCAATACGCACCGCGTTAGCGTGGAAGTGGCGCCTGACACTGTGTTGCGCCGTTGCGGGTTTTACTTAGATGGCTGTTTAGACCCGTCCAGGTCGGTCCAGCCCCTCACGTCAGGGTAAAGGTTTACGGGAACCGCACTCGTTAGGCTTCGCAGTCGTCGCAATGCCTTGTGGGGGGGTTCACATGAAGACTCAGACGTCGAGCATGGGCCGTGCCGTGGCATTCCTTTGCCTGGGGCTGCTTCTGGGCGCGGGAGGCTGCGTCGGGAGCGAAGAGGATGCGCAGCCGCCTCCGGAGCCAGGCACGCTCTCCCAGGAGGTCCTCACAACCAACGGCCTGTCCACGAATGGCCTCTCGACGAATGGGCTCTCGACGAACGGCCTGTCCACCAATGGCCTGTCCACGAATGGGCTCTCCACCAACGGACTGGCGGCCACCTCGTTCACGGCCTGGTTCAACGGGAACGCGTCCGTCACCTACTCCGACATGGTGATGAAGTACGTCGTCGCGTGCGCCCTGCCCGCCGGTCAGACGCGCGTCTGGACCAACCCCACCACGGGCGTCACCTACACCTGGCCGGGCCGCCTGGGGCTGGCCACCGCCTGGGCCCAGGGCGCCGCCGCCACCGTGGCGGAGCAGCAACGGCTCTCCGCGTGCCTCGCCGCGCACGTCAACAAGCTCGGCGTCTCCGTCCCCATCTCCGTCCGGGGCCGCGACTCCACGGGCGGCGCCATCCCCATGGCGTCCAACGAGGCCGCGGACTACCCGGAGAAGGAGGCCTGCTTCTTCGGCAACCTGTTCACCACCGAGGGCATCTTCGTCGGCAACGACCGCGTCCTGAGGCGGGATGAGAGCACCACCCGGGGCTGCGCGCTCTCCGCCAGGGGGACCGGTGAGGACACCGGGTGTGCCCCGCTCCAGCACGTGGGCCAGTGCGCAACCCTTTGCACCCGCGATGCGACGCACACCTTCTGGGAGCGCTGTGTCATCAACGGCATCTCTTATCAGCCCATCACCACCCAGCTGCGCTCCCAGGACATCTACAGCTGCGGAGATGGAACCTGTCAGGTCACCGAGTCGTGCGGCACGGGCAAGACCTATGACAGCTGCGCCTCTGATTGCTCGACCTGTGGTTCAACGCGCAAGTGAGTGGAGGGATTGACTGGCAACCGGAAACACCTGTCTGATTGATGAATGCTCAATCAAACGGCGGAGTATCAGTCCTGCATCCAGAGTTCGGAGAAGGTGTCCTGGCGTCTTGATGAGTTGTTGCCCAAGGACACCGTGCTCGACTTCAGCCACCGGTTCCTTTCGGATGCGCTGACAGGGACGGAAGCCATCCCCTTCCTGAGCACGGAGGAGCGGCTGATGTTGAATCACATCCGCTCCAACAGCTACGCCCACCTGTTCCTGTTCCTGGAGGAGTACGCCGTCGCGCTGGCCGCCCAGCGCGCCGGCCTGGAGCTGCACGGGAACGCGACGCACATGCGCGCGCTCCTGCGCTTCACCGAGGAGGAGCTGAAGCACCAGCAGCTCTTCTCGCGCTTCACCGGCGCGTTCGCGAAGGGGTTCAAGGTCGCCCCGGCCCTGCTCGACAACCAGGTGGAGGTGGCCCGGGCCATCATGGCGAAGTCGAACCTGGGAGTGCTCATCTTCAACCTGCACATGGAGCTGATGACGCAGCAGCACTACCAGGAGACCGTGCGCGGAAACAAAGACGAGACGCTGGATCCGCTGTTCTGCAACCTGCTCAAGCACCACTGGCTGGAGGAGGCGCAGCACACGCGGCTGGACTTCCTGGAGGCCCAGAAGATCCTCGCCGAGGCGCCCGACACCCTGGAAGCGGCCCTGACCGAGTACTCGGAGCTGCTCCAGGCGCTGCGCGGGACGCTGAACGCCCAGCTCGCGCTGGACCTCCAGACGCTGGAGAAGGCCGTGGGGCGCACGTTCACGCCCGCCGAACGCCAGCAGCTGTCCGAGTCCCAGGAGCGTTCGTATGTCCATGGGTTCATCGGGATGGGGATGAAGGCTCCCCTCTTCCTCTCCCGCCTGCGCGCGCTCTCTCCCCTTGCCGAGCAGCGTGTGCTGGAGTTGGCCCCGACGTACTATTGCACCTGAAGCGGATTCAGCGACCGCCGCGGCGGTGACGAGCGGCGTCCGGGCCCCACGCCCGTCACGCCGCCGTCACGCCTGACATCAGAAGGTGATGGTCAGGTCATGCAAAACCGCCGAACACCCCGTCCGCGTCCCCGCCTCGTCCCCCGCCGTGTCGCCCACGCACGTGAGGCTCTGCACGATGCGCGTGTTGTCGGGGACCTGCTGGAACCCGAACGCGTCCAACGAGTGCCCCGTGTCCTTGTAGTGGAAGCTGAACTCCGGCCCGAAGGCGGAGTACTGGCTGATGGGGCACGGGGACGGCGACACGCTCACGATGGGGCTGGCGGTGGTGGCGATGTGGTAGAACTGGTCGCCGTGGACGCCCGTGGTTCCGGGCACCTCGCTGCCCCAGATGCGCATGGCGATCCACAGCTCATTGCCGTTGCGGACGTCCAGCTCGAAATCGATGTCCATCTGCGGCCCATGCCCCGCGAAGTCTCCGTCTCCCGACACCTTGGGAGGAACGTAGAAGGCGAGCGGGAAGTCGTTGATGGTGATGGTGCTCAGGCCCTGCTTCGTGGTGGCCACCGCCGGCTCGGCGGGGCTCTCGGCCGGGGCCTGGGTCTCGGGACCACCGCAGCCCGCGAGCAACAGCGCGGCCGCCGGCACGGCGTACGACATGAAACGACGCATCATGGCTGACTCCAGACAGCGAAAGGGAAACGCCGTGAGGAGTACCGGCATGGACAGACACCCGCCATCACCCTGCCGCGAGCCGCTCCCTGCCTGGGACGAAGCGGCCCGGACCGTGGGTGAGCTGGCATTGGAGACAGGGAGGAAGAGGATGGACCTACAAGAGGCGTTGTTCGAGTCGGTGCCCATCCGCGTGGGGGTTGTCGACAGTGAGCCTGAGACCTGGCGGCTCGTGCGGCTGCTGCTGGACGCCGATGCCGACATTCGCATCACGGGAGTCCACGACACGGGGAGCGCCGCCGTGGAGGCCCTGCGGCGCGAGCCCGTGGACATCCTCTTGCTGGACACGGCGCTGGCGGACATGGATGGCTTCCAGGTGCTCCAGGAGGCGGGAGGCACGTGCGCCCAGGCCGTGGTCTTCATGACCGCCCGGGAGGAGCACGCGCTGCGCGCCTTCGAGGCCGGCGCGCTGGACTACCTCCTCAAGCCCCTGGTGCCACAGCGCTTCGTCCAGGTGCTGGGCCGCGCGAAGGAGCACGTGCGCCGCGAGCGCATCCAGCAGCTCGTCCTCCAGCTCGCGGGCCTGGTGAAGGCGCGCCCCGAGCCGTCCCGCGCACCGCGCTACCTGGACCGGCTGGTCATCCGCGAGGTGGGACGGGTGACGTTGCTCCCCGTGGACGACGTGGACTGGATGGCGGCGGAGGACAACTACGTCCAGGTGCACGTGGGCGGGCGCGGCCACCTGCTGCGTCAGCCGCTGCGGGAGCTGGAGGCCCGGTTGGATCCGGAGCGGTTCGTCCGCATCCACCGCTCCACGCTCATCAACCTCCAGCGGGTCCAGGAGCTGCGCCCGCTGCTCCATGGCGAGTACCAGGTCATCCTGCGCGACCGCACCACGCTGAAGCTCAGCCGAGGCTACCGCGAGCGCCTGGGCCTCCTGTTGGCCCAGGGGTGAAGGGCTGTCCTCCCGCCGAGGCGGCCTGGAGGCGGCACCGGGCCTCGGCGGCCCGCGCCTGCACGGCGTCCTCGTGCTGTCCCACGGACTGCATCAGGGCCGCGGCCCGCGCGTAGTGCTCCGCCGCCAGCTCCGGCGGCAGCACCTGTTCGTCGGAGCGCGCGGACGCCAGCAGGTGCGGCAGCGCCCGCTCCGTCCACCCGGCCTCCAGCCAATGGTGCGCCAGGAGGATGGAGGGGGCGCCGTCCTCCTCCAGCACCGTGGCGAGCCGGGCGTGCAGCACGCGGTCCTCGCCGGGTCCCATCCCGGCCCGCACGGCCTCCATCACCAGGTCGTGGCTGAAGCGCTCGCCCATCAGGACCTGGGCCGCCTCCAGCTCCGCGAGCGCCTCGTGCGCGTCCGCCGGCGTCACCTGGAGCACCCCGGGCACGAGCGAGGTCCGGAAGAAGGCCCCCGCCAGGGCCGCGAGCCGCGCGCACTGGAGCGCCAGCGGTGACAGCCGCTCCAGGCGCCGCTGGATGAGGGGGCCCACGCGTCCCGGAGGCGGCAGCCGCTGGGGCCACTCCCGGTGCAGCGAGTCCGTCTCCAGCAGGTGCTTCAGGGTCTCCACCACGTACAGCGGATTGCCGCCCGTGTAGCGGGCCAGGGCCTCCACGTGCGCCTCCGCGCCCTCCAGCCCCATGCCCGCCACCATGCGCTTCACGTCCTCGTCCGTCAGCGCGTCCACTTCCACGATGCGCGCCAGGCCCGCCTCGACGAGCCCCGTCACGTGCATCCGCGCATCGGGCGACAGCTCTCCCCTGCGGTAGCAGTCGATGAAGCGCAGGCTCCGGGCGCCCTGGGGGGTGGCGTCGGCCAGCCGGGAGAACGCGAACGCGAAGGCCCTGGCGCTGGCCGGGTCCCAGTACTGCACGTCGTCCGCGACGCTGATGTCCTCGTGCTCGTGGAGCAGGTGGAGCGCCGCGACGATGGCGTCGTAGAAGCGCAGCATGCCGGCCTCGGAGGCCAGGGGCGGCAAAAGCCGCGGCTCACCCAGTTCGGGGAGGATGCGCGACAGCTCGGTGCGCACCCAGTCCGGCAGCTTCACGTCCGGCCAGCGGTGCAGCTGCGTGCGGAAGGCGCGCGCCTGGGAGGCGAACGGCACGTCCCGGTCCCCTGCCCGCGCCTCGATGCGCCCCCAGCGGCCCTGCGTGGTCGCGAACTCCTCCGCGAGCCGCGTCTTGCCGCTGCCGGGCTCGCCGGAGATGAACAGCAATTGGCCCGCTTCCCAGCCGGCCTCCAGCTGCCGCCACGCGGCCTCCCGGCCCACGAGCACCGGCGGGCGCAGCACGGACAGGGGCAGCGAGGAGCGCGTGCCCGGAACGGCGGGCGGGCGCGGCGTGGCCTTCTCCACCTCCCGCACCAGGGCGAGCGTCTCCGGCATGGGAGTGACGCCCAGCTCCCGGTCCAGAACGCCGCGCAGGTGTTCGAAGGCCGCGAGCGCCGCGCCCCGGTCTCCCTGGAGGTAGTGCAGGCGGATGAGGTGGCGGCCGGCCTGCTCGGATTCGGGCTCCTGCCGCGCCCACGCCTGCGCCAGCCCCAGCGCGGCGGTCCAATCCCCGGAGGCCGTGAGCTGGGCGATGCGGGCCTCGCGCGCCTCGCGCACCCAGCCATCGATGCCCGCGCGCGCGCCGTCCAGCCAGCGCGCGAGCTCCGGGCAGTCATCGAAGTCGAAGCCGGCCAGCAGCGTGCTGCCCTCGGCCCCGACGGCCTCCAGGGCCTCCGCGGGGGCGCGGGCTTCGGCGGCGGCCTTGAGGCACGCGGCGTCCACCGCCAGGGGCGAGACCAGTGCCAGCCGTTCGGTGTCCCCCTCCACCAGGGCCTCGTCCCCCGTGGCGAGGCGCAGGCGGCGCAGCAGCTGCCGCAGGTTGCTGCGCACCGTGGTGGGTGGCGAGTCCGGCCACAGCAGGGCGGCGAGCGGGAACTTGGGCGAGGGGCCCTGCAATGCCAGCCACGCCAGCAGCGCCGCCGTGCGCCGCTCCAACCTCACCCGCTGACCGTCGGGGCCGCACAGCTGCGACAGCCCCAGGACCCTTACCCGCCATTCCCTGCCAGCCACCGGAGTTCTCCCAAGGCATCGCGCCGTCATTCAAACGGCGCGCACCTTACTACCGGCGGACCATGTCCAGGCATTCCTCGAATATCTGGACATCACCGAGCAACTATCAGAGCACGCCCGCGGCCGCCTTCGCCTGCGTCTTGGCGAAGACCTCCCGCAGGCGGGTGGCGACCTTGGGCATCACGTCCTCGAAGGCGAACTCGGTGGACTGCCGCAGGGCCTCCTCTCCCGCGAACGCCCCACCCATCCACGCCGAGGCGGCCTTGCTCTTCTGGGACTCGCCCTCGAACAGGTCGCTCACCTGGACGGCGTCCTGACTCCCCCGGGAGCGCACCGTCAGCTTCAGCTTCGACACGAAGCCGCCGCCGTTGACGTCGAAGAACTGGATCTCCGGGACGATGAGCACGTCCGCGTCACCCAGGTCGTCAGGGCTGGAAGCCTCCTGGACGGACTGGAAGACGGTTCCCATCATCTGCGGGAAGCTGCGCGTGAGCGCTTCGCCAATGGAGATGTTCCAGGTGTGCGCGGCGCCCAGGACGAAGTAGTTGTCCGAGTCGATGCGGGCCTTCTGCTCCGGGGAGATGAAGTAGCGCGCACGAAGCGCCAGCGGCGTCCCCGCGTTGGACATGGGCGCGGGACTCGGCCGCACCTGATGGGTACAGCCGACCAGCGTGAGCAACGCGAGCAAAGGCAGAGCAAGTGTCTTGGGCATGGCGCCTTCATAGCCCACCCTTCGCTCGGGCCCAATTGCACACAGGGATGAGCACCGGATGTCTGGGTAATCCGCCACCCATCCCGTTCGAGGGAGCGCATCGCGCCAGCCATGGAAGCCCGTCCCTGGAGGGCTGGCCAACCTGGATGACGGGGAGGGGCGAAGGGCCTGGCGTTGGAAGTCCTTCACCGGCGGTGCGCGTTGCGTTCGTATGGTGAAGATTCAACAGTACGGCCTCGCGTTGCTGTCGTTGTCCGTGGCCTGGCCTGCGTTCGCGGCGGGCCCCGCGGTGTGGGGCGAGGGGATGATGGTGAAGGTCCGGCCGGACGCCACCGTCCCCGGGAGCAGCACCGAGGTGCGCCTCACCGCCGCGCGCGACGAGTTCGCCTCCTTCCAGGTGGCACTGCACGGCGGTGAAGCCGGCCTGCGGGGCGTGCGCGCCCGCCTGCCCGCGCTGGAAGGGCCTGGGATGCTCACGGGGCCGGACGTGACGCTGTACCGGGAGGCGTACCTCACGACGCGGCAGGCGTCCGTGCCCGGGCAGGCGGTGGGGCGGTGGCCAGACGGGCTGGTGCCTGACACGGACGAGGTCGCCCGGGAGACGCGCAATGCCTTCCCCTTCGACGTGCCCGTCAACGAGGCTCGCGCCATCTGGGTGGACGTGCACGTGCCCCGGGATGCACCGCCCGGCGAGTACACGGGCACGGTGACGGTGGAGGCGGATGGAGGCTTCCAGCGGCAGGTGACGGCGAGGCTGACCGTGGTGGACGCGGTGATGCCGGGCACGTCCTCGCTGTCCACGGCGTTCCTGCTGTCGCCGGTGCAGGTATGCCGCGCGCACATGGGCCGGGACAACTGTTCTTCCAGCGAACTGCAATCGCTGCTCACGCGCTACCAGCAGATGGCGCTGGAGCACCGCCTCACGCTGCCCAGCATCTTCCTGCGCGCGCCCTGGCCGCCGGAGTGGAGCGACTTCGACGCGACGTGGGGCCCCTACCTGGATGGCACCTCGCCCACGCGGCTGTCCGGCGCGCGGATGACGAGCCTGGAATATGAAGGCCCGCTCATCGCCGAGGACCTGCGCGACTTCACCGAGCACCTGCGGCAGCGCGGCTGGCTGGGCCAGGGCTTCATCCAGATTGGCGACGAGCCGCCCCACGGTTCGACGTTCGAGCAGGTGCACGCCGCGGGGGAACTGGTGCGGCAGGTCGCGCCCGGCCTTCGCACAATGCTGACGACGAACTCCCTCCAATTGAAGAACAACGGCCTGGAGTCCCTGGTGGACGTCGTGGTGCCGCTGGTGAACCACCTGGACGGCACGGAGCCGGGCTTCGTGGGGGACCAGGGCGCGACGTACACGGGCTTCCTTTCACGTCCTGGAACGGAGCTGTGGACGTATCAGAGTTGCATGAGCCACGGCTGCCCGCCGGGGAGCAGCATGCCGGAGAACCAGCCGGGGTCGGGCTGGCCGTCATACCTGGTGGACCGCTCCGCGGCGAAGGCGCGCGCGATGGAGTGGCTGACCTTCCTCCATGGCGGCAAGGGTGAGCTGTATTACGAGACAGCGGGCATGCTCCCCACGGCGTGGACGGACCAGTACCACTTCAATGGCAATGGGGACGGGACGCTGTTCTACCCGGGCACCCCGTCTGTCATTGGCGGGCTGACGGACGTGCCGGTGGCGTCGCTGCGGCTGAAGCTCATCCGCCAGGGCATGCAGGACTATGAGTGGCTCAAGGCGGTGAGCGACGCGGGCGACCCGGACTTCGCGCGGAAGGTGGCGCGGGAGCTGATGCCCACCGCGTGGCGGGTGCCGGACGACGGCGCCGCGTTCGATGCGGCGCGGCTGCGGCTCATCCAGCGCTACCAGGAGCTGACCGAAGGCAACCCCCTCGCGCCGCGAATGGGCGCGACTCCGGGGCTGGTGGAGGCGCCGTCCCAGAGCGGGCAGGTGGCTCCGGGCACGAACGCGGCGGTGGGCGGCTGTGGCGCGGGCCCGGGAGGTTCAGCGGCGGTCGCGGGAGGTCTGCTCTGGGCGGCCTGGTTGCTGGGCGGAGCCTCCAGGTCGCGAGGGCGGTTGTCTGCCCGGAAGCCGTGAGCGGCAACCCATACATCCACCATTTCCATCGCGGACCTTCATGGGCCGGCACGGATGATCCGCCGGGGTTCCCCAGCCTAGACTCCGGGCATGAACCTTGTCCGTGGCATCCCCCTTCTCGCGGCCGCGCTGTCGCTGCTGTCCGGTTGCGCGACGCTCGACACGTCGAACCTCACGCCGTCCTGCCGTGACCGGTACGACGCCTGTCTCAACAGCTGCAAGGCGTCTTCCCTCCCCCCCTCGCGGCAGCCGCCGGACTCCGTGCAGGGCCACGCCGAGCGGCTCACCCCCGATACCCAGACGCCGGCCTGTACCAACTCCTGCAACCAGCAGGCGAAGACCTGCACCTGAGCCCATGACCCCGGAACGCTACGAGACGCTGGACGGCTCCACGCCGGACGTCACCCCGCTGGCGGCGGAGGTCGGGCTCAAGCAGCCGCTGAGCGCCTTCACCTTGCTGGAGGGAGGCGACGTCTTCGAATCGCGCGCGGGCCGTCCTCCCGCGGAAGGCCCCGCGAAGGCCCGCGCCTATGTGAGCGCGAAGCTGGAGCTCAAGCCGTACGGCGCCCCGGCGGCGCAGGTGAAGCGGGTGCAGGAGGAGATCGCCCGGCAGCTCGCCGGCAACCTCCAGCTCATCGCTCGGATGGAGGCCGCGCGGCCCCTGACGCTGGAGCTGATTCCCCCCGGGCACACGCTGGCGAAGTACGGCTATCCCCGCGCGGTGTCCCCGCAGGCCGCGGGCCTGTTCTGGGACCACCCGGACTGGCCCCGGGCCAGGATCGCGCTGCGCCAGGACCGGCTGGAGTCAGAGCAGTACCTGGTCTTCCACGAGATGGCGCACGCCATCCAGGGGTTGGCCTTCACGCAGAAGGAGAGCGAACTCATCTACCGCACGATGCTCCGCACGTACCGCAGCCGCGCGGCGGTGGACGAGGTCTTCGCCATCTACAGCGAGCGCGAGTTCGTCACCGGCGTCTCCGAGCACGACCTGCGCGCACCCGGCGTGTACGGCATGGCCCGCCAGCGGTGGAACGAGGAGCACGTGTTCACCCGCTTCGTGCGCAACCTCTACTTCCCCTACAAGCCCCTGGCGGGCGGCACCGCGGGAATGACTTCGTCCAGCTTCGGTTGAAGCGGCGCCCGGGCGGCGGGCCCGCGCGAGGCGTCCTCGGATTGAAGCCCGATTCCGCCACATGCTAGGAGGGGGCTGGCCGGTCGCCTCGACGGAACTTCATGGACTCCCCCGGTGCTGGACGGCCTCGTCGGCGGTTGACGCGAATCATCGCCGGCGCGCTCCTGATCATTCTCGCGACGTTCGTGCTCCTGCTGGTCGCGGTCGTGACCGCGTTGCACCACCTCGACCACTCCTGGCTGAAGCCGCGCATCGTCGCCCAGGTGGAAGCGGCAACGGGCGTGCGGCTGGACTACCAGACGGCGCGCATCGACGTGCTCTCCGGGCTGCGCCTGGAAGGATTGGTCGTGTGGACCCCACCGCCGTTCCAGGCCGTCGCCCCCGAGCTGCTGCGCGTCGGCACGCTGGAGGCGTCATGGTCGTTCGGGGCGCTGGTGAACGGGCCGGTCCGGGTGGAGCGCGTGGTGGTGCGGGACGCGACCGTCGTCCTGGTCGCGGATGACAAGGGCACCACGTCCCTCACGAACCTGACCAAACCGCCGGAGCCCGAACCGCTCGATGAAGCATCCCCCGGCCCCTCCCGGCAGGTCGCGGACGTCTTCGGCACACCGCTCCCCGTCCGAAGCATCGAGCTGTCAGGCGTGTCGCTGACGTATGCCCGCGTCCAGGGCGGTGCGGTGGTGGACCGCTGGTCGCTGCGAGGGCTTCAGGCCGGAATCGACGCGAAGCCCCAGGCTCAGGGCTGGAAGCTCCTCGTGGACCTGGGCCACACCGGGAAGCCCCTGGCCCTGACGCTGAACCGCGAAGGCCCGGCGGTCCCTTCCGCCGAAGCCCTGCTGGAGCTGGCCCTGGCGGTGGAAGCGGACGCGGCCGCCGCGCACGTGAAGGTGGACCTGGACGTCGCGAGGCAGACCTTCGACTCCCGCTTCGCGCTCCGCTCGCTGCTGCACGGCGCGGTGACGGCGAAGTTCGATGCGACGAAGCAACTCACCACCCTCGAGCTGGACCGCACGCAGCTGACCGACAGCGCGGAGGTGCAGGCCCAGGGGGTGCTTCCGGATTCAGCGGAGGTCCCGCCCGTCCTGACGCGAGCCCTTGCGGACGTGGACCTTGGACGGCTGCTGCGGTGGATCCCCGCGGACCTGGTGCCGTTCACGCTCAAGAGCGGCAAGGTGCACCTGGAGGCCCAGGAGGTCACGCTCAGCGACGTGCCCCAGCTGGGAGCCCAGGGTCGGTTCGGGCTGGACGTGGACGTGGCGCAGCTCCTCTTCGTCCAGGAGGCGCTCCGGGTGGAGCTCGGCGGTGGACGCGTCTCGCTGACGGCGACCCCGGATGCGCCGCGGGGTCTGGCCACCCGGCTCACGTTCGCGCTCCAGAAGCTCGACGTCGGGGGCGCCACCCCGCTCCGCGTTCCGCAGGCCTCCGGTGAGCTGACGGGACGCCAGCTGCGGCCCGACCTCGCCTCGCCCTTCCGGGTGGCGGGAGACGCGGCGCTGTCCGCCAGGATGGATGTGTTGGACGTCCGTGCCTCCGGGCTCCGCGCGACCGCGGAGCGCCTGGGCTTCCAGCTCCAGGTGCCGCTGACGGCGAAGCCCCCCTTCGCGCTGAAGGCGGACCTGCCCGTGGAGACGCTCCGGGTGGTCACCACCGACGGCCGCGAGGTGCTGAAGGGTCCCGCGCGCGTGCAACTCCACGTGACGGACGCCTTTCCCACGATGGAGGAGCCCCGCCTCAGCAAGGCCCGCGCGCGGATGGAGCTGGACGTGGGCACGCTGCACGCGTCGTTGGACGCCACGAAGGGGACCGACGACGTGGCGTACATGCTGGACGTCCAGACGCCGGACCTCGTCGCCGCCCGGCCCTTCATCCCGGATGACGTCGCCGCACGGCTTCCCTGGAAGCAGCTGGCCGTGACACTGGCCTCCAAGGGCAAGGTGATGGCCCTCTTCGCGCCCTCGCCTCGCGTGGACCACCGCACGGAGCTGAGCCTGCAACGGCCGGGCTGGGACGACGTGTCCGCGGGCAGTGCCGCCATCGTGTTGCGTTCGCAAGGGGATGACTGGAAGCACAAGGGAGACCTGGACCTGCGGGTCGAAGGGCTGCGCATCGGAGAGACGGACGCGGGCGCCCAGCACCAGACGCTGACGTTCGACGTCGACCGCAGGAACCTCGCGCTCCAGCTGGGGCTCACCGGCCACACCGGCCTGAAGGTCGCCGCGAACGCGGCGCTGGCGTTCAACCGGAAGACCCGCGCGCTCCGCTTGGACGTGACGGGCGACTTCCCGCCCCTGGGCCCGCTGTCGCCGCTCCTGGCCAAGGCGCGGGTCCCCCCGGAAGTGGACCCTTCGAAGCTCGCGATGACCGGCGAGCTGCACGGCACCCTGACCGGCCTCATCACGCACCTCGGCTCCGACGGCACCGTCCGCCTGGCCGCCATGCCCCCGCGCGCCGCCAGCTTCGAGGGCAAGGCCCAGGTGGACCTGCGCGGCGTGCGCTGGAAGCAGGCGGACCAGACCCTCAACGTCCCCGCCCTGCGCTGGCAGGGTGAATCCCACGCCGAGGGTTCCAAGCGAACCGTCCACACGACCCTCGCGGTGGAGAAGCTCACCGTCAGCAGGAACGAGCGCCGGCTGACCTTCGCGGACCTCTCCAGCGACAGCACCGCCACCTTCACCGACCAATGGGAGAAGGGCGACATCGAGCTGAAGCAGCGCGTGAAGGTCCGCTCGCTCGAACAGAAGCCGGCGCTGCCCTACCCCGTCCAGGACGTGGAGGCGTCGTTCTCCGTCCTGCGCACGCCCGCCGGCGTCATCCGCATCCCGGACCTGCGGCTGTCCAACGGAGGCACCCAGACGCAGTTGAAGATGCAGGGCCGCCTGGACCTGAGCAACGACCAGCAGCGCATGGGGCTGAGGGGCTCGCTGGAGCAGGACCTGGCCCACCTCGCGCGGCCGGGACAGGTGGAGAGCAGCGGCAAGGCCACGGTGGACTTCCGCGTGGCGTCACCGGACCTGGTGGTCTTCCGCACCGTCTCCAACCTCAAGCTCCAGGACGTGAACGTGCGGATGCCCGAGTCCGGCATCGCCGTGGAGACGCTCAACGGCGACGTGCCGCTGACGGAGAACGTGGAGGTCTCCCAGGACGGGGTGCGGCTCCTGAACGACCTGGACGTCAATCCGTACTCGATGCTGCGCTTCGCGGATCAGCACCCGCTGCTCACGCGCAGCGGCTTCCTGTCCGCGGACCGCATCACCACGCCGTGGATGACCATCGCGCCCCTGGCGGGCAACCTGGCCATCAACCAGAACGTGTTCTCCATGAGCCAGCTGGAGATGGGCGTCCGCGGAGGGCGGATCACCGGCCAGTGCATGCTGAACTATCAGGGCAAGAACTCCACGATGGAGGCCCACGTGCGGGCGACAGGCGTGAAGTCCTCCCGGGGCGAGCCCTTCGACGGCAACGCCGCCATGGTCATCTCCGCCAGGGACCGCAGCATCAACGGGCGCGCGGAGATCCTGCGCATCGGCAACCGCCACCTCCTGGACCTGCTCGACCTGGAGGACCCGCGCCACGCCGACCCCGCCACCAACCGCGTCCGCTACGCGTTGAGCCTGGGCTATCCGGAGCACGTGCGCGTGAGCTTCAAGCAGGGCTTTGGCAGCCTGCTCATCACCATGGGCGGACTGGCCAGGCTGGTCAGCATCGATGAGATCCGGGGCATCCCCCTGGGCCCCATCGTCGACCGCGCCATCACCACCATGTTCCCTCCGGAGGCTCTGCCATGACACGCCGTGGATTGCTGCTCATGGCCGCCCTCGCCGCTCCCGGGTGCATCAGCGCGCCGGAGATCGTCATGGTGGACCGGGCGACGGCGCTCGAGGAGCAGGCCGCCGGCTCGTACAAGGACGTGGAGCAGCGGCTCGCGAGAGCGGGCATGAACCCCACGCCGGTGCCGCTGACGCCCAACCAGCTGGAGGACCTGGGCATCCAGCCCCCGCCGCTGGTGGAGAACCTGGGCAAGACGCAGGCGGACCGCGTGGACGACCTGGTGCGGCGTCACTGCGTGGGCGAGGGCAAGGACGGGCTGCTGGTGGTCACCCGCAAGCAGTGCCAGGCCGGACGCGTGTCGGCGGACGACGCCGCCATGGTGGAGCGGGTGAACCGGGCCCGGCGTCAGCTGTGGCAGTGGATGCGGACCGTGCGCCCTGGCGTGCCGGAAGAGACGCTGCGCCAGAACTGGCAGCAGGCGCACGCGGAAGGTGTCGTCTGCGGCGGCTGGGTGGAAGCCGCTGACGGCACCTGGGGGGAGAAGAAGTGCTGATGCTCCGAGCCCCCTGGGGAGCCCCCTGGGTCCTGGCCCTCGCCGTCCTCGTCGCGAGCGACGCCTGGGCACAGGACGACGAGAACGACGGAGGCATACGCCAGCCCGAGCGGCTCACCGTGGGCATGGGGGATCAGTTCCTGGGGCAGCTGGGGCCCGACGAGAACTCGCTGCTGTTCGTGTCCAACCGGGACATCGCGACGGAGGTCTTCGTCCAGGACCTGGAGAAGGGCCGCGAGCGCCGCCTCTTCGACGAAGGCGCGGACGTGACGTGGCCGCGCATCAGCCCCGACGGCAAGCAGCTGCTCTACATCTCGTTCCGGACCCAGGCCGGCGGCCAGCTCTGCGTGCGCGAGCTGCCGGAGGCGAAGGAGCGCCGCTGCCTGGAAGAGGAGACCAGCGCGCTGCAGGCGGAGTGGATCGACGACACGCACATCGCGCTGGTGAGCCGCGCGACCATCCAGGGCGACCTGCGGCTGTCGAAGGTCGCCTTGGGGGCCGCATGGCACGTGACGCCCCTGCTCGAGCGCAACCTGACCAGCCCCACCTTCTCCCCGGATGGACGCTGGCTGGTGTACGTCCCCGTCGAACGCTCCGTACGGCAGGTGGGCCCGGGCTTCGCCGCGCGCGCCGCGCCCCACCTGGAGGCGGTCCGGTTGGATGTTCCCGGAGCGGCCCCCGTCCCGCTGACGTTGGACATCCCGGGCAAGACGGGCCAGCCGGTGTTCGCGCGCGACGGACGATCGCTGTACGTGGTGCAGTTCTTCACCGACTCCAACGGGGATGGGGAAATCGACGCGAGCGACAGCGGGGTGCTGTTCCGCGTGCCTTTCTCCCCTGAGCGGGACGACGCGCCCGCGCAGGCCACCGCCACCAGCCCGGATCAGCTCACCAGCCAGGGATGGAACTGCGAGTACCCCTCCCCCACCGCCGCGTCGCTCATCACCACCTGTTCCCGGGGCCAGTCGCTGGACGTGTACCGGCTGCCGCTGGATGGACAGGTGCCCGGCGAATGGGACGTGCCCCGCCTCAACGAAGAGCTGGGCATGGTGGGCCGGCGCGCGGATCAGCTCCTCCTCTACCGCCAGCGGCTGTTGCTCGAAAAGCGGCCCAAGCTCCGCCGGTTGTTGATGATGCGCCTGAGCCAGCTGCACCTGGCCTATGGCGACTTCGACGCCGCGGACTTCTACGCCCGCCACATGCACTCGGTGGAGGACCCCGCCACCGCGGGATTGTCGGAGCCGCTGCGGCTGCTCATCGCCCACCGGCGCGCCCTGAAGGAGCGCGACCGGGGCCGCATGGTGGACGAGCTGCAAGAGGCCGAGCGCCAACGCATGGCGGCGCTGGACCCCGCCGCCGCGCCCAGCCCGCCCTCCGCCGTCTATCAGCACGTGCTGCGCAGCGAGCTGGCGCAGTCGGCCGGTGACTTCACGCTCGCGCGTCAGGAGCTGGAGGCGGCCCAGCTGACGGACACCACGCCGCGCGCGGTGCTGGAGGCCTGGTACGAACAGGCGGACGCGCTGTACCGCGAGCTGGACGACCGGGAGGCGCTGGCCGCCGCGGGCCTCCAGCTCTCCAGGAACAAGGTCTTCAAGGCGGATGATCAGCTCGACTTCGCGCGCGCCGCCGTCCGCGCGCTGTACCGGGGACGCCCCTGGGCGGAAGCGGACGCCACCCTGGCCCAGGCGCTCGCGGCGGAGCCCCCGGGGACGCCGTATGCGTTCGCCCTGGAGCTGGGCCGCCGCGTCAATGCGTTGCACGAGGAGCGCCCTCCCCGCCCCGTCCGGGACGCGCTGGTCGCCTTCTACAAACAGCAGCAGGACCCGCTCCGCCGCCGCGTGGTGGTGCAGGACACCGCCGAGCGCGCGGCGAGCCTGGGCGCGGACGGCGTGATGGAGGACCTGGCGACGCTCTACATCGACGACACCCCGCCCGGCACCGAGGAGCGCCGCCGGGCGGAGCGGCTCTTCCGCCGCGCGCTGCTGGGCCGCGCCTACCGCCGCATGGGGCGGGACCGGATGGACGAGGCCCGCGCCGACTTCGACCTCGTGACCCGGCGCACGGGCTCGCTGGAGAGCGCCGTCGAGTCCATGAGCCTGCGCCTGCGCGCGGGCGTCGCCCCGGAGGTGGTGATGAAGGAGGTCACCACGGAGGTTCCGAGCAAGGCGAAATCGCTCTCGCACTTCGTGAAGGCCTACGTGACGACGCGCCGGCTGTCCAAGCTGGATGACGACGCCCACGCCCAGGCGGTGAAGACCGGCCTCGCGGAGCTGCGCGCGGCGTGGCAGGAGCTCAAGAACCAGCGCGAGGTGCAGGCCCTCATGGGGGCCATCCACCACGAGGACTTCCTGCGGGGCCACAACCCCGCCGCCGCCGAGCGCGCCAACCGGCACTACCTGGTCGCCCTGGACCTGGTGCGCAACAACCCGCGCTACAAGGCGATGATCCTCGGCGCGCTGGGACTGCTGCACACGCAGGTGGGCAACCACCACATCGCCCTGGGCTACCTGGACGAGCGGGACAAGCTGCCCTACGCGGACAGCGCCGCGGGGCTGTCCGTGTCCCTGGCCCGCGCCCGCGCCCTCCTGCACGTCAACCGCGAGGCGGAGGCCGCGCAGTCCGCGGAGAAGGCCCTGGCCATGGTGGAGGCCGCGCCGAAGCTGGCCCGGTTCATCCCGTTGGTCATGGATCGCGCGGCGCTCTACAACCTGGCCGCGGGCCGGTTCGATCAGGCGCTGGCGCTCTATGATCGCGCGCTGCCCGGCATCGAAGCCAGCCCTCGCGACGAGCAGGGCCTGCGCAACCGGCTGGTGATGCGGCTGGCCCGCTGCGCGGCGGCGCTGGGCGCGGACAAACCACAGCGGACGCTGGAGGACCTGGACCAGGTGGACCGCGAGCTGGCGACGCCCGCCGTGCGGGCCACGCTGAAGCAGGCGCACGCCACGCCCGCGTTCGTCCACCGCGCGTACCGCATCATCGCCGCCGGGTTGCGCGCCAACGCGGAGACCCGGCTCGGGCGCATGGACGCCGCCGCCCGCGCGCTGGAGCAGCGGCGCGCGCTGTTCCTGGAGCAATTCGACGAATCCGACCGCGACGAGGACATCCGCGCGGTGACGCTCGCGGAGCTGCGGCTGGCGGAGAACGCCGTGGACCGGAGGAATCCGGCGCAGGCGGCGCAGTGGCTGGGCAAGGCGCTGGAGCACGCGGACTCGCTGATGGCGCGCACCCACGCGCCCGTCGATGCCGGCCAATTGGACGTGCTCTGGTTCGCGGCGCAGCTGCAGTCCGAGGACAAGACGCGGATGCCCTTCGACGTGCCCCAGCGGATGAGCCAGGCGCGGCGCACCCTCATCGAGCAGCGCGACCCGGCGTGGCGCGTCTGGCTGGCGTGGTTCAACATCTATCTGGCGCTCAGCGGCACCGAGGGTTCCCTCCCGGTCGCCGCGGAGAAGCCAGACGCGACGCAGGACGCGCGGACCGAGGCCGAACACATTCGGTAACGCGCGGGACATTTTCGCGGCACATGGCGGGAGCACCTTGCACCGTGTCAGCCCGGAAGCCCCGGGCCTGAGCGGCACGGGACTCCGTGGGGGACAAACCCCTCCCAGTCGGTTCCGCACGGCGTCCACGTGCCATCAGGCCAATGGCTTCCGGGTGCGGTCATCACGCGCAAGCTGGAGGTACGTCACCATGAAGCGCCATCTGTTCATGCTGGGCCTGCTGTTCGCCGTTCCCGCCTTCGCCGGATCCACCCCCACCCCCACCCCGCAGGACGCGTCCCAGGGCGCGCGCCGGCCGCCCCCGTTCGAGCGCAAGTCGCCGGTCCAGGTGCTCATCGACCACCGCCAGGACCTGGCCCTCACCGACGCTCAGGCCTCGAGCCTGGAGAAGATCCAGGCCGCACTCGACGTGAAGAACGCGCCCGTGAAGCAGTCCCTGGAGGCCCTGCGTCCGCCCGCGCCGCCGGACCGCGCCCCCCAGGGCACGCCGTCCGCCCAGGACCAGGCCAGGCACGAGCAGGCCCGCGGCCTCTTCGAGCAGCTCCGCGCCAACACCGTGGCGGCGTACCAGGAAGCGGAGCAGGTGCTGACGGACGCCCAGAAGACCCAGGCCCGCACGCTCCTCCAGGCGGAGCGGGGCTCCCACGGTCCGGGGCACGGCGGCCGGGGCGGTCCTCCCCGGGGCGAATAGCCCTCCAGGACGGGTCCGGCCAGCCGCCCGTCAGGACGGCCGGAAACCCGGCGGCTTGGAGTGTCGTTTCCTGAAAGTCACGAACCCCCCGTCAGGATGTCAGAGGGACTCCGTATGGTGCGGGGTACCTGGAGGCGATGATGCAGACGATGTTGGTGTTCGTGCCGGTGGCCCTGCTGGTGGCCGCCGTAGTGATGATTCCCCGTTCCCGCCGCCGCGTGCGGCGGTGGAAGCTGCGGGCCTAGCAGGCGGATCCGCGCCCGTCGGATCCGCTGGTTTCCGGGGGGCGGAGCGGAATGCAGGTGCCTCGAAAACAGATGCTTGACGGGGGCGGAGGGGGACGATACAAGCCGCCTCACTGAATCACGGCGGGGCCGCGCAGGGCGGATAGCTCAGCGGTAGAGCGGCGCCCTTACAAGGCGATGGTCACAGGTTCAATCCCTGTTCCGCCCATATAGAGTTAGCAGGGTTTGTGGGGAGTTAGTTCAGTTGGTTAGAACGCCGGCCTGTCACGCCGGAGGCCACGGGTTCAAGTCCCGTACTCCTCGCCACTAGAGAGGCCCGGAACCGAAAGGTTCTGGGCCTTTCGCTTTTCTGGCCGCCCCTTCCCTGCACATGGCCGGCGTCGGCGGCGGTGACGAAGGGCGCCTCTCCCAGGGTCCGGCCGTCCGTTTTCCCGGATGCTGCTCGCCGCTTAAGCAGGCAGCGGTGCCTGCGGTCAGCGGAGGCTTCATGAACCCCTTCAGCTCCGGTTCCCCCCGACGCATGACCCAGATGGACGGGGCCCTGTTCCTGCTCATGGGCGTCATCGTCGTCGTGATGGTCCTGGCCGTCTTCAAGCAGGACCTGCGCGTCCATGCCGAGGGGGCCTGGGCGCAAGGCCGGGTGGTGCGCAAGGAGGTCCGCGCCCGAAGCCGTCTCTCCTCGGGCCGGGACTACGTGCTGCACTACGGCTTCACGCGACAGGGCGGCGGCTGGCGGACGGACCAGCGCAACGTCTCCAAGGACCTGTATGAGCGCCTGCGCGCGGGCAGTGAAATCCAGGTGCTCTACGACCGCGACGACCCCAGCCACAGCTACCCCGAGGGCGAGGGCGGCATCCCCCTGGTGCTCGTCGCGCTGGCCTTCGTGATGGCCGGAGGCCTCGGCCTCATGGGCCTGGTGATCATGCTGAGGAAGGGCACCGCGGAAGAGGACTTCCTCGCGTAGCCCACGGCCAGGCGGAAGCAAACCCTGCAATTCAATACAACGCAGGTTCGCGCCGCTGCCTCCATGGGAGGGGTTGGAATCCACCCCGCGCTGCCTTCGCGTCCCTGGACCTTCAGACATCTTGCGAGGCCTTCACCGTCAGGCTTTAGACTGCCGCCCGTCGCTGCCGGGGCTTCAAGAGCAGACAACGAAGGGGGCGTGGTCCCAGGGACCACGGAACAAGATGAACATGAAGATTGCCAATCGATTGGTTTGGATGCTGGCCACGTGTGTGTGGCTGACGGCGTGTCAGGGGATGCCCCCGGAGGAAACGACGGGCACCGAGACCATCCGCATGGAGATCTCCCTGGCGGGAGATGTCTGCGGGGTCACCTCGGCCAACGCGACGGTCTCCGCGCCGGACATGACGACGCTCGGTCCCGTGCCGCTCCAGGTGACGGAGGCGGTCATCCAGGGCCGCATCTCCCAGGTCCCGGCGGGCACGGCCCGGACGGTGCGCGTGGATGCGTTCAACGCTTCGGGGCTGCTGGTGTACTCGGGAAGCACCCTGGTGGACGTGGTGGCCGGCAGCGTGACCTCGGCCAACATCGTCCTGCGCCGCGACCTCCCGAACTGCCCCAACGCGCCGGGGACGGGTGACATCGACATCACGGGGACGCTCGACACGGGCGAGCCGTCCTCCGACGCGGGCACGCCCGACGGCGGCTCGCTCCCGGATGGAGGCCTCGTCCTCGAAGGCGCGCAGCTTGCCTTCAACCTGGACGACGCCACCCTGACCAGCGGGGGCGTCATCCACTTCTTCGACCGCGGCGCGGACCGGGTCCACCGGCTGGACGTGGCGAACCGCCGCTTCCTGAGCTCCTACGCGGGCACGGCGGACGCCGTGACCATGGCGGTGTCTCCGGACGGGACCACCACGTACCTGGCCTATACCGGCGGGCGCATCGACACCTTCTCGAGCGACGGCACCTCCCGCTTCTTCGCCGCGGCGCCGGAGACGGTGTCGAGCATGGTGGTGGCCGGCAACTACCTGTTCACCATCGACGGCTCCGGCGCGTGGGACTCGCACTCGCTCTACCAGCGCTCCACCGGTGCGCGCGTCGCCACGGCCGAGTGGCGCTACTCCGCCCGCAGCCTCGTGTTCTCTCCGGTGAACAAGCGCGTCTACCTGCTCAACTCAGGCGTCTCCCCGACGGACGTGACCATGGTGGACGTGGACCCCGTGGCGGGCACGCTGGGCGCGGAGCGGGACTCGCCGTACCACGGTGACTACAACCTGCCCAACCCCATCCGGCTCCTGCCGGACGAGTCAGCCGTCATGGTGGGCAGCGGCCTGTTCTTCAACGCCGCCGACCTCACCTACCGCACCAGCCTGGGCCTGTCGTTCGTGGACGTCGCCTTCCACAACGGGCGCTACTACCTCATCGACACCGTGGGGAACACGACGCAGCTGCGCGTGCTGAGCAGCACCTTCGACATCCTCTCGGCCAGCTATTACCCCGGCGTCGCGAAGCGGGTGTTCGTGCACGGCGGTGAGCTGGTGCTCGTCACGGGAGTGAGCACGGGGCAGCTCCAGGTGCGCATCCTCGCGCTGTAGCCGCGGAGAAGCCGAAACACAGTCAGGAGCCCAGCAGCCCCACCGGGTTGCTGGGCTTTTCCTTGCCCCGGGCCTCATGCGGCGTGTGTGTCGGCGGCGACCGACGCGCGTCCGGTTCACCCCAGGCGCTCCGTCGCTGGGCCCGAGTCAGGCCTGTTGCGTATACCGCGTCTGTCTTTGGCTACCCACCCGAAGGACGTGCGATGAGAGTTTCACTCAGCCTGACCCGAACCCTGATGTTGTGCCTCGCCGGATGGTCTTGCGCCCCCGGCCCTTCCGATACCGCTTCCGCCCCGGATGCCAGCGCCTCCGTGGCCCAGCCACTCGCCTCGACGGACGCGCAATATGACGCCCAGCTGGCGGCGCCCGCGTGCACCTCCAATGGCGCTCGCTGTGATTCCAACACCACGCTGACGGGCCGGGGCACGGTGGGCCCCGAGTCCAACGCCCCCAACACGCTGGGAGGAAGCTGCGCCGACGGGAACGACGGCACCTTCCAGTCCGACGCCTCCGTGGAGGCCCTCCGCGTCTCCACCGTGGATGGCGTCTCGTGGCTCGCCCAGGGCCGGACGGTGAAGGTGGAGGCGGACGTGTGGGGCGCCCCTTCCTCCGGCAGCGCGCTGATGCTCTTCCGGGCCGCGGATGCCACCGCGCCGCAGTGGGTGCACCTGGCCACCCTGCCCGCCGCCGGCGGTGCCGAGACCCTCTCCACCACGTTCACGCTCCCCACGGGCAGCCTCCAGGCCGTGCGCGCCGTGCTCGTGGACGCCGCCCAGGCGCAGGGCGCTGCGTGCACCCCCGGGGCGGTCCATGACCACGACGACCTGGCCTTCGCGGTCTCCGCGCCGGACGTCACCCAGCCCACCGTCACGCACGTGCCCGCCGCCGGGGCCACCGTCTCCGGGCAGGTGACGCTCGTGGCCCAGGCCGTGGATGACCAGGCCATGGGCCGGGTGGACTTCTTCATCAACAACACCCTCGTGGGCAGCGACACCAGCGCGCCCTTCGAGGCGAGCTGGGACAGCTTCTCCGTGCCCAACGGCAGCGTCACCTGGATGGTGCGGGTCTACGACGCCGTGGGCAATGCCCGGGCCTCGTCCGTCAACCTGAACGTCCGCAACGATTACGCCGCGCCCACGGTGAACCTCATCGCCCCCGTGGAGGGAAAGACGGTGGGCGGATGGGTGAGCGTGGTGGCCAACGCCAGCGATGACATCCGCGTCACCCAGGTGGAGTTCTATCTCGATGACACCGTGCTGCTCGGCACGAGCTTCCAGAGCCAGTTCGGCATCCCCTGGGATGCCAAGACGGCGCCGCCCGGCCTGCACACGCTGACGGCCCGCGCGTACGATGCCTCCGGGAAGGTGACGACGTCGGTGCCCGTGAACATCACGGTGGACCCGCCGCCCACGGTGGCCGTCACGTCGCCCGCGGCGGGCGCCGTGCTGAGCAGGTCGGTGCCGATCACCGCCACGGTGGCGGACAACGCGCCCATCTCCCGGGTGGACTTCCGCGCGGAGCTGAACTCCACCATCCTGTGCAACGGCTACAGCCCCACCTTCAGTTGCAGCTGGCCCACCCAACTCCTGCCCAATGGCCCCACCCGGGTCCGGGCGGAGGTCCACGACGCGGCGGGCAATCTCGTCTACTCCGAGTGGGTCACCGTCATGCTGGACAACGACTTCACCGCGCCCACCGCCACCGTCACCGCGCCCGTGGCGGGAGCGACCGTGCGGGGGAGCGTGGTGATCTCGGTCGACGCCTCCGACAACCGCGGGGTCACCCAGGTGGAGTTCATGGTGGACGGCAAGTTCGTGGCCACGGACACCACGGCGCCGTACACCTTCACGTGGAACAGCGCCCTGGCGGCCAATGGCTCCCACACGGTGTTCGCGCGGGCGTGGGACGCGGCGTACAACCTGACGAGCTCGGCCACGGTGAGCTTCACGGTGGACAACGACACCGTCGCGCCGGGGGTCTCCTTCACGTCGCCGGTGGAGGGCGCCGTGCTGCAGGGGACGGTCACGCTGGAGGCCAGCGCGAGCGACGACCACACCGGCATCAGCCGGGTGGAGTTCTACCGGGGCACCACGCTGCTCGGGACGGACACGACTGAGCCCTTCACGTATGACTGGGCCACGCGCTCGCTCGCCAACGGCGCGTACACGCTGACGGCCAAGGCCTACGACGGCGCGGGGAACGTGGGCAGCACCACCCGCAACGTGACGCTGAGCAACGACTTCACCGCGCCCACGGTCTCCATCACCTACCCCGCGCCGAACGACATCCTCGTCCGCGAGTCTTCGTACGTCCTCACCGCTTCGGCCAGCGACAACGTCGGGGTGACGCGGGTCGAGTTCTTCCTGGACGGGATGCCGATGGGTGCCAGCACCAGCACCAGCACGCCCTACTCGAAGTCCTGGTACAACTACACCACTCCCGGGTCCCACTCCCTGTCCGCCAAGGCCTATGACGCCGCGGGCAACGTCACCACCAGCGCTTCCGTGATGGTGACGGTGAACTATCCGCCCCCGGCCAACTACAGCCCCTTCAGCTACAGCGCTCGCAACACGAGCGACGCGACGGTGGGCACGGTCAACCAGGTCATCGCGATGGTGGCGGGACAGACCTTCACGGTGGGAACCTGTGGCGTGGCGGGCTCGGCGTTCACCGGAGACACCTACCTGCGGCTCTTCAACGCGAACGGCACGCAGGTGGCCTTCAGCGACAACGCGTGTGGAGGAGCGGGCTCGAGCTTCGTCTACACGGTGCCGTCGAGCGGCAATTACTATCTCAACGCCGGCTGCTCCGCGAACACCTCCTGCACGGGCACCGTGGCCTGGACGCTCAGCGCGACCGCGGGCTCCGGGCCGCTCAACTACAGCGCGAGCAACACCAGCAGCGCCACGGTGAACACGGTGAACCAGACGTTCGTCCTGGCGGCGGGACAGACCCTCACGCTGGGAACCTGCGGTGTGACGGGCGCGTCGTTCACCGGAGACACCTACCTGCGGCTCTTCAACGCGAACGGCACGCAGGTGACCTACAGCGATGACGCGTGCGGTGGGACGGGTTCGAACTTCGTCTACACGGTGCCCGCGGGCGGCAGCGGGAGCTACCAGCTGCGTGCCGGCTGCTACTCGAGCAACTCCTGCAGCGGCACCGTGGCCTGGACCATCCGGTAGTACCCGGGTCCTCGCGACGCAGTCACCGTGAACGGCCGCGCGAGCCAGTCATGGCTCGCGCGGCCGGGCTGTCCGTGGGAAGCGCCCGCTACGGCATGGGACGCGAACCCGAGGACGGGGCTTCCGGAACCGCGGGCCAGCCGTTGGGCCAGGTGATGGCATCCACGAGCATCACCCGGGCCGTGTGGGCGCTGTTCCACGCGTGGTAGACCATGACCGTGTCCCCGCCGGGGCCGGTGACCACGGAGTTGTGGCCGGGCCCCACCCAGCCGCCCGCCGTCTTGAGGATGGGGTTGCCCAGCTTCGTGTAGGGCCCCAGCGGACTCGTGGCCCGGGCCACTCCCACGGCGTAGGTGCTGTTGGCGTACGAGTTGCCGCTGTAGAAGAGGTAGTAGTACCCGCCCCTCGCGACGACCCACGGCGCCTCGACGACGCCGCCCTCCCAGGAGAGAGTGTTGCTCATGAGCGTGCGGCGCGTGCCGGTGAGCGACAGCCCATCCGCCGACAGCGTCTGGCCATAGATGGGCGTGGACTGCCCCACCGCGTTTCCGTCCGCCTTCCACACCAGGTACGGCACGCCCGCGGTGTCGTAGAAGAACGTGGCGTCAATCATCCCCATGCCCGCGTCATGCACCAGGGGCTGGCCCAGGTCCGTGAAGGGCCCCAGCGCGCTGGTGGCCGTCGCCGCGCCAATGGACAGTTTCCCGTCCTGGTGGCGCGCGGTGAAGTACGCGACGTACCGGGTGCCGACCTTGTGGATCTCCGGCGCCCAGAAATCCCCCGTGGCCCACGTCGGGCGGCGCGTGGAGGGGAAGATGTTGCCCGCGGCCGTCCAGGTGACCAGGTCCTTGGAGGTGCGCAGCGGGAACGCGTTGGCCGCGCCCCCCGACGTGCAGGCCGCGACGTACTGCGTGCCGTCGTGGATGACGCCGGGGTCCGCGCAGTCCACGGGCACCACGGGGTTCTGGTAGAGCCCGCCACAGCCCGTGTAGCGCAGCGCGACGCCACACGCGTTGCTGCCGCTGAAGTACGGCGCCCAGTCGTTCGACAGGACCGTGTATGAATTGGGGGACGCATTCGTGCAGCCCCGGTCCCAGGTCACGCGGCCGCCCACGTCGTCGTACTGGGCCGTGTGCCCCGAGGGATGCAACCACGCCGCGCCATAGGTGACGCGCGTCGCGCAGCTCGTCGCGCCGGAGCAGTCCGTGTCGAGCGCCATCACGCAGGCGTCGTGCCCGGTGAAGTAGGGCTTCCAGCCGTTCGACAACACGGCGTAGGAATTGGTGCCGTCGTTGATACAGCTGCCGTCCCAGGTCACCAGGCCGGTCGCGACGTCGTACTGCTCCGGGTGCCCGGGGTGGATCCACCGGTCCCCGTAGGTGATGCGCGTGCTGCACGCGAGCGCCCCGCTGGACGTGCCCACCGGAGCCTCGTCCGCCGGGAGTTCTTCGAAGCGCTCCTCACCACAACCCGCCGCGAGCGCGGAGAGCGCCCCGGCGAGGACCACGGCGGAAAACAACGGGCGGTTCTGCATCGATGGACCTCCAGATGGGTGAAACCCTGGATGTCGTGTCTATCAGTTTTTACGCCAACACATGGGGGTGTTTTACTTGGCTTGCGGGCATGAGGAGTATTGCCGGTTGAAGTATGCTTCAAGCCGCAACATCTCACCGGGAGACACACACATGATGCCGTCGTTGAAGAAGGCTGGCCGGGTGCTGTTCGCGATGGGCGCGGGCGCCTTCGTTTCGTTTGGCGCCACGCTGGCGCTGTCCACGCCCGCGACCGCGGAAGCGTCGCAGGTGGAGTGCTACGCCGAGGAGTGCAACGCCAGCTGTGTGGCGAAGGGCTTCCGTCTGGGAAAGTGTTACAAGGCGGCCTGCACCTGCTTCTAGCAGCGCCCGCGACGAGGCCCGGTGCGAGCGCGGCCGGGCCTCGTCCACGCGCCCCTACAGCTTGGACTCGAGCAGCGACTGGATGCTCTGGGTCCGGTCCTTCACGTCGTCCACGTTGGTGTGGGGCTTGTTGTCCAGCAGCAGGGTCCCGCCCTCGAAGGAGGCGGCGAACCGGGAGGCGTTGCTGGTGTCCGCGCGGTTCTGGATTTCAATCTTCTTGAGGCCCGCATTGAGCGCCTCCTTGCCCATGTCATCAATGGTGATGGCCTTGAGCGCCGCGATGAGCGGCACGAAGTACACCTTGGACCAGCACTCGCTGTCGCATCCCCCCATGACAAGACATCTCAGCCTCGCGCTCCTCCCCCTCCTCTACACGTTCGCATGCGCTTCCCCGGCCCCCGAACTGGGCGTCGAGCTTGGGGCGTCCGAGCAAACCGCCACGACGCCGCTCCGGCAGAAGGCCCTGGGCCGCATGCGGAACGCGGCGAAGTACTTCCACGACAACGTCGCGCGCCACGGCGGCTATGCATGGCACCACAACGCCACCAACCTGGATGAGCGCTGGGGGGACATCCAGCTCGACGTAGATCAGATCATGATCCAGTCGCCGGGCACTTCCGACGTGACGATTGCCTTTGTCGAGGCGGCCCTGGCGGACCCGGCGACTCCGGCCCTCACGACCTACGCGCTGGACGCGGCGACGGCGCTGCGCCAGGGGCAGGTGAAGTCCGGAGGCTGGCGCCTCTACGCGGACTTCAAGCCGGCGCCCACGCTCCAGGCCTGCTACCTCAACACCACCGCGAACTGCTCCTGTGGCGGCTGCGCGACATCGACGTACGACGACCAGGTCACGCAGAACGCGCTCATCGCGATGATGCGCACGGACCAGCTCCTCGGGTTCGCGAACACGGCCATCTCCGGCTCCTCCGCGTACGCGCGCGCCCGGGTGGAGACGTCCCAGTTCCCGACGCACGGCGGCTTTCCCCAGGTCTTCGCCGGTCCCGTCGCCGCGCGGCCCGCGCTCTCCGCGAGCTACCCTCCGTCGATTGGCACCTCGTGTGGCCTGGCCCACTGCTACGCGAACTCCTATCCGAACGAGTACTGGGACGACCCGACGCTGAACGACAACCTCGCGACGGCCTTCGTCGAGATGCTGTCCTGGGCGAAGGAGATCTATCCCTCTCAGGCCGCGACGTATCAGGCCATGCGCACTTCGTTCGGTGACTTCCTCCGACGCGCGCAGATGCCGCAGCCCCAGCCCGCCTGGGCGCAGCAATATGACATCCAGATGCAGCCGCGCTGGGCCCGCAACTGGGAGACGCCTGCGATTGCCGGCCAGGAGAGCCAGGACGTCATGTGGGCGCTGCTGCGGCTCTACCAGCTCGACCCCAGCGTGCCGGCGAACCGCGCCGCGGTGGGGACGGCGCTCGCGTACCTGGAGACGGTGGACTACGCCAATGACACGCTCCTCTCCCGCTACATCGAGCTCGATGACACCTCGCCGTCGAACATCGGCTTCTACACGGTGAAGCCCGGCGGCTACCCGGTCCGCTTCTCCACCGCGCCGCCGACCTACCAGAACTACAGCTGGGAGGGTCCGTCGCAGCTCGCCGCCATCCGCGCGGAGTACAACCGGCTGGCGACCGACACGACCGCGATGAAGCGCTCGTGCCAGCAGCTGCGCGCCGACACGGCGCAGGCCGTCGACACGGCGGTGAACAACGAGCGGTGGATCACGACGTACAGTCCTGGCGGCCCGCGCAGTGGCGCCACCCCGGGCGACTACCTGGACACGAGCACGTTCGTCCGGAACCTGCGCACGCTGGCGGAGTTCGTCACGCGCACGACGACTGACTGCACCGCCTGGAACTACTGAGACGGCGCGGGCGGTGTTGCATCCACTCACGGTGTGACAAAACCGCGTGTTTCATCGGGGGCTCACGTGTTTTTCGTGCACCCAGCCCTCGTGCGGCTCGCGTGAAACAGGGCGGGCCGCGTAGCATTCTCGCGCTTTGGACGGATTGACTTGGATGAGGGATGGTGGCAGGGCCCGGCGTTGGTGGCCCTGGGTGCTGGCGGCGGTCGCGGTGGGCGCTTGGGTGCTCCGGGCCTTGCCGTTCTTCCACCGCGCTGGAGCGCTCGGCTACGTCGTGAACTACGACGAGGGCGTCTACGCCGCGGCGTCCACGCTCTTGTGGAAGGGGCTGCTGCCCTACCGCGACTACCTCTTCGTGCACCCGCCGGGCGCGCTGCTGCTGGGCGCTCCGGCTGGGGCGCTGGGCGCGTTCGCGGACCCGGCCGCGGGCTTCGCGCTGGCGCGATGGCTGGCCACCGGACTGGGCGCCGTCAGCACCGTCCTCGTGGGCCGGCTGGCGATGCGGGCCTGGGGACCGGTGGCGGGCATCGTGGCCGCGCTGGCCTACGCGGCGCACCCGGAGGTCGTCACCATGGAGCGCGGGCCGTTCCTGGATCCGCTGCTCAATCTGTGCGGCCTGGGGCTCGCGAACCTCTGGCTCCTGCCTTCGGGCCGCGCTCCCCTGCCCCGCCGCGCGGGTCTCGCCGGGGTGCTGGCGGGCGTCATGGCGTCGGTGAAGGTGCTGGGCGGCATCTGGGGCGCGGCTGCGCTCGTGGCCCGTGCGCCCGGTCCCCGCTGGAGCCTGGCGCGGCGCTTCGTGCTGGCCGCTTCGCTCACGGTGCTGACGCTGGTGGGGCCCCTGGCCTTGATGGCCCCGGGCGCCTTCGTGCGCGACGTGCTGTGGTTCCAGTCCGCCCGGCCCGAGGACGGCGTCATGTCTCGCTGGGAGCGACTCGTGGAGATGACGCACGAGCGGCGCCGCTACGCCCTGCTGCTCGCGGCGGTGGGACTGTGCGTCGCGCTGTTCCGGGCCATGCGGCGGAGCACCCGCGCGGAGGCCGCGCCCGAGCGCTTCGTCGCCACCGCGTACCTGCTCACCGTCGTCGCGTATCTCGCCGCGCACAGCTACTGGTCCAACTACAACGCGCTGCTCGCGGGGCCGGAGGCGCTGCTCGCGGGACTGGGCGCGGCGGCGCTCGTGGGCTTCGCCGCCGCGCGAGCCCGGCCCGTGGGCGCGGTGGCGTTCGGGCTCGTGCTGCTGGGGCCGCTGTACTCCGTGCGGGAAGCGCTGCGCGGTTCGGAGATCCGGCCTCCGGAACAGGTCCTCCAGGCCCGCTACGTGCGCGAACAGGTTCCTCCGGACGCGTCGCTGTGCGGCTTCGAGCCGGGCTGGGGGCTGCTGGCGGGAAGGCTTCCGCCGGTGCTTCCGGGACAGGCCGTGCCCGTGGATCCCTACGCGCTGATGCTCCAGGACGCGCTCACGTCCGGGGCCCGCTTCCCGGACGCGGCGGCGGCCTTCACCAGCGAGGACTCGCAGAAGCGCATGCTCGCGCTCCTGCGACACTGTGACTTCGTGCTCCTGGGCGCTCGCGGCCAATGGCAGCTGTCCTCCGACAGCCGCCGCTGGTTCGAGGCGAACTACACGCGCGGCGTGTCGCCGGATTCCCCCGCCGTCGAACTCTGGCGCCGTCACGAACCGCTGACCGGGGCCACGACCGGCGCGTCACCGTAGGGTGCCCGGACAGACGGCTTGACGCCCCGTTCGAATCAGGGGACGAACCGGCCCCATGCCCTACACCCCCATCGTCGCCACGCTGGGCTACGTGATGTCGCCGGACGGCCAGCAGGTGCTGCTCATCCACCGCAATGCGCGCCCGGATGACGCCCACTACGGCAAGTACAACGGCCTGGGCGGCAAGATGGAGCGCGACGAGGACATCGCCGCGTGCATGCGCCGGGAGATCCGCGAGGAGGCCGGCATCGAGTGCACGCGCATGGTCCTGCGCGGCACCCTGTCCTGGCCCGGCTTCGGCAAGCACGGCGAGGACTGGCTGGGCTTCATCTTCCGCATCGACGCCTTCACGGGCACGCCCCTGGAGAAGAACCCCGAGGGCTCGCTCTCCTGGGTCCCCGTGTCCTCCATCCCCTCCCTGTCGCTGTGGGACGGGGACCGGCACTTCCTGCCGCTCGTGTTCGACGCGGACCCGCGCCCCTTCCATGGCGTCATGCCCTACGAGGGCGGCCGCGCGCTGAGCTGGTCCTTCACCCGACTGTAGGGCCCGGCGCGGCGTCCTGAGACCAACGCTCGCGAGCGCCCCTTCTGGTTTTCCAGCCAGCCCCCAGGCCCTGACCGCTACAACCGCCGCCTCTCACTTTCGACACACGTGAAGGAGCGCGGCATGGACCTCATCGGACAGCTCTCGCAGCAGCTTGGGGTGGATGGCACGCAGGCACAGGGGCTCGCGGGTTCGCTCCTGAAGATGGTGCAGGGCACGGTGCAGGAGAAGGTCGGCCCGGACGCGGCCCGGCAGATGGATCAGGCCATCCCGGAGATGCAGGGCTGGCAGCAGCAGGCCCAGGCCCATGCTCCGGCGGGCGGTGACGGCGGAGGCCTGATGGGCGCCCTGGGCGGCATGCTCGGCGGCGCGGGGGGTGGCGGCGGTGGTGGCGGCCTGATGGGCGCCCTGGGCGGCGCGGCGGCCCACGCGGGCGAGATTGCCGGCGTGGTGGCCATCCTCCAGCGCTTCAACCTGGACGCGGGCAAGGCGACCCTGGTGGCGCCCCTCCTCCTCAACTTCCTCAAGTCCCGCCTGGACCCGGGCCTGGTGGGAAAGATCCTCGCC
>NZ_RAVW01000229.1 GCF_003611585.1 Corallococcus exercitus | reverse complement strand
GAAACAGGGAGCAGGCCCCCTGCTGCCCCGCCCTGGCCTGCTCCAGACGGTCTTCAAGTCCCAGCAGGGACTGGTCACCGACTACTTCTGGATCATGATGATGAACCGCATCGGGGCGGCGTACCGGCCGGATCAGTACCGGGACGTGTACGACTACGCGGACCTGATCACGGACCTGGACCCGAAGTTCCGGCAGGCCTACCTCTACGGGGGCATCACCATCCCCGTGCACCTGGGCCGTGAAAAGTACGCCAACACGGAGGAGTCGACCCGGCTGTTGCGCAAGGGGCTCACGCACCTGCCCGACAACGAGCAGCTCGCCTTCCAGCTCGCCTACAACCTGATGTTCTTCGACCAGAAGTACAAGGAGGCGGCGGACATCATCCAGGGCCTTTCCAAACGTCCGGATGCCCCTGCGTGGTACTCGGCGCTCGCCACCCGCCTCTATGCGCAGTCCGGCGACTTCGACAGCAGCCTCTCCCTGAGCATGGCCCTGCGCGACGGCGCTCAGGACGAGGAGACGCGAGACTTCTACGCGCGCCGGGTCGAGGAGATCCATCAGGAGCGGTTGCTGCGCACGCTCGACGCGGCCATCCAGCGCTACAAGGCCCGTGAAGGACACCTGCCCGACGACCTGACGGCCCTGGTCTCCGCGGGCGACCTGCCCGCGCTCCCGGAGGATCCGCTGGGAGGCAAGCTCTATCTGGGCGAGGATGGCCGCGCCTACTCCGACGCCGTGCGCTTCCGCATGGAACTCATCCAGGACCAGCACGACGAGAACGGCGTACGCGTCGTACCCAAGCCCCGAGTCACGAGCCATGACGAATCCCAGCCCTGAAGCCCCGCCCATCCAGGCGCAGGGGCTGCACAAGACCTACAAAGTCGGCTTCTGGTTCAACCGCACGGTCCGGGCCCTGCAGTCCATGGACCTGCAGGTGGATGCCGGGCAGATCTACGGGCTGCTCGGGCCCAACGGCGCGGGCAAGTCCACGACCATCAAGATCCTGATGAACCTGGTGCGCCCCAGCGGCGGCACCGCGCGGCTCTTCGGGAAGCCGGTGGAGGACGCCGAAACGCGCAGGCTGGTGGGCTTCGTGCCGGAGAACCCGGCCCCGTACGAGTACCTCACGGGCCGGGAGTTCGTGACGCTGGCCGGGCAGCTGGCGGGCCTGTCCGGCCAGGAGCTGGACACGCGCGTCACGGAGGTCCTGGGCTCCGTGGAGATGGCGGGCGCGGAGAAGCTGCAGATCCGCCGCTACTCCAAGGGCATGGTGCAGCGCGTGGCCCTGGCGCAGGCGCTGGTGGGCCGGCCGAAGCTGCTCATCCTGGACGAGCCCACGAGCGGCCTGGATCCCCTGGGGCGCCGGCAGATGCGCGACCTCATCCTGGCGGAGCGGGCCAAGGGCACCACGGTGCTGTTCTGCAGCCACATCATCCCGGACGTGGAGTCGCTCTGCGACCGGCTGGCGGTGCTGGTGGGCGGGCGGCGGGTGCGCGAGGGCAGCGTGCAGGAGCTGGTGTCCGCGCAGGCTTCGTCCATGGAGGTGGTGGTGGAGGGGATGAACTCCGAGCAGGTCCGCGGCCTGGGCATCCCGCTGGAGTCGGTGCAGGCCCTGGATGGGCGCGTGATGTTGCAGGTGGCGGACGTGGACAGCCAGCGGCTTCTGGGGGGCGTGCTGGGCGCGGGCGGCCGGGTGAACCGGATGCAGCCGGCGCGCTTCTCCCTGGAGCAGCTGTTCATGAACGCGCTGAAGGAATCAGGCCGCGCGTCGAGCGTGGGCGGGGAGATCAACACGTGAGCGCCTTCAGCGCGATGATGTGGAATGGCTTTCGCGAAGCGCGCCGCAACCGGGTGACGGTGGTGGTGGGCGTGTTCGCCGCGGTGGTGCTGCTGTCCTCCACGCTGGTGACGGAGGTGACGGTCGCGACGTTCGACCGCGTGCTGACGGACTTCGGCCTGGGGATGATGAGCCTCATCCTCGTCTTCCTCACCATCTTCCTGTCCAGCAGCCTGCTCAGCCGGGAGATTGAGCGGCGCACCATCTTCCTGGTGGTGAGCAAGCCCGTGTCACGCCGGCAGTTCCTGCTGGCCCGGCTGGCGGGCAACATGCTGACGCTGGGCGTGCTGCTGGTGCTGATGACGCTCATCTTCCTGGGCGAGCTGCTGCTCTTCGGCGCGGACATCACCGCGACACAGCTGCTGGCGAGCGCGGGCCTGTGGTTCGAGCTGCTCATCCTCAGCAGCGTGGGCATCCTGTTCTCGAGCTTCGCCGGGCCGGCGGTGTCCGCCATCGCGACCACGGGCATGTATTTCACCGGGCACCTGACGGGCGACCTGTACACGCTCGCCAGCCGGTCGGAGAGCGGCGCGGTCCAGGCGATTGGCAAGACCCTCTACTACCTGCTGCCCAACCTGGAGCGGGTGAACTTCCGGCCCCAGGCCACGTACGCGCTGCCGGTGGACGCGTCCACGTTCCTGTCCGGCGTGGGCTACAGCCTGGCGTGGGCGCTGGTGCTGATCACCCTGGCCATCGCCATCTTCGAGCGGCGCGACTTCCGCTAGGCGTTCCGGGAGGCCTTCTCACCGCGGCGGACCGGACGCGGCGGCCCGGGCCTCCGCCAGGGACTTGCGCGCGCCGGTCAGGCCTGGCTCCAGCCGGAGGGCCTCCTCCAGCGGAGCGATGGCCTCCGACGCGCGGCCGGCCCGCATCAGCGTGCGTCCCAGTTCCAACAGGGAGTCCACGCGCTTCGGCGCGAGCCGGAGTGCGTCGTGGAAGCGCGCGATGGCCGTCTCCAGGTCGCCTTCCCTTCGCGACACGAGCCCCAGGTTGTGCCACGCGACAGGGTTGTCCGGCATGAGGCGCACCGTGCGCTCCAGCTCCTTCCGCGCGTCGCCGAGCCTGCCCACCTTCGCGTAGGCCACCGCCAGGTTGTTGTGGACGCGGAAGGCGCCGGGAAGCGCTTGTGCGGCGACCTCCAGGTGGGAGATGGCCGCGTCCAGGCGCCCGGCCTTGAGGTGCAGGTCGCCCAGGTTGGAGTGGATGAGCGGATGATCCACCACCGTCTCCTGGACGTAGGTCCAGAGCGTCAGGTTGTCGCGCCACACCGGCACGTAGGACAGCGTCAGCAGCGTGAAGGCCGCCAGCACCCCGCCGGACGCGAGCGCCAGGATGCGGGCCTGCTCGGGCCAGCGCGACAGCCCCGCGCGCAGTGCCACGGCCACGAGCAGGACGAAGCCCACGGAGGACAGGTAGAGATAGCGCTCGGCGTACGCATCCACGCCGCGCACCTGCAGGGCAAGCGCGGGCAGCAGCGGCACCAGCAGCCAGAGCCCGGCCGCCTGGACGACGCGGTGGCCACGGCACCAGGCCCACACGGCCCCCGCGAGGATGCCCGCGAAGCACAGCGCCCCCAGCCACACGCGGACGTCGGCGAGGGACGTGGCCGGGCCCCGCGGCGACAGCACCGCCAGGGGCGAGGGCCAGACGAGCTTGCCCCCCAGGTCCGCCGGGAACGCGAGCACGCCGGTCAGGCGCGACACGCGAGTGGAGGCGCTGTTCGTGGGCAGCGAGCCGCCCAGGGCCATGAACCGCAGTCCCAGGTAAGCGGCCAGGCCCAGGCCCAGCAGCGCGTAGCGACGGGCTTGCGCCACCAGGCTGCCCCTCGCTCCGGAGGGCGCGGTGGCGCGCTCCAGGGCCCACAGCAGCACGGGCAGCACGATGGCCGTCTCCTTGAGGAGCAGTCCCGCGAGCCACAGCGCTCCCGCCCCCAGGGCCCGCTGGGGCGAGGCTGGCACCGGCAGCCACAGCCGCGCCGCGAGGAGCACCGCCAGTGCCATGCCCACGTCCATGGCGCCGCTCACCCAGGCCACGGCCTCCGTGTGGACGGGGTGGAGCGCGAACAGCAGCGCGCCCCCGAACGCGGCCCAGCCCCCCGCGCCCAGCGTGGGTTCAGCACGGTCCGCGACCAGGCACCCGCGCAGCAGCCAGAGCACGAGCACGGACACCGCCGCGTGCATCACCATGAGCGCCAGGTGGTGCGCCCACGGCTGGAGCCCGAAGGCCTGCCGCAGCCCGAAGAGGAGCACGTGCATCAGCGGCCGGTAGTAGTGGTGCTGCGGGTCCTGCGCGGTGGACGACTCCAGGAAGCCGAACAGCGGCTGGCTGAAGGAGTCGCGCACTCCCGCCAGGGAGCGGGGCCACGGGTTCTCCAGCACGAGTTGCACATCGTCGTAGACGAAGCCGTTCGCCAGCGTGCCGGCGAACACGAGCAGCGCGGCCAGCGCCACCAGGACGTACTGGGAGATGAGGCGCGAAGGAGAAGGCCCCGAGGCCCCCGCCGGGGATGACGCCTGTCCCATGTCAGCGCCCCTCCACGTGGGCGACACTCGACAGGCGGGTCCGGCGCTCCCGCGCATCCATGGCCCGCACGCGCCGCCACAGCCTTCCGCATGAGCCGGACAGCACCGGCCTCAGCGCGAATCCCCAGGTGGGCGTCGCCTGGCCCGAGCAGCAACGCGTGGCCCGGCCCCAGCTACAGACCCCCAGACGAGCTGCTCGTGAACGGCGGATGGAAGGGCGAGGCGGATGGCAGGTGACGCGCGGTCCCGGGTCCGTCTGGTCCAGGCCGAAGAAGGCCGCGACCCGCCCCGCTTCCGCCGCGGACGAGCGCCGCGCACTGCCTTGCACCTGGGTCATCAACCCGCTGGGGTAGCACAGCCCCATGTGCCTGGCAAAGCCGTGCTGGGAACCGTCAGCCTCTTCGCCAGCCCAGCTGCGCGCGGCGCTGGGGAAGTGATTGCCCGGCGTCAGCCGGCGCGCGTCCCGCCGGGCTCGTCCAGTTCATCCGTGAGGCCGTGCTTCGCCAGCCGGTAGCGGAAGGAGCGGAAGGACAGGCCCAGGAGCTCCGCGGCGCGCGTCTTCACCCCTTGCGCCTGCTTGAGCGCGGCCAGCAGGTGGCGGCGCTCGTGGTCGTCCAGGTGCCGCTCCAGGTTGAAGCCCTGGCCCAGCACCGGCTCGCCGGCGTCTCCCGGGCGGGCCTGGGGCTCCGCCTCGCCCCGCACGGAGGGCGGCAGCGTCCCAGGGCCCAGCACGTCCGAGTCCGACAGCGTGGCCGCGCGCTCCACCATGTTCTGCAGCTGGCGCACATTGCCCGGAAAGGCGTAGCGCTCCATCAACGCCAGCGTCTCCGGCGCGAAGCGCAGGCCCGGGCGCCCCAGCTCCTCCGCCAGCCGCGACAGGAAGTGCGTCGCCAGGGGCGGGATGTCCTCCGAGCGCTCGCGCAAGGGGGGCAGCTCCAACGTGATGACGTTGAGCCGGTAGAAAAGGTCCTCGCGGAAGCGGCCCGCCTTCACCTCCGCCTCCAGCCGGCGGTTGGTGGCCGCGATGACGCGCGCCTGGAAGGGAATCTCCGCCGCGCTGCCCACCGGCTTCACCTTGCGCTCCTGCAGCACGCGCAAGAGCTTCACCTGCGTGGAGAGGGGCATCTCCCCCACCTCGTCCAGCATCACCGTGCCCTCGCCCGCGGAGACGAGCAGGCCCGGGCGCTCGTGCGTGGCGCCGGTGAAGGCGCCGCGCATGTGGCCGAAGAGTTCGCTCTCCAGCACGCCTTCGTTGAGGGCCGCGCAGTTGAAGGGCAGGAAGGGCTGCGCGGCGCGGTGGCCCCGCAGGTGGACGGCCCTGGCCACCAGCTCCTTGCCGGTGCCGCTCTCCCCCGTCACCAGCACCGTGCTGCGCCCCGGCGCCACCTTCTCCACCAGCTGCCACAGCGCGCGCATGCGGGGACTGGTCCCCACGAGCAGCCCGCCCAGCCCGGGGAGCAGCCGCGCCTTCAGCGTGCTGTTCTCCTGGCGCAGCGCGCGCTTCTCCAGCGCCTTGTGCACCAGCAGCCGCAGCTCCTCGTTGTCGAAGGGCTTGCAGATGTAGTCGTACGCGCCCTCGCGCATGGCCTCCACCGCGGAGGACGGCGTGCCGAAGGCGGTGATGAGCACCACCTCCGGCGGCTCCTTGCGCGAGCGCGCCGCGCGCAGCACGTCCAGGCCGCTGCCCGCCGTGCCCAGCTTCATGTCGGAGATGACCAGGTCCACCTGGTCCTTCTCCAGCACCGCGCGGGCGGGCTCCACGCCGGGCACGCTCGTCACCGCGTAGCCCTCGCGCACGAGCAGGATCTCCAGGTACTCGCGCATGGACAGCTCGTCGTCCACCACCAGCACGTGGCCGCGCGGGCCTCCTTCGTGGGGGAGCGCCGTCACAGGGGCAGCCCCACGAGGAACTCGGTGCCGTCCGCCGGGCTGGACGTCACGCGGATGCTGCCGCCGTGCGCGTGGATGATGGAGTGCGCGGTGGACAACCCCAGGCCGGTGCCGCCGCTGCGGGTGGTGAAGAACGGCTCGAACAGGTGTCCCATCATCTCCTCCGTGATGCTGCCGGCCGAGTCCCACACGCGAATCTGCGCCTCCTTCTCCGCCCGCGCCAGCGCCACCCGGACGGTCCCCTGGGGACCCGCCGCCTGGAAGCCGTTGCGCAGGAGGTTGATGAGCACCTGGCGCAGCTGATCCGGATCCACCGGCGCCGTCAGCGCCTCCGGGGTCCGCACCTCCATCTGGACCTCACGCGCCAGGGGGTCCGCGCGCAGCATGTCCACCGTCTCCGACAGCAGGGCGTCCAGCGCCACCGGCCGGCGCTGGGGCTCCGGCGGGCGGGCGAAGCGCAGGAAGTCCTCCACCAGCCGCGCCAGCCGGTCCGCTTCCCGCGTGAGGATGCCGGTGAGCTTCGTCACCACCACGTCGCGGGACTGCTCCTGGGCCAGCAGCTGCGCGGAGCCGCGCATGGCGGCGAGCGGGTTCCTGATTTCATGCGCCAGCTGCGCGGACAGCGCGCCCAGGCTGGCCAGCCGGTCCGTGCGCTTCAGGTCCTCCTCCATGCGGCGCAGCTCCGTGAGGTCCTGGAAGACGATGAGCAACGCGCCCGCCTCACCCTCCAGGGGCGACACCGACAGCCCCAGCACCCGGTTGCCGCCGGGCGTCCGCACGCGCAGCTCCCCCCGCGTGGAGCGCGGCGCCAGGGACGCCACGCCAGGCAGGAGCGTGTCCACGGGCTGGCCCACGCACGTGCCGGGGTCCGCATGGAGGATGCCGCTGCCCGCAGTGTTGAGGAAGGTGATGCGCCGCTCGGCGTCGCAGGTGACCAGCCCCGACGGCATGGAGGACAGGATGAGCTGCTGCAGCCGCCCCAGCCTGCGCAGGTCCGCCTCGCTCTGGGACAGCGCGCCGCCCGTGGCGGACAGCTGGCGGGACAGGTAGCCGGACAGCACGGCGATGAGCACCAGCGCCAGCGCGTTGCTGCCCAGCACGAAGAGCACGCGCGCCGCGGGCACCGCCACCGCGTCCACCGGCGTGGTGAGCCGGGTGATGAGCAGCAGCATCGTGAACGCGAACGTGGACACGGCCGCGGCCACCAGCGCGCCGCGCCAGTCCAGCACCACCGCCGCGCCAATCACGGCCAGGCTGTAGAGGAACGTCAGCGGCGAGTCCGCACCGCCGCTCAGGTAGACGAGCCCGGTGGCGATGAGCACGTCGCCCACCACCGTCACCGTGGCGTCCAGCCGCCCCGCGGTGCCCCGGCGCAGCCGCAGGCCCGTCACCACCGTGAGGATGTAGGCGCCCGCGATGACCGCGAACGACAGCGTGTCCGCCCGGCTGGGCTCCTGCGCGGGCTGCGTCAGGAGCCGTGCCACGGTCACGACGAGCGACAGGCTCGCCGCGACGGTGCGGAACAACACCAGCCACACCAGGCGGGGCCCCAGGCCCGGGGCCGCGCCTGACGCGGAACCGCCCAGGCGCGCGCTACTTGATCGCGCCGGCAAGGCTGAAGATGGGCAGGTACATGGCGATGAGGAAGCCACCCACCACGCCGCCGAGGAACACCATCAGCAGCGGTTCGATCATCGACGTGAGCGCGCCGATGGCCGTGTCCACTTCGTCGTCGTAGAAGTCGGCGATCTTGTTGAGCATGGTGTCCATGGCGCCCGTCGCCTCACCGACGCCAATCATCTGCACCACCATGGAGGGGAACACCTTGGTCTCCAGCAGGGGACCCGCGATGTTCTTGCCCTCGGCGATCTTCCCGCGCACGTAGTAGATGGCCTCTTCCACCGTGCGGTTGCCGGCCGTCTTCGCCGTCACGTCCAGCGCGTCCAGGATGGGCACGCCGGAGGAGATCATCGTGCCCAGCGTGCGCGTGAAGCGCGCCACCGCCACCTTGCGCAACACGTCGCCAAACAGGGGCAGCTTGAGGAACGTCTTGTCCCAGAACTTGCGGCCCTTGGGCTGGCGGTAGGTCCAGGTGAAGGCGAAGACGAGCGCGGCGATGCCGACGACGGTGTGGAGGAAGTACGCCTGGGCGAACTTCGACAGGTCCACGACGACCTGCGTGGGGCCCGGCAGCTGCGAGCCGAAGTCCGCGAACATCTTCTCGAAGACGGGCGTCACCTTGAGGAGCAGGAGCGCCGTCACGCCGATGGCCACCAGGATGACCACCGACGGGTAGGTCATGGCGCCCTTGACCTTCGACTTGAGCTTCTCGTTCTTCTCACGGTAGGCGGCGAGCCGGTTGAGGATGGTGTCGAGGATACCGCCCACCTCGCCCGCGGCGCACAGCTGCACGTAGAGCTCGTCGAAGACCTTCGGGTGCTCCTTGAGCGCGTCCGCGAAGGTGCTGCCCTGCTCCACCTTGCCCTTGATGGCGAACACCACCTTCTTGAAGGCGGGGTTGTCCATCTGGCTGGCGAGGATGTCCAGACACTGCACCAGCGGCAGGCCCGCGTCGATCATCGTCGCGAACTGGCGGGTGAAGATGAGGATGTCCTTGCCCGACACGCTCCCGGGAAGGGACAGCTCCATGTCGAAGGTGCCCTTCTTGCGCACCTTCGTCGGGTTGAGGCCCAGGGACTTGAGGCGCGCGTTGACGGCCTCGATGTCCGAGGCCTCCATCTCGCCCTTCTTGTTCTCCCCGCTCTTGGTCTTCGCCTCCCAGAGGAACTGGGCCGTGTTCTTCTTGGACGCTGTCGCCTTCTGCTGGACCGCTGGTGCTGCCATACCTGGACCTCCGGGGAGGGCGCGAGTCTAACCCGCGAAATTCACGTCGGAAAACTAACGGGCACCCGCTCCCCCGGCCGGCCGCTGGGCTCCACCCGGCGCGCCGCCCGTGGCGAGGATGTTTCGCAGCTCTTCCGGGTCGGAGGAACGGCCGAAGGCCTCGTCCTGGGAGATGAGCCGGCGCGCCAGGAGGGCGGCCAGCGCCTGGTTGAACGTCTGCATGCCGTACTTCGCCTGGCCCACCTGCATGGAGGAGTAGATCTGGTGGACCTTGTCCTCGCGGATGAGGTTCCGGATGGCGGGGTTGGGCACCATGACCTCCAGGGCCAGCACGCGGCCCGGAGCGCCCTGCTTGGCGACGAGCGCCTGGCTCATCACGCCCTCCAGCACGAAGGACAGCTGGGCGCGCACCTGGGGCTGCTGGTACGGCGGGAAGACGTCCAGCACGCGGTTGATGGTCTGCACCGCGCTGTTGGTGTGCAGCGTCGCGTAGCAGATGTGGCCCGTCTCCGCGATGGTGAGCGCCGCTTCGATGGTCTCCAGGTCTCGGAGCTCGCCGACGAGCACCACGTCCGGGTCCTGGCGCAGGATGTACTTGAGGGCCGTCTTGAAGTTGCGCGTGTCCGCACCGACCTCGCGCTGGTTGACCAGGCAGTTCTTGTGCGGGTGCAGGTACTCGATGGGGTCCTCGATGGTCATGATGTGCTCATGACGCTCGGTGTTGATCTTGTCGATCATCGAGGCCAGCGTGGTGGACTTGCCGGAGCCCGTGGGGCCCGTCACCAGGATGAGGCCGCGGGGCTTCTTCACCAGCTCCGCCACCACCGGCGGCAGGCCCAGCTCCTGGAACGTCAGGATCTTGAACGGAATGGTACGGAACGCGCCGGCGACAGCGCCGCGCTGCATGAAGATGTTCGCGCGGAAGCGCGACAGGCCCTTCACGCCGAACGACAGGTCCAGCTCGTTCTCCTCCTCGAACTTGTGCTTCTGCGCGTCCGTAAGGATGGAGTAGCAGAGCTGCTTGGTCTCCACGGGCGTGAGCGGCGCCGTCTTGAGCGGGACGAGTTCACCGTCCACGCGCAGCTGCGGCGGCGAGCCGGTGGTGATGTGGAGGTCGGAAGAGCCCTTCTCGACCATCGCCTTGAGGAGCTGGTGCAGGTTGGCCACGGATGCGTGTCCTGTCGGGGGAAAAGTGGTGGAGGAAGGGGGTGACTAGAAGCGGTCCGGCGCGGTGTTGCCCACGACCTCTTCGAGCGTGGTCATTCCGTCCATGAGCTTCTTGAGCGCGCTCATGCGCAGGCTGCTCATGCCCAGGCGGATGGCCTCCTGCTTGAGCTCCGCGGCGGAGGCGCCGTTGATGACCAGTTCCTTGAGGCCGTCCCAGAAGGGCATGACCTCGTAGATGGCCACGCGGCCGCGGTAGCCGCGGTCGTTGCAATCGCGGCAGCCGACCTTCTCGTACATGGTGAAGGTGCCCATCTTGTCCGGCGGGATGCCCGCGTCGATGAGGGCCTGCTCGTCCACCTTCTCCGCGGGGCGCTTGCACGCGGGGCACAGCCGGCGCGCCAGACGCTGGGCGAGGATGAGGTTGAGCGACGCCGTCACGAGGAACGGCTCGATGCCCATGTTGAGCAGACGGCTGACCGTGCCCGGGGCGTCGTTGGTGTGCAGCGTGGAGAGCACCAGGTGGCCCGTGAGCGCCGCCTTCACGCCGATCTCCGCCGTCTCGAAGTCGCGGATCTCACCGATCATGATGATGTCGGGGTCCTGGCGGAGGAAGGAGCGCAGGCCGGCCGCGAAGTTCAGGCCGATGTCTTCATGCATCTGCACCTGGTTGATGCCGGCGAAGTTGAATTCGACGGGGTCCTCCGCGGTGCAGATGTTGGTGCCCACGTCGTTGAGGCTGGAGAGCGCCGAGTACAGCGTCGTCGTCTTGCCGGAGCCCGTGGGGCCCGTCACCAGCACCATGCCGTAGGGCCGGTCGATGGCTTCCTTGAACCAGGCCAGGGGCGTGGCGTCGAAGCCGAGCTTGGTCATGTCCAGCTGCAGGTTGCTCTTGTCGAGCAAGCGCATCACGACCTTCTCGCCGAAGAGCGTGGGGCACACGCTCACGCGGAAGTCCATCTCCTTGCCGCCGCCGATCTTGATCTTGATGCGGCCGTCCTGCGGCAGGCGCCGTTCGGAGATGTCCAGCGACGCCATGATCTTCAGACGGCTGGTGATGGCGTTGCGCAGCTTCATGGGCGGGCGCATCACCTCGTACATCACGCCGTCGATGCGGAAGCGGACCCGGAAGTCCTTCTCGTACGGCTCGATGTGGATGTCGGACGCGCGCTTCTTGATGGCGTCCATGAGGATGAGGTTCACCAGCTTGACCACGGGCGCGTCGTCCGCGGCCTTGGCCATCTCATCCACGTTCTCCTGCTCCTCCTTGGCGACCTCGATGTCGTCGCCCACGTCGCCGACGATGTCCTCCAGCGAGGGGCCCTTCTCCGCGTAGTAGCGCTCGATGGACTCGCGGATGGAGATTTCCGACGCGACGACGGCTTCGATGTTGTAGCCGGTGAGGAACTTCAGGTCGTCCACCGCGAAGATGTTGGACGGGTCGCACATGGCCACGATGAGGGACGGGCCCGCGCGGTTGACCGGGATCACCAGGTGCTTCTCGGCCACTTCCTTGGGCACGAGCTTGATGATGTCCGGATCAATGTCGAAGTCCTTCAGGTTGATGGCCGGCACGCCGTACTGCTTCGACAGGAAGTCGGTGAGCTTCGACTCCTCGATGGCGCCCGTCTTGATGAGCGCCGTGCCGATGCGCGCGCCACTCTTCTGCTGCTCCTCCTGCGCCTTGCGGAGTTGCTGGACGGAGATGAGGTTCTCGCGCACCAGCAATTCACCGAGTCGACCGGACATTTCTGGGATGCCTCTTTGAGCGTAAGGAGGGAACAGCCAGAGCCCCGGCTGTCAGCGGGACCCTCGGGGGGAAGGAGGCCGTGCGACAGGGGCTTGAAGCCCTGGCACGGATCCTCCTGGATTAGAGGAAACCGATGCGCGGCCTGTCAAGGCGCCCTGGCGTGCTCCCTTGCTGTCCGGCGCCCCCTTCGAGGCGGGCCACGCCAGGGTGACGCAGGAGCCCCGGGGCCCCTACCCGTCGCCGCGGGCCACCACGGTGCGGGCGGCCTCCACGTCGCGTTTGATTTGACCCACCAGCTCCGCGGCGGAGCCGAAGCGCTGTTCGGGCCGCAGCCGCTCCAGGAACTGCACCCGCAGCTCCTTGCCGTAGAGGTCGCCGGTGAAGTCCAGCAGGTGCGCCTCGATGGTGACCTCCGTGCCACCAAAGGTGGGCTTCACGCCGATGTTGGCCGCGCCGGGGCGCCACGGGCCGCCCTCCTCCGCCAGCAGGCGCACGCGGATGGCGTACACGCCGGGCGCGGGCCGCAGCTCGTTCTGCGTGTCCACGTTGGCGGTGGGAAAGCCGATGGTGCGCCCCCGGCCCGCGCCGGACACCACCGTGCCGTCCAGGTCGAACGGGCGGCCGAGCAGGCGCCTGGCCGCTCCCACCCTGCCCTCCAGGATGTACTCGCGGATCCGCGACGAGGACGCGACGACGCCGTCCACGTGCACCGGCTGCACGACGTGTACCTGGGCGCCCCGCCGGCCCGCGGCCTCGCGCAGCGTGGTGACGGTGCCGGCGCGGTGGGCGCCGTAGGTGAAGTCGCTGCCCACGACGACGTGGCCCACGCCCAGGCTGTCGAAGAGGGCGGCCTCGAAGTCCTGGGGCGTGTTGCGCGCGTAGTCGCGGGTGAAGGGCTGCACCACCACGTGGGCCAAGCCGCACGCGGCGAGCAGTTCCAGCTTGCGCGGCAGGAGCGTGATCAGCTTGGGCGCCAGGTCCGGCTGGAGCACCTTGCCCGGGTGGGGCTGGAAGGTGAGCGCGTTCGCGGGGGCGTGGCGCAGCGCTTCGGCGAAGAGGGCCTGGTGGCCCACGTGCACGCCGTCGAAGTTGCCCAGCGCGAGGGCCTGCCCCTGAAGCTGGCGGCCCGCCTCGGACACGGACTGGAAGACCTTCATGGCCCTTCCCTATACCACCCCGCGCGCTTTTGCCCTGGCCAACCCACGCGGCTCCATGGTTAGAGGCCCCCGCTCCCGCCATGCGCCCTGCCCTGCTCCCTGATCCGGTCGGCCTCAAGTTCGTCCCCCTGGAAGCGCCCCCGGACTGGGACGCGGAGTTCGGGTTCACGGGGCCCCTGGAGCTGGAGATCGGCTCCGGCGCGGGCGGTCACGCGCTGGAGTACTGCCGCCGGAATCCCGGCGTGCGCTTCGTGGCCTTCGAGTGGCGCAAGAAGTACGCGCGCGACACGCAGATGCGCGGGGAGAAGCTGGGCCTGAAGAACCTGCGCGTCATCGAATCCGACGCGCGCTTCGTGGTGCCGCGCATCTTCGCCCCCGGGTCGCTGGACGTCATCCACCTGCAGTTCCCCGACCCGTGGTGGAAGCGCTCGCACGCCAAGCGGGCGGTCGTGCAGCCGGACTTCGCGAAGCTGATGCTGGGGCTGCTCAAGCCCGGCGGCCGCTTCGACATGCGCACCGACGTGCAGGACCGCGCGGTGGCCATGCTGGGCATCCTGGAGGAGGCGGGCTTCCACAACCCGCTGGGCGCGGGCGTGTTCCACCCGTACGACCCGGAGGAGGTGCCCTCCACCCGCGAGCGGCGCTACCTGGCGTCCGGAGAACCCGTCTACCGCGCACGTCTGGTGAAACCCGCGCCGTAGGCCTGTCAGGCCCTGGACGCAAAGGGGTCACCGGACCCTCCCGGGGTCCGCGGAGGCCCTTGGCAGCGCCCGCCACCCAGGGGAGAATCCACCCACGGGGTTCCCGCCCCGGGGGACACTCGCGACGTTGGCCACGACCGCAGCCTGTTGGGGGGTGGGCGCTTCATGCCGGAAGCCGAAAGGAAGCGGATGGCGGAGGGCGCGCGCCGGAGCGGCCCCGCGAACGACTTCTCCGGGCGCACCGTGCTCATCGTGGACGATGATCCCGCGCAGGTGAAGCACGTGCGCGAGGGCCTGGCCCCGCACGGCTACGTCTTCAAGGAAGCGCTGGATGGAGCGCAGGCGCTGTCCGCCATCCGAGCCGGACGCCCCGACCTCATCGTAATGGACGTGGAGATGCCGGGCCTGGGCGGCGTGGAGGTGTGCCGCATCGTCAAGGCGAACGCGGGCGAGGGCGGCTTCGGCTTCATCCCGGTCATCCTGATGACGGCCCGGCAGGCGGCGGGCAAGGTGGAGGGGCTGGAGCTGGGCGCGGACGACTACCTGGTGAAGCCCTTCGACATGCTGGAGCTGGGCGCGCGCGTGAAGTCCATGCTGCGGCTCAAGGCGCTGCAGGACGCGCTCCTGGAGAAGAACCGCGAGTTGGAGTGGGCCAACCGGGAGCTGGACCGCCGCCGCCAGGAGCTGCTCGCCCTGAGCCGCACGGACGCGCTCACGGGGCTGTTCAACCGGCGCTACTTCGAGGAGCGGCTGAGCGAGGAGTTCATGCGCTCGCGCCGGTACCGCTCGCCCCTGTCGCTGGTGATGCTGGACATCGACCACTTCAAGCGCATCAACGACACGTTCGGCCACCCCTTCGGGGACGAGGTGCTGCGCGCGGTGGCGCAGACGGCCCGCGCGACGCTGCGGGAGGTGGACCTGCTGGCCCGCTACGGCGGCGAGGAGTTCATCGCCCTGCTGCCGGAGGCGGCTCCCCAGGACGCGCTCCGGGCGTGCGAGCGGGTGCGCGAGGCCATCGAGCGGCTGGAGCTGACGTGGAAGGCACCGGACGGAATGTCGCAGGAGGTGAAGCTGACGGCGTCGCTGGGCGTGGCGACGGTGCCGGCGGACGACCTGCCGGGGACGGAGGCGCTGCTGCGCGCGGCGGACGCGAGCCTCTATTCAGCCAAGGGGACGGGGCGCAATCGCGTCCACCAGCACGCGGCGTAACGCACCTCGCGCTTCCCCACGGCGGCGGTTTGACCTAAACCGGAGGCTCCATGCGCCCGCTCGCGACGACGACCTGGCTGCTGTTCGCCCTCTTCGCCCTGGGCGGCTGCAGCCGGCTCCAGCCGGACTCCCCCGTGGGGGCCTACCAGACGTTCCACCGGCACGTGCAGCGCGGCGAGCTGTCCAAGGCCTATACCGTGCTGTCGCAACCGACCCAGCAGGTCCTGAAGACGCGGGCCCAGCAGGTGAGCGACGCTTCGGGCGGCATGGTGAAGCCGGAGCCGCTCGCGCTGTTCTTCGCGAATGTTCCCGCGCCGCCGGATGTTCAGGAGGTCTCGCTGCTCCGGCAGGAGGGCGACGTGGCGACCTTGGTCGTGCGCTCGGCGGGAAGGTCGGGCGAGGTCCGGATGGTGAGGGAGCCGTCCGGGTGGAAGGTGGACTTTTCAGCATCCCCCCAGCCGTGAGCCCGGGCATGCCCGGACCCCGCGCATCAGGTAACGTACAACCGTGAACGACAGGAAGACACGGCGGGTGCTCCCCGCAGTCGAAGTCATCCGGCGACCGGGCTCGACGCCCGGCAGCCCGGTGGCTCCGTCCTCGGCCGCCCCCACCCCCTCGCCGAGGC
>NZ_RAVW01000228.1 GCF_003611585.1 Corallococcus exercitus | reverse complement strand
CCACCAACGCCCCGCCGGCCGCCCCGGAGCGGGACCGCGATGAGGATGACGAGGACGACGAGGAGGCGGACGAGCCCCGCGCCGGCGCCTCGTCCAAGAAGACCGCTCCCCGGGAGAAGCCCGCCGCCAAGACGGCGTCCCTCCCGGCCGCGAAGAAGGCCAAGAAGTAGGCGTTCCCGGACGGAATCCCGCGTTCGAGCAGGGCAGCTTTCGACTGCTGCTCAACGCGGGGTGTCATCTTGGGTTGACTCAAAAATCAGTCGACGCCACACTTCCTGCGTCACATGGGCCGCTGACCCTTACTTTTTCCCGCCCTGCGGGAAGCAGGCAGGCAGCGAGCCCCTACGCAGGAGTGGCCATGTCCGCCGGCATCAACACCTACAAGACCGACCTTCGAGAGATCTTCTTCACGCTGTTCGAGCAGTTCGGCTTCGGCCAGGTGGCGGGCCAGGCCCCTTACGACGCCTGGGGGCCGGACGAGGCGAAGGCGGTCCTCACGGAGACGTACCGCTTCGCGCGCGAGGTGCTGGGGCCCCTCAACTCGGTGGGTGACCGCGAGGGCTGCCGGGTGGAGAACGGCGCCGTGTTCACGCCCAAGGGCTTCAAGGACGCGTGGAACAAGCTCTACGAGCAGGGCTTCAAGACGGTGGCGGTGAGCCCGGACCACGGCGGCCAGGGTGCGCCGATGATGCTCCAGGTGACGGTGGAGGAGATCCTCTCCGGCGCCAACACGGCCTTCAACATGTACCCGGGCCTGGCCTTCGGCGCGGCGGAGGTCATCGCCGAGTGCGGCACGCCCGCGCAGCAGAAGCAGTTCGTGGAGCGCATGCTCAACGGCACGTGGGGCGGCACCATGTGCCTCACCGAGCCGCACGCCGGCTCCGACGTGGGCGCGGCCAAGTCCACCGCGCGCCGCAACGCGGACGGCACGTACAACATCCGGGGCACGAAGATCTTCATCTCCGGCGGCGACCACGACATGGCCGGCAACATCATCCACCTGGTGCTCGCGCGCATCGACGGCGCGCCGGTGGGCACCAAGGGCCTGTCGCTGTTCATCGTCCCCAAGCTGCGCATCAACGCGGACGGCTCCGCGGGCCAGCCCAACGACGTCACCGTGGCGTCCATCGAGCACAAGATGGGCATCAACGGCTCCGCCACCTGTGTCCTCAACTTCGGTGAGAACGACGGCTGTCTGGGCGAGCTCGTGGGCACGGTCGAGCACGTCGGCATGAGCCAGATGTTCAAGATGATGAACGGCGCGCGCATCGCCGTGGGCATCCAGGGCGTGAGCCTGGCGTCGGCCGCGTACTACAACGCGGTGGACTACGCGAAGGACCGCAAGCAGGGCTCCCACTTCACCAAGTGGAAGGACCCGTCCGCGCCGCGCGCCTCCATCATCGAGCACCCGGACGTCCGCCGCATGCTGCTGGACATCAAGGCGCACGTCGAAGGCATCCGCGCGCTGATCATCAAGCTGGCCATGCACCTGGACAAGGCGAAGCAGCTGGCGGGCAAGGACGACGACGCGGCCACCTACCACAAGGGCCAGGTGGAGGTGCTGACGCCGCTGGTGAAGTCCTACGGCTCCGACCAGGCCTTCCGCCTCTGCGCGCAGGCCATGCAGGTGTACGGCGGCGCCGGCTACATCCAGGACTACCCGGTGGAGCAGTACACGCGTGACTCGAAGATCTTCTCCATCTACGAGGGCACCAACCACATCCAGGCCATGGACCTGGTCGGCCGCAAGATGGGCCAGGCGGGCGGCGCGCACTTCCAGCAGTTCATGGGCGACGTCGGCAGCTTCGTGGAAGCGCACCGCGAGCACCCCGTGCTGGGCGAGGCCGTGAAGACGCTGGCCGGCGCGCAGGAAGGCCTGATGTCCAGCGCGATGGCGCTGTTCGGCTGGTCGCAGGACGCGGGCCGCTTCCCGCTCATCCCGCTGTCCGCCAACCGCTTCCTCAACATGATGTCGGAAGTGGCCGTGGGCTGGCTGCTGCTGGACGCGGCCGTCATCGCGGAGAAGGCCGCCGCCAGCGTGAGCGCGGATCACCCGGACAAGGCGTTCTACGAGGGCAAGAAGTTCAGCGCCCTCTGGTACGCGCGCAACGTGCTGCCCAACGTGGAGTACGCCGCGCGCCTCATCGCCACCGAGGACACGTCCCCCATGGACATCACCGACGCGGCGTTCGGCGGCGTCTGAAGCCCGGCGTGAAGCCCTGAAATGAAGAAGGCCCTCCGGCACGTGAAGCGCCGGGGGGCCTTCTGCTTTTCGCGCCTAGTTGCCCTCGCGCACGCCGATGGCGAGCTGCCCGAGGCCGGCCTTCTTCGCCAGCTCCATCACCTGCACCACGGTGCCGTGGGAGACGCCCTCGTCCGCCTGCACGATGACCACGGTGTCGGGGTTCTGGTTCTTCGCGGTTTCGAAGGCCTGCTTCAATTCGGCCTCCGCGACGACGTTGCCCGCGAGCATGAAGCGGCCGTCCGCCAGCACCGCCACGGACAGGTCCGTGGTCTTCGCGGTGACGTCCGCGGCGCCGCCCTTGGGCAGGTTCACCTTGAGGCCCGCCTTGGCGCCGCCTCCCGGGCCCTGCTGGGTGATGACCGAGCTGGTCACCATGAAGATGATGAGCAGCACGAGCATCACGTCCGTCAGCGGCGTGATGTTGATCTCCGCGAAGCCCGCGCCCTCCATCTCGTCGTCGCCCGAGCCGGGCGTCTTTCCCATGGCCATGGTGGGCGTCTCTCCTTACGGGACGGGCTGCGGATCCGGCCGCGGGGCCGGGGGTGTGACGCTCTCACGCGAGGGCGTGGCGTCCGGCAGGGGCCCGCCGGCGGCGCGCTCCTTGAGGGTCTCCACGAACTCGTCGCCCAGCAGGCGCAGCTCCACCAGCACCCGGGACAGCCGGGCCTGGAAGTAGTTGTAGAAGACCATCGCCTGCACGGCGACGAGGATGCCCACGGCGGTGGCGACGAGCGCCTCGGAGATGCCCGTCATCACGGCCGCGGAGCCGCCGGTGCCGCCGGCCTCCACGTCCACGCCCAGGTCCTTGAAGGAACGCATGATGCCGGCCACGGTGCCGAAGAGGCCCACGAAGGGCGTCGTCGAACCGATGGTGGCGAGCAGCCACAGGTTGCGCCGCAGCTTGAGCCCCACCTGGGCGCGCTCGCGCTCCACGGCGGACTCGATGCCGTTGCCGCCGGTGGAGCGCGAGCGCTCCCAGCGGTCGAACCCGGCGAGGAAGATGTCGGCCGCCACGGCGTCGGAGCGCTCGGCGGCGGTGCGGGCGGCGGCCACGTCCCCCCGGAGGAGGTGCTTCTGGACGATCTCCCCCAGGTTGCGGGAGCGCTCGCTCACGCCCCAGAGGGCGATGAGCCGCTCGATGGCCACGCCCAGGGCCACCACGGAGGCGCCCAGGAGGAGGGCGAGGGTGACGCCGCCCAGGCGAAGGTAATGAAGTAGATCGTTCAGGCTCATGATGGATGACCGGGCAGGCGGCCCTGGCTCACACTAGGACATATGAACCGCGCAGCCGCCGCAATCTTCCTGGCCCTCCTCTGTTCGGCCTGCCCCAAACGTCTCGAGTTCGGTCCGGAGGGCCGCATCGAGGACGCCCAGACGCTCTACCAGCACGTGCGCGAGCGGCAGGCGCAAGTCGTAACCCTGGAGGGCGACGCCAAGCTGCACGTCGACTCGCCCCAGGGCAGCGGCACCCTCTCCACGTTCCTCTCCATCACGCGGCCGGGCTTCATCCACCTGGAGACGTACGACTTCTTCAACCGCCCCGTGGCCTCGCTCGTCTCCAACGGCGAGCGCTTCGGCGTCTATCAGGCGGGGGAGAACACGTACCTCCAGGGCCCGGCGAGCGCGGAGAACGTGTCCCGCTTCCTGCCTGTCGTCCTGCCGAGCGAGGAGCTGGTGGCGGTGATGCTGGGCCAGGTCCCCCTGCTGCCGCCGGAGTCCATGACCCTGGAGCTGGATGAGAAGGAGCGGGTGTACGTGCTGAAGCTCCAGCGGGGGGCCGCGACGCAGACACTCCGCGTGGACCCCAAGCACCTGCGCGTGGTGAAGAGCGAGGTCCGGGGCGTGCCGGGCTACGACCTGGCGTTCGAGGACTTCGAGCAGCGCGGCGACCAGCTCTTCCCCGGGAAGGTCCACCTCATCGCCTCCACGGCGGACACGAAGCTGGACCTGAAGTACACGGACATCCGCCTCAACGGCCGCCCGGACCTGACGCTCTACGAGCTGGCGCCGCCCGAGGGGGCCCGGGTGGTGGACGTCGACGCACGGGGCCAGGAAGTCCGCTCGGGGGGCACGGTGTCGCCTCCGCCCCCCGCGCCGGGTTCCTGAGCTTCCAGGCGTCGAAAGACAGCGCCCCGGCGCAAACCGGGTACTATGGCGCGCACGACATGGCACAGATCAAGCTTGGAGAACTGCTGATCAAGGCGAACGTCCTGCAGGAGAGCCAGCTCAAGGCGGCGCTCGCCGAGCAGGCCAAGTGGGGCGGAAAGCTGGGCGAGATCCTCGTCCGGATGAACCTCGTCTCCGAGGACATCCTCGTGCGCGCCCTGTCGAAGCAGCTCGGCATGCCGGCGGTGAACCTGGACGCCGTGCAGATGGTCCCGCCGCACGTGAAGGCCAAGATTCCGGCGCAGACCGCGCGCGACTTCTCCGTCGTGCCGCTGCAGCTGCGCGACGACGGCAAGACGCTGGTGGTCGCCATGTCGGATCCGCTCAACGTACGGGTCCTGGACGAACTGCGGGCCCTGTCCAAGTGCCGCATCGTGGCCAACGTGGCGGGGCGCACCTCCGTGGCGCGGGCGTTCGCGCGCCTCTACGAGGAGACGGCGGAGCTGGAGGACGCGGACACCAACTTCAAGGTGGTGGACGCGCAGGGCCGCACCGTCGTGAAGAACCTCAAGGACCTGGACCCGGCCGCCGCCGTCGCCACGTCCCCCAAGCCCGCCGCCGCTCCGGCCCGGCCGCCTCCCCCCGCGGAGCCTCCCCGGCAGGCCGCCTCCGGCAGCCCCGCGGAGCTGCTCAAGAGCGTGGAGGAGGTCCAGCGCAAGGAGGTCGCGGCGCTCAAGGCCATGGTGGAGTTGCTCATCGAGAAGGGTGTTTTCTCCCGCGAGGAATACCTCGCCAAGGTCAAGCGGTAGCCCCCGGCCATGCGCAAGAAGATTGGTGAACTCCTCGTCCAGGCCGGAGTGGTGACGGACGAGCAGGTGAAGCAGGCCCTGGCCTCAGGCAGGCGCGGCCAGGGACGCAAGCTGGGTGAGGTGCTGGTGTCCATGGGCCTGTGCACGGGCCGGGACATCGCCCGGGCACTCGCGGCGCAGCACGAGCTGCCCTTCGTGGAGATCCCCGAGTACATCCCGCACGGCGTGTCCTCGCTGGTGTCCATGGACTTCCAGAGCGAGCATCGGGTGCTCCTCTTCGCGTCGGAGCAGGACGGCCGCACGGAGAGGATCCACGTCGCGGTGGAGGACCCGGGCAACCTGATGCTGGTGGACGAACTGCGCTTCCAGCTGCGCAAGCAACTCAAGGTGTTCGTCGCCGCGCCGGATGACATGGAGCAGGCGCTCGCGCGCGGCCGGGGCGAGCCCCTGGACATCGTGGAGGCTGAACCGATGGACATGGACGAAGACGACTCGCCGGACATCCTTCCGTCGCCGCCCGCCGCCGCCGCGCGGCCCCCGGCGCCGCCGCGCCCGCCTGCGCCGCCGGCGCTGGACTGGGACCTGCCTCCGCCGCCGCCGCACGAGTCGGGCGTCGACGGCGCGGAGGTGCTGGAGGACATCCTGGGCTCCAAGCCCCGTCCCAAGACCCCGCGTCCGCCTCCGCCGCCCGCCGCGGCCCGGCCGCCGCCCCCTCCGCCCTCCGAGCCCGAGGACCCGAGCAAGCCCCGCGTTCCGGTGGTGCTCTTCGGCGGCGCCGCGCAGGGCGCGAAGCCGTCCATGGCGCTGACGCCCAAGCCGGACTTCTCCGAGGAGGACCTGGCGGTGCTGGACGACATCGACCGCATCTCGCGCGGCGAGGAGGCCAGCCTGGACACGGAGAAGGTGAAGCCCGCGCGCATGGTCGCGAGCCTCATCCGCCTGCTCATCCGCAAGGGGCTCATCCAGGAGGCGGAGTTCCTGGAGGAGCTGGCCCAGAAGTGACCGACGTCGCGCCGTCCCCCGGGGCGTTGGTCGACGCCGCGGCCCCGCTCCTGGACGTGCGGGGGCTCGTCACCCAGCTGTCGCTCCCGCGCGGCACGGTGCGCGCGGTGGACGGCGTGTCCTTCACCGTGCCTCCCGGCGGCACGCTGGGGGTGGTGGGGGAGAGCGGCTGCGGCAAGAGCCTCACGGCGCTGTCGGTGATGCGGCTCGTCCCCCAGCCGCCCGGCCGCGTGGTGGCCGGCGAGGTGCGCTTCCGGGGCGAGGACCTGCTGGCCCTGCCGGAGAAGCAGATGCGCCGCGTGCGCGGCCGGCACGTGGCCATGGTCTTCCAGGAGCCCATGACGTCGCTCAACCCGGTCTTCACCGTGGGCGAGCAGATTGGCGAAGGCGTCCGGCTGCACCTGGGCGCGACGCGGGCGCAGGCGCGCGAGCGCGCGGTGGAGATGCTCCGGCAGGTGGGCATCCCGGCGCCCGGCGAGCGCGTGGACGCGTACCCGCACCAGCTCTCCGGCGGCATGCGCCAGCGCGTGATGATCGCCATGGCGCTCGCGTGCGACCCGGCGCTGCTCATCGCGGACGAGCCCACCACCGCGCTGGACGTCACCATCCAGGCGCAGATTCTGGAACTGCTCAAGCGCCTCCAGGCCGAGCGCCGCATGGCCGTGATGCTCATCACCCACGACCTGGGCGTGGTGGCCGGAAGCTGTGACGCGGTGGTGGTGATGTACGCGGGCCGCGTCGTGGAGCAGGCCCCGGTGCGCGAGCTGTTCGCCCGGCCCGCGCACCCGTACACCGCGGGCCTGCTGCGCTCCATCCCGTCGCTGCACGACGCGGGCGCGGCGGCGGAGGGCGGCCGCCAGCGCTTGAAGGCCATCCCCGGCATGGTGCCGTCGCTGGGCGCGCTGCCGTCCGGGTGCGCGTTCCGCGACCGCTGCGACCGCGCCACCGAGCTGTGTGCTCGCGTCGCGCCGGTGCTGGAGCCCAAGCGCGGAGGCCAGTCCGCCGCCTGTCATCATCCGGTGCCCGCGCCATGAGCGAACCCCTGGTCCAGGTGCGCGACCTGAAGGTGCACTTCCCGGTGCGCGGCGGCTGGCTGGGCCGGACGCGCGGCACGGTGCGCGCGGTGGACGGCGTGTCCTTCGACGTCGCCCGGGGCGAGACGCTGGGTCTGGTGGGGGAGAGCGGCTGCGGCAAGAGCACCCTGGGGCGCGCGGTGCTGCGCCTCATCGACCCGACCTCCGGCTCCATCCGCGTGGCCGGGCGCGAGCTGACCGGCCTGTCGCAGCGCGAGCTGCGGCCGCTGCGCCGGCAGATGCAGCTGGTCTTCCAGGATCCGTACGCGTCCCTCAACCCGCGCATGACGGTGGGGGACATCCTCGCGGAGCCCTTCGCCATCCATGGCCTCGCGAAGGGCAGGGCGCGCGAGGACGAGGTGCTGGCGCTGCTCGATGCCATGGGCCTGCCCCGCGAGGCCCGGCACCGCTACCCGCACGAGTTCTCCGGCGGTCAGCGTCAACGCATCGGCATTGCACGTGCCATCGCGTTGCGTCCGGACCTGGTGGTGGCGGACGAGCCCATCAGCGCGCTGGACGTCTCCATCCAGGCGCAGATCGTCAACCTGCTGGTGGATCTGCAGCGCGAGCGCGGGCTCACCTACGTCTTCATCGCGCACGACCTGAAGATCGTGGAGTACGTGTCCACGCGCGTGGCGGTGATGTACCTGGGCCGCATCGTGGAGGTGGCGCCGTCGCGGGCGCTGTACGCCGGGCCTCGCCATCCGTACACGCAGGCCCTGCTGTCCGCGGTGCCGGTGCCGGATCCGGAGCGTCCCCGCGCGCGGCTGCTCCTGCCGGGAGAGCCGCCCTCGCCCCTGTCGCCTCCGACCGGCTGCGCGTTCCACCCGCGCTGCCCCCATGCGATGGAGCGCTGCCGGCGCGAGTCGCCGCCCTTGTATCCGCTGGGTGGAGGCCACGCCGCGGCGTGCTTCCTGGCGGAAGGGGATTCGAAGAACGCGCAGGACGGGACCGCTGTTTCCTCGCCCGGAGGAGGTGCCGGTGTTCTGGCTCAGCCATCATCACCCGGATGAGTACAACCGCACGTACGTGCTCGCGGGCGTGCGCGTGTGCGCGCGGTGCCTGGGCACGTATCCGGTGCTCGCCGCCGTGTTCCTGGGGTTGTTCGCGCTGAAGGCGCCGCTCCAGTGGGAGTGGGACGTGCCCGTGGTGCTGGCCCTCACGCTGCCCGCGCTGGTGGACTGGGCGGTGGGACGCTTCCGGCCCGCGTCCGGTTCCAACGGGCTGCGCACGCTGACGGGCGTCCTCTTGGGCGTGGGGCTTGGCCGCTCGCTGTACGTCCACGTGCAGCGCCCGCTGCCGGCGGTGCTGCTGGCGCAGGCACTTCTGGTGACAGGGGTGGCGGTCCCTGTCATTCTCGCCACTTACCGGCGGCCACGGCCGGAATAGACCTTTCGCGCACGGCTGTCCGTTACAGGCCATGGGCGGTGAAGGGGATGGCACCCGTGGCTTCATGGGCACTGGGGGAAGTTTGGCACCCGAAACCTCAGACGAGCAGCTGATGCTCGCCTTCCAGGCGGGAGACGCGCGCGCGTTCGAAGCGTTGGTGCGCAAGCACCGCGCGCCGGTGTTCAACTTCATCCTGCGCTTCGTGGGGCAGCGGGCACGGGCGGAGGACGTGCTGCAGGAGACGTGGCTCAAGGTGGTCCGCAGCGCCCGGGAATACGAGCCCAAGGCCCGGTTCACGACCTGGCTGTACACCATCGCGAGGAACCTCTGCGTGGACAGCACGCGCAAAGAGAGCTACCGCCAGGCGACGTCCCTGGAAGCCCCCGCGGCGGGTACCGACGGGGACGAGGGACGTCCGCTGGGCGAGGGGCTGCCGGACTCCGGCGCCAGTCCGGAGCGCGGGGCGCACAACGCGCGCCTGCGGCCCCTGCTGGAGCGGGCCCTGGCGGGCCTGCCGGAGGAGCAGCGCGAGGTGTTCGTGCTGCGCGAGTACAGCGGCATCCCGTTCAAGGAGATCGCCGAGGTGACGGGCGTGTCCGAGAACACGGTGAAGAGCCGGATGCGCTACGCGCTGGAGGGACTGCGCCGTCGCCTGGGAGAGCTGGGCGTGGATGGCGACCTGTCGGAGGATGGAAGGACGGTGGCGGGATGAGTGCCCAGAATGCCCACGCGCACGAGGACCGGCTCCTCGACTTCGCCTATGGCGAGCTGCCCGCGTCGGAGGCCCAGTCGCTGGAGCAGCACGTCCAGGGCTGCGCGCGCTGCACGAAGGCGCTGGCGGACATCCGCGGCGTGCGGACCACCATGGCGCAGCTGTCGTCGGAGCCCGCGCCGGACGCGGGCCTGGAGTCGCTGCTCGCGTACGCGCAGCAGTCCGCGCGCCGCGCCGCCGCCGGGCCCGAGCCGAAGCCCTCGCGCTGGCGCCGCTGGCTGCTGCCCGCGGTGGGCCTGGCCACGGTGAGCACCTTCGGCATCCTGACGTTGACGGTGAGCGAGAACCTCCACCTGGAGCCGAACCTGACGCAGAAGGCCTCCAGCCCGGTGAGGGCGGAGGCGGCGAAGCAGGAGGCGGAGTATCAAGGCCCGCGCGCCGTGATGCCCCCGCCCGCGCCTTTGAGCGCGCCCCCGAAGCAGGCCGCACCCGAGCCGATGGATGGGCTCGCGGATCGGAATCAGGCCGACACGCAGCCACAGCTCAAGGGCGCGGCCAGTGCCCGTCCGTCGGACTGGATGAACGCGGGCAGCGGTGGCGCGCTGCTGGAGCGACGCCGCGCGGACGCCGAGGCACCGAAGAAGAAGGTGTCCAAGGCCGTCCGGGACGCGGACGAGTTCGCGGCGCTCGAGCCCGCCCCGGCCGCGATGGCCGCGCAGGAGTCGCCTCCGCCTTCGAAGGAAGAGGAGGCCGACGCCTACGTCGCGAAGGACGCGCCCGCTCCTCGGCGCGCACCGGGTGGAAGCAGCGACAAGGGGAAGGTCGCGAAGGGCGACTCCCTGCGGCTGGGCGGTGCGTCCTATGGACGTGGGCTCGCCATGGACGATGAAGCCGAAGGCATGGCCGCGGGAGCGCCCCCGCCGCCGCCTCCCGCCGTGGCCTCCGCGCCCATGGCCGAGGCCGTGGCTCCCGCCGCCACGGGCGCGCTGGGCCGTCAGCCTCCGTCCACGAGCACGACGCTCTCGTCCGCCGAATCGAAGCAGCAGTCCGCCCGCGTCGAGGCCGCGAAGCCCAAGGCCATGGAGAAGTCCGCCACCGAGGATGCGATGACGTCGCGCGACCTGGCCGCCCAGGCGCAGGCCGCGGCGAGCCAGGGGGATCGCGCCCGGGAAGCGCAGCTGCTCCGCGCCGCGCTCGCGGCCGGGGCCACGGGCAGCGAGCGGCTGGCGCTGCTCTCACGGCTCTGCGAGTCCGAGTCCGTCCAGGGCCGGAGCCAGGAGGCCGCCACCGTCTGCGGGCAGATCATCACCGAGGCCCCCGGCTCCAGCGCGGCCCAGCTGGCCCAGCGCCGCCTGCGGCAGGCCACGCCTCCCGCGGCGCCCGCGTCGGCTCCCGCCAAGGCCGCCCCCTCCAAGCCCGCGCAGTAGGGGAGGGGGGCAGTCCACATGACCGATGCGTCGGAGGCCCGGGTCCTGGATAATGGGGACATGACGTCGGACGTGCACGCTCCCCCCGTGAACAGCCCCCGGAAGTCGCCGCCGCGCAGGGTCCGCCGTGGCCAGGCCATGGTGGAGTACTCGATGATCAACTGGGTGTTGATCGTCGGGCTCGTTATCGGCGCCACGGTGAAGATCCGCTGGAACGAAGACAAGCAGACCAACGTCATCGACCTGTTCCTCGAGGCGTACCAGATCTATTACGACTCGTTCTACTTCGTGCTGAACCTGCCGTTCCCCTGAGGGACGGAAAAGGCCGCGGATCCGCCCGTGTGTCGCGCCGTTCTCCCTGCTGGGCGGACAGGCGCCGCGAGCCCCGGGTGTCCCGGGATTCCGCTTTGTCACGAGAGGTGGTTTTGACACCTGCTCTGGGGCATGGCTAACATCTTGCCTCGTTCGCGCCCTGGCATCGCCCCCTCGTCCAAAGCTGTCCTGCCGCCACGACGGCGCCCCACCGTTCTGGAGGACCTTGAACCATGTTGAAGGGTAAGACCCCGCTCGTCGTCGCGCTGGTGCTCGGTTTGCTCGCCGGCATCGTGGCCTACTCGGCCATCAAGAAGAAGGAATCGGATGTGCGTCGCGGGTGGAACCTGGTGCCCGTGGTGGTGGCGGGCCAGGACATGCCCGAAGGGTCGGTCATCACGTACGAGATGATCTCCCAGCGCTCCGTGCCGGAGCAGTTCGTCACCTCGTCGGTGGTGAAGCCGGACTCCGCCAACTACATCGTGAACCAGAAGGTGCTGGTGGCGCTGCAGGCCGGCGACCCCATCCTCTGGAGCCAGTTCGAGACGACGAAGGCCGCCGAGCGCCTGTCCACGAAGGTGCAGAAGAAGGCGCGCGCCATCACCATCGAGGCGAAGCAGACCACGTCCGTGGGCGGGTGGATCCGCCCCAACGACCACGTGGACATCATCGGCACGTTCCGCGATCCGCAGACGGACGAGAGCGTCGCGGTGACGCTGCTGCAGAACATCATCGTGGTCGCCACGGGGAAGATCACCGGCACCACGAACATCAACCTCATCCCGGAGAACCAGCGCGAGTACAGCAACGTCTCGCTGATGGTGCTGCCGGAAGAGGCGGAGATCCTGGTGCTGGCGGCGGAGCTGGGGCAGCTGACCCTGTCGCTGCGCAACGAGGACGACGTGGACCTCATCGAGGAGCGCGGCCGCGCCACCATCAGCACGCTGTTGTCCGGCGAGCGCACCCGCGTGCTGGAGCAGAAGCGCCGGGAGATCATCCAGATCATCAAGGGCGGTGGCAGCGGCGAGAAGGCCGCGGCCGGCTCTCCGTAGTCCCGCGCGCGGGGCCGCTTCGCTCAAGGCTGAAGCGGCCCTGCCAACCCCTCCCTCATCCCCCGGGGATTCGCGCCCATGCTCGCAGGTATCGTCCTCCTTCTCGTCACCGGCTCGGTGTTCTTCTTCAGCCTGGTGATCTTCAGCGTCCTGTCGAAGGCGTATGAGCAGTACCAGGAGCGGTACGTCGCCAAGTCGATGAACGACTTGAGCGACATGTTCCTCTTCATCGACGCGCGGCAGATGTTGATCCTCAACATCGCCTGCATGTGCCTCCTGGGCATCCTCAGCTACATCGTCTTCAACCCCATCCTGGCGGTGCTGGCGACCATCTTCGGCTTCTTCCTGCCGATGCTGCTGGTGAAGCACTACCGCAAGCGCCGCATCAAGAAGTTCAACGTGCAGTTGGTGGACGCGCTGCAGGCCATGGCCAACGCGTTCAAGGCGGGCCTCACGTTCCCCCAGGCCATCGAGCACGTGGCGCGCGAGGCGATGCCGCCCCTGTCCCAGGAGTTCGGCCTCTTCGTGAAGGAAGTGAAGCTGGGCGTGCCGCTGGAGGAGGCGCTCGTCAACATGGGCCGCCGCGTGGGCAGCGACGACCTGGAGCTGGTGGTGGTGTCCACCAACATCGCGCGCCAGCTGGGCGGCAACATGGCGGAGATGTTCGAGACCATCTCCACGGTGATCCGCGAGCGCTTCCGCCTGGAGGGCAAGATCGACGCGCTGACGTCCCAGGGCAAGCTTCAAGGGTGGATCGTCGCGGCCATGCCGGCGGTGCTGGGCATGGTGCTCAACTACATGCGCCCGGACCTGATGGAGCCGATGATGAACCACATCTTCGGCTACATCCTGGTGACCCTGATCGCCATCATGGAGATCATGGGCATCCTCATCATCCGGCGCATCGTCAACATCGACATCTGAAACGAGGCGCACCGTGCAGGAAGTCCTGACATTTCTGCTGATGGGCGGCTCGGCCCTGCTGACCGCGGGCGCGGTGGCGTTTCTGGGCATCGGCCTGTACTCCAACGTCCTGGAACGCTTCATCACGGAGGTCCGGGACGAGTCCGCGGGCGGCGTGAAGGGCGCGGGCTCCGTCGCCGTCCGCAAGCTGGGCGCGATGAACCGGCGCTTCATGTGGCCGGGCTACGAGTCCAAGACGCGCCGCAAGCTCATCAAGGCGGGCGAGCCGTCGCAGTACAAGCCCGAGGACATCATGGCGCTGCAGGAGATCAGCGCCTTCTTCGCGCTGCTGGCCGGCCTGTTCGTCGTCAACGGCATCGGGATGAACCTGGCCTGGTCGCTGCTGGTGATGCTGCTGGGCCTGTTCTATCCGCTCATCTGGTTGAACGATCAGGTGAAGCGCCGTCACCTGGCCATCAGCCGCGCGCTTCCGTACAACCTGGACCTGCTGACGCTGTCGGTGGAAGCGGGCATGGACTTCACGGGCGCGCTGGCGAAGGTGGTGGAGAAGGGCCGCCAGGGGCCGCTGCGCGAGGAGCTGCAGCTGGTGCTCAAGCAGCTCAAGATGGGCAAGACGCGCGAAGAGGGGCTCAAGAGCATGATCGTGCGCGTGGACCTGCCGTCGCTGACGACGTTCGTCACGGCGCTGATCCAGGCGGACAAGATGGGCACGAGCCTGGGCAAGGTGCTGCGCATCCAGTCCACGCAGATGCGCATCGACCGCACGCAGCGCGCGGAGAAGCTGGCCGGTGAGGCCCCGGTGAAGATGTTGTTCCCGCTCATCGCCTGCATCTTCCCGACGGTGTTCATGGTGCTCTTCGGGCCCATCGTGTTCCAGTTCATGTTCGGCAACGTCGGGGGCTAGTCCTCTGCCCATCCTGCTCACCATCACCCAGGGGCTCCAGGTCGGACGGGAGCTCGCCTTCGAGCAGGCCGAGGTGAAGATCGGCCGGACCTCGGAGAACGACCTGGTGCTGCATGACCACGGTGTCTCCCGGCGTCATGCCCGCATCACGGCGAGGGATGGGCGTTACTTCGCCGAGGACGTCGGCAGCGCGAACGGCACGCAGCTGAACGGCCAGCCGCTGAGCGGCGAGAAGCAGCTGCGCGACGGCGACCGCATCACCGTCGGCCCGGTGGAGTTCACGTTCGTCTGGGTGCAGCCGGAGGATGACGACGACGTCACCCGGCCCATCCGGCGCGCGCTCGCGCCGCCGCACGCGCGGGTGTCGCCGCAGGGCGTGGAGCAGGCCTCGCTCGCGGAGATCGAAGCGGCGCCCACGAGCTACCAGCAGTCGATGCCCGCGATGGCGCGGCCCGCGTCCCTGCCGCGCCCCGGGATGGCCGTGCCCGCCGCGAAGGGTGGGGCGGCTCCCGCGATGCCGGTGATGCCGAGCGCCACGCCGAAGCGGCCCTCCGCTCCTGATCTGCCAGCGGTGGGTGCCTCTTCGCCGGTAGCCGATTCGCCGGCCAGGACTCCTGCGGGGCCTCCTGCGTTGGGGGCGCCCGCATCGGGAGCGGCTGCTGCGAGCAGGGCTCCTGCCGGGCCTCCCGTGTTGGGAGCTCCCGCGGCGGCGAAACCTTCCTCGGGACCTCCGGTGCTGGGTGCCGTCGCGCCGGGAGCGGCCGCGCCGACCAAGGCTCCCGTGGGACCTCCGGTGTTGGGGGCTTCTGGGCCGGGGCTTGCTAACGCAGCTGCTCCGAACAGGCCTCCCGTGTTGGGGGCTCCCGCACAGGGAAATCAGGGGGCCGGAGTTCCGGCCAAGGCTGCGGCGCCGGGTGCTTCCACATCGGGACGATCCTCGGCGCCGGGATTGCCCGCGGTGGGGGCGTCCCCGGCGAACAAGGCAGGCGTGACACCTCCGGTCCCTGGGGCTTCCACGTCTGGGAGATCCTCGGCGCCGGGATTGCCCGCGGTCGGTGCCTCGGGTCCGGGCCGGTTGTCCGCACCGAGCGCGACCTCCACGCCCGCGGGGGCTTCCGAGCCCAGTCACCCTACGGCACGTGAGCTTCCCGTGGTGGGCGCGCCTGCTTCGGTGGAGCCTGCCTCCGCTCCGGAGAAGGCCACGGATCCCAGCTCCGTGGAGTCGGCGGCTTCCGCGAAGCGCCAGCCCGTCGCGAACCTGCCCGGTGTCGGCGCGCCTGCCCTCAACCGTCCCGCGCTGGGGCGCGCCGCCGCGCGTGCATCCGCGGCTTCCGTGTCCAGCCTGCCGCTGATGACACCGCCGGGGCTCATGACTCCGCCCCCGCCGGCACGGCCGCCCGTCGCATCGCCTCCCGTGGACCTCGCCCCGGTGGTGCCGGACGAGCCCGAAGAGCGCACGCTGATGGCGATTCCCACCATGGATTCGCCCAAGCCCGCCTCCGCGGTGGCCCCCATGCTGCCCTTCCCGGACCTGGACGAGCCCGCGGAGCACACGCTGATGGCGATTCCCACCATGGAATTGCCCGAGCCCGCCTCCGCGCTGGTTCCCGTGCTGCCCGTCCCGGGCCTCGACGAGCCCGAGGAGCGTACGCTGATGGCGATTCCGGCGACCCCGGAAGCGCCGCCACCCCCGGTGGAAGACGCGCCTCCACTGGACGCTTCGTCCGTGCTGCCCGTGCCCACGATGGAGGAGCCCGAGGAGCGGACCGTCCTCGAC
>NZ_RAVW01000227.1 GCF_003611585.1 Corallococcus exercitus | reverse complement strand
AGATGTATATAAGAGACAGCCCGCGTCCCGGCAATCTCCCGGGGCGGGGTGATGAGGACCCACCCTGGAGTCCCATTCCCTACTCGCAAAAACAACGCGCCCTTCCGGATCCGTTGAGGCCCCGGTCTCTCGGATTCCGGAGGCTGGGAAGAGAGCGTACGCCAACCAACACTCAGAGTACGAGTGCGTCCGCTGGCCGTCAGTCGCGGGAGCCGGAGGGCGGGCGGGGAGGCGGTGCCCGCCTGGACGCCCGGTGGAGCTTCCGGCCCGCCATCCTTCCTTGACTGATCCGGAGGTGCTCTTTAGGTTGAGAGGCTTCCACCGGCTCAGTGAGAGCCAAGAAGGATGTTCCATGGCCCGCGTTACCGTTGAAGACTGCCTTCCCTACGTGGACAACCGGTTCGCGCTGGTGCTCCTGGGCGCCAAGCGCGCGCGCCAGCTGATGGCCGGCGCCCGGCCCATCATCGAGACCTCGAAGAACAAGCCGCCCGTGCTCGCCCTGCGCGAGGTCGCCACCCAGCGCGTGAAGTTCGACCGCGACGTGCGCGAGGCGCTGTCCGGCAAGTACGTGGGCGAGGAAGCCAAGAAGTAGCCTTCCGCTCTACGCCGGCTCTTTCCCCTCCACGGGGGGAGGAGCCCCGGCCGCCAGGCCCTGGGCGCGCATCCACCGCAGCGCCCGGCCGGCGACGGCCTTCTCACCCTTGTAGCCCAGCGCCGGAATCAGCCCCTCGAGCGGCATCCAGCGCACCTCGTCCACCTCCACGCGCGGCCCCGGCAGCGGCCCCAGCTCTCCCGCCTCGTAGCGGAAGAGGAAGAAGTGGACGCGCTTGAAGATGCGCTGCCCCCGGAACTGGTAGACGTAGCGGATCTCCCCCAGGGGCGCGAGCAGCGCCACGGAGGAGAGGCCCGTCTCCTCCCGCACCTCGCGCCGCGCGGTCTGCTCCGGCGACTCGCCCGGGTCCACGTGCCCCTTGGGCAGCGCCCACAACTGGCGCCCGTGCGGACGGATGACCGCGACCTCCCAGGCACCGTCCTGGAAGCGGATGACGATGCCTCCTGAGGACGCCTCGCGCGGCATGGCCTCCACCCTACCCGAAGCGGGGGGCGGCCGGATCCCTCAACCGCCGTGCGCGAAGTGGCGCAGCTTGGCCTCCGCGCCCAGCCGGTAGGCATAACGCAGGTCGCCGAGGAGCCGGTCCAACCGCCGGTCCAGGACGTGCGGCATGAGCCGCGTGCAGAAGCGCCGCGACAGCCGGTTCGCCTCCTCGTAGCGCCAGCGCTCCTCCACGGACAGCAGCGGCTGGTACGCGACCCGGTCGAAGAGGCGCGGCAGCAGCTCCCGCGCCCACCCGGCCACGCCCTCCCCCCAGCGGTGCAGCAGGCAGACCACGAACTTGTCCACCTCCGCCTGGGCCTCCAGCTCCAGGAGCGACACCGTGCGCTCGAGGTGCGCCGTGTGCGCGACGTAGAGGAAGTGGCTGACCCCTTCCGTCACCTGGCAGTAGCCGTCCAGGTCCCCATCCAGCACGGACGCAAGGGGGCTGCCCGCGTAGCGCCCCATGCGCTCGCGCAAGGCGGGGTCCAGGTAGAGCGCCACCTCCAGGTCGCCCCGGGCCTCCAGCACCAGGAGCTCCTCCGGCGCGCGCCCGGTGCCGCCCAGCAGCGCGGCGACCTCCGCGTCCACCACCACGAAGGCCTCCGCGCGGGCCTCGCACCGGAAGCCGTAGATGGCCTCCAGGTGGGCCTGGAGCCTTCCCACGAGCGGGAAGTCCGCGGCGTCAGTTGGCAAGCGACCCCTTGCGCGGGACCCAGCCCGCATCCACCAGCACGCGCTCCAGCCGGTCACTGCCCGTGCGCGACCAGGACTCGTAGACGCGCAGCGCGCCCTCCGGCCCCGCGCTCATCAGCCCCCGCGCGCTGATCTCCTCCAGCACCTCCACGAGCGAGCGGAACTTGTCGCACAGCTCGCGGTACACGCCGGTGAAGCCGCCCGGGGGCACCAGCTCCGCCACCTGACCGTAGGCCGCGCCGCCCATCTGGATGTAGTAGTCGGGGCCCACCATCCCCTGCTGCAGCGCGCCGGAGAAGAAGCCGACCTTGTAGAGCGACACGTCGCCCAGCCGCCGCAGCGTGCGGATGCGCTCCTCGCGCTCCTGCTGCAGCGCGCGGTGGTACAGCTCCGCCAGGGGTTCGTGGTCGCGCCGGCCTTCCGCGTCACGGCTGAACAGCTTGTCCGTGGCCGCGAACTCCGCCAGCAGGTTCACCAGATAGAACTCGGTGGACTCGCCCAGCGCCACCCGCTGCCGGGCCGCGACCTCCAAGAGGAGTTCCCGGAAGAACTCCTTCAGCGAGGAAGAGGACGTCACCAGTCCGCTCATCGAGCACACCTCCCGAGATGAAGCCTGGAAGGCCACCGGGCCGGCGCCCGGACCCACCAGGACACGCTCCCCACAAGCGTAGTCACGCGGCCCCGGGCAGGCAAAAGGCAGCCGAGTCTTATCAAGGGCTTACGCTGGCACTCAGGGGCAATGAGTGCCAAAGGACCGACACCCGGGGCGGCCTTGCGGGCAGGCGCGCCACCCGGGAATCTTTTTGCGAAAAGCCCAATCAGGACGGGTGTTTAGCCGCATCCGGACAGATGTCCCGACGTCGCTTGACGAGGTGAAGTCCCTGGTTATTATCCGCCGCGCCTGGGCGTTAGCACTCAGTGGGTGCGAGTGCCAACACCGAGGCCCACAGGCCCTTTTTCAACAACCCCTGCGGCGTCCCGGTCCGGACCTTCCGTCCGCCTCCGGCAGCCGCGATTCACAGGAGCAAGCCATGAAGATTCGTCCCCTGCAGGATCGGCTCATCATCAAGCGCGTCGCCGAGGAGAACAAGACCAAGGGTGGCCTCTTCATCCCCGACACGGCGAAGGAGAAGCCGCTCGAGGGCAAGGTCATCGCCGTCGGCAACGGCAAGGTGCTGGAGGACGGCAAGGTGCGCGCCATGGACATCAAGGCCGGCGACACCATCCTCTTCAGCAAGTACGCGGGCACGGAGATCAAGCTGGACGGCGAGGATCACCTGATCCTCCGCGAAGAGGACGTGCTGGGCATCATCGAGAAGTGAAGCCCGCCGTTCGTCTTCCCACTCCCAACCTTTAGAGGATTCAGACCATGGCGAAAGACATCATTTTCGAAGTGCGCGCGCGTGATGCCATCCTGCGCGGCGTGAACATCCTGGCCGACGCGGTCAAGGTGACCCTGGGGCCCAAGGGCCGCAACGTCGTCATCGAGAAGAGCTTCGGCTCCCCCACCATCACGAAGGACGGCGTGACGGTGGCGAAGGAAATCGAACTGGAGAACAAGTTCGAGAACATGGGCGCCCAGATGGTCAAGGAGGTCGCCTCCAAGACCTCCGACGTCGCCGGTGACGGCACCACGACGGCCACCGTGCTGGCGCAGGCCATCTTCCGCGAGGGCGCGAAGCTGGTCGCCGCGGGCCACAACCCGATGGACATCAAGCGCGGCATCGACAAGGCCGTCAGCGCCATCATCGCCGAGCTGAAGACGCTGGCGAAGCCGACCAAGGGCAACAAGGAGATCGCCCAGGTTGGCACCATCTCCGCGAACGGTGACACCACCATCGGCCAGATCATCGCGGACGCGATGGAGAAGGTCGGCAAGGAGGGCGTCATCACGGTGGAAGAGGCCAAGGGCCTGGACACCACCCTGGACGTCGTCGAGGGCATGCAGTTCGACCGCGGCTACCTGTCCCCGTACTTCGTGACGGATCCGGAGCGCATGGAGGTCGTGCTGAACGACCCCCTCATCCTCATCCACGAGAAGAAGATCTCCTCGATGAAGGACCTGCTCCCCATCCTGGAGCAGGTGGCGCGCGCCGGTAAGCCCCTGCTGATCATCGCCGAGGAGGTCGAGGGCGAGGCCCTGGCCACCCTGGTGGTGAACAAGATCCGCGGCGTGCTGAACGTGGCGGCGGTGAAGGCGCCGGGCTTCGGCGACCGCCGCAAGGCCATGCTGGAGGACATCGCGACCCTCACCGGCGGCCGGATGATCGCCGAGGACCTGGGCATCAAGCTGGACACGCTGACGCTCCAGGATCTGGGCCGCGCCAAGCGCATCACCATCGACAAGGACAACACCACCATCGTCGACGGCTCCGGCAGCCAGACGGAGATCGAGGCGCGCGTGAAGCAGATCCGCGCCCAGGTGGAGGAGACCTCCAGCGACTACGACCGTGAGAAGCTCCAGGAGCGCCTCGCGAAGCTCGTGGGCGGCGTGGCCGTCATCAACGTGGGCGCCGCGACCGAGACGGAGATGAAGGAGAAGAAGGCCCGCGTGGAGGACGCGCTCAACGCGACCCGCGCGGCCGTGGAAGAGGGCGTCGTCCCCGGCGGCGGCGTGGCCTACATCCGCTGCCTCAAGGCCCTGGACGGCCTGAAGGTCGCCGACGGTGAGAAGTCCGGCGTGGACATCATCCGTCGCTCCGTCGAGGAGCCGCTGCGTCAGATCGTCGGCAACGGCGGCCTGGAGGGCAGCGTGGTGGTGAACAAGGTCAAGGAGGGCACGGGCTCCTTCGGCTTCAACGCCGCCACGGGCGTCTACGAGGACCTGCTGGCCGCGGGCGTCATCGACCCGGCCAAGGTGAGCCGCACCGCGCTGCAGAACGCCGCGTCGGTCGCCTCGCTGATGCTCACCACGGAGGCCATGGTCGCCGAGCGCCCGAAGGCGGACGACGACAAGGGCGCCGCCGGCGGTGGCATGGGCGGCATGGGTGGCATGGGCGGTATGGGCGGCATGGGCATGTAGTCGCCCCACCCCTCCCCGCCGTCATGGGGGGACGGGACTTGACGGCCTCCGGCGCCCACCTGGGTTCCGGGGGCCGTCGTGTTTCAAGAGGCCAGGCGCGGGAAGGCCGTGGTCGCCCGCGCAACGGCCCCTTAGGTTTGGCATCAAGAGACCAGGAGGAAATCCATGAAGCCCGTGAAGATCTACACGACGACCTACTGTGGCTTTTGCGTACGCGCGAAGGACCTGCTCAAGCGCAAGGGCGTGGCGTACGAAGAGGTGGACGTCACCGGGGACGACGACGCCCGCGCGAAGCTGGTGGAGATGAGCGGCGGACAGCGCACCGTGCCGCAGATCTTCATCGGCGACACGCACGTGGGCGGCTATTCCGACATGGCCGCGCTCGACCGCGACGGCAAGCTGGACCCGATGCTCCACGCATGAGCAGGCAGGCGGCCGGGCCCCGGGTCCGGACGCCACCCGTGCCCGCCGTGCCTAGCTTCTCCGTCAAGGCATTCACCCCTTTTCACGGGAGGAACACCATGGCGGGCGGACAGGAAACGACGGGGACCCGGGACGAGCATCACGACCTCATCAGCACGCTCTATCACCTGCTCAAGGGCGCGTCGGTGAGCGAGCAGTACCTGCGCGACGCGGAGGCCGCGGGGGACCAGGAGCTGGCGCAGCTCTTCCGCGACTGGCAGGACGAGCAGCGCAACCTGGCCGAGCGCGCCAAGAACCTGCTGGGCGCGCGCATGGTGAACGCGCAGGCCGGCACGGGCCGCGCCGCCGCGTCGGAGTCCAAGGGCACGAAGCGCAAGGCGAACGCCAACGCGGAGGTGCCCACGCGCGAGGTGAAGGGCCCCACCAACGCGAGCGTGCGCTCCGGCGGCGGCGCGGGCGACGACGCGGTGGATGAGCAGTCCAAGGAGTCCTTCCCCGCGAGCGACGCACCCGCGAAGTACTGACGCGTGAAGGTGCACGGGAGGCAGGCCCGACGTCCCCGGTAGGGGGCGGACGGGCCCCTTCTGTCTTCACCTTCAACGGACGTTTCCGGGTCCACTTGTTCCGCTTGCCCCTTGTGTGCAGTCCCCCCTAAAGAGGCGGGATTGAGGGCGAGGCGGGGTCTTTTTGCCCCTCGCGCCCCGTTGCGACCGAGGGTCCGTGACCATGATTGACAGACCGGATGTCACCGAAACCGTCCAGGCGGAGCGCGAAGCCCAGGCCACCCGCGTCCCCCTTCACGAGTGGACGGTGGAGGTGGTGGGCGGTCCGGACAAGGGCAAGAAGGTCACCACGCGGGACGGGCTGGTGCGCGTGGGTTCCGACGCCGCGGGGGACCTGGTGCTGAGCGACCCGACGGTGAGCCGCCGTCACCTGGAGGTGGAGCGGCTGGCGCAGGGGCTGCTCCTGCGCGACACCGGCAGCCGCAACGGCACGTTCCTGGACGGCCGGCGCATCCTCCAGGCCTTCGTCAGCAGCGGCGACAAGGTGGAACTGGGCAAGACGAAGCTCGTGGTGAAGGTGGCCGCCCGCGCGACGGAGGTGGAGGTCGCCGGCACGGAGTCCTTCGGGCAGCTGGTGGGCAGCTCGGAGAAGATGCGCTGGGTCTTCACGGAATTGCGCCGCATCGCGCGCGAGGACATGAACCTGCTCGTCGAGGGTGAGACGGGCACGGGCAAGGAGCTGGCCGCGCGGGCGGTGCACCAGCACTCGCTGCGCCGCCACGGCGCCTTCAAGGTCGTGGACTGCAACCTCATCTCCGAGGAGAAGGCGGAGCGCGAGCTGTTCGGCGGGCTGCGCGCCGGGGAGAACGAGGACAAGGCCGCGCGCGGCATCTTCGAGGCGGCGCGCGGGGGCACCCTCTTCCTGGACGAGGTGGGCGAATTGCCCATGTCCGTGCAGGGCAAGCTGCTGCGCGTGCTGGAGACGCGCGAGGTGCCGTCGCTGGACGGGCAGCCGGTGGCGGTGGACGTGCGCGTCATCGCCTCCACGCACCGCAACCTGGAGGAGGACGTGCGCCAGGGCCGCTTCCGCGCGGACCTCTACTTCCGGCTCGCGGTGGCGCGCGTGCGGCTGCCGCCCCTGCGCACCCGCCGCGACGACATCCCCACGCTGGCGCAGGCGCTGTCGCGCGGCATGAAGGCCGCGCTGGAATTGACGCCGCAGACGCTGGCCCTCTTCGAGGGCTACGACTGGCCGGGCAACGTGCGCGAGTTGCGCAACGTGCTGGAGCGCGGCGCGCTGATGCAGGAGACGGGCAACACCAGCTGGCTGGACTTCCTGGCGCACGCGCCCAAGCGCACCGAAGGCACGGAGCCCGCCACCAACGTGACGGCCATCGTCACCGGCATGCCGTACCACGAAGCAAAGGACCGGGTGCTCGCGGACTTCGAGCGGCTGTACTTCGCCGAAATCATGCGCGAGGTGGCCTTCGACATGAAGGCGGCGGAGCAGCGCACCGGCCTGTCCATGCAGAGCCTCTATCGCCTGTTGAAGAAGAACGGGCTCCGCCTCAAGGACCTCAAGAACGCCGAGGGCCTGGAGAAGTGAGCGCCCGAGCGCAGTCCCAACCACCCCAACCGGGAGAAAGCCTCACCATGCTGAGACGTCTCGCCGTCGCCTCCGTCATCCTCACCGCCGCCTGTGCCGGGCAGCAGAAGACCGAAGCCCCCGCCGCCGAGGGTCAGAAGCAGATGACCAAGGAAGAGCGGCTGCGCATCACCAACCAGCCCCCGTTCGACCTGGCGACCTGCTTCCCGCACGAGCAGGCCCTGCCCTCCCCCGCCAACGAGGGTGTCCTCGTGGGCGCGCTCCTGAGCGTCCGTCCGGACGTGCTGGAGTGCCTGGTGGACCCGGCCAACCGCGGCCCCGCGGCCAGCACCAAGGTGACGGTGAAGACGACCGTCAACGCCCAGGGCGCCACGCACGCCGTCTCCGGGGAGAACCTCACCCCGGCGGGCACCGCCTGCATCCAGCAGGTGCTGGACACGCACGTGAAGCCCACGGCGCTGGCGGCGGACGCCAAGCCGGTGGAGGCCACGTACGCGTACGACCACGCCACGGCCAACAACCCCTCCGTCACCATGGGCATCAACGAGGGCTCGGACTTCTCCGGCGCGGTGCGCCTGGCGGAGAAGAGCTGGTGTGACTGCTTCGCCGGCTTCAAGGCGTCCACGCCGCCGGTGCTGAGCTCCGACATCCACATCGTGAAGGGCCAGCCGAACCCCACGGAGGTCGTCTTCAAGCCCTCCGGCAGCACCGAGGGTGACCAGCTCGCGTCCTGTCTGCAGGCGAAGGTCGCCAAGATGCCCGCGACGACGACGGGCGAGCTGAAGTTCCCCTTCCGCTTCGTGTTCTTCAACTCGCAGGCCCCGGTGGAGGCCTCCGCGAGCATGCCGCCGGAGCTGCGCTTCTTCCAGCTGGAGCTGGCGCGCACCCAGACGGCCGCCGCGTCCGCCATCGCCTTCGGCGCGCGCACCAACGCGGCGGACACGTATGACGCCGTCGTGCAGAAGTACACCAAGACGAAGGACTACAAGCTCTTCGACGAGCTGTCCTCCAAGTGCCAGGCCCTGGTGGATTCCGCCACCAAGTGGGTGGACGCGCTCAAGGCGCAGGAGACGGTGGACCAGACGACGCTGACGCTGGTGCAGGAGCTCAAGGCCCAGAAGGAAGACTGGGCCCCGGTGGAGACCGCCAGCCAGGAGGCCCTGGCCAACACCCAGAAGGACCTCTCCGCCGCCCAGCAGCGTCTGGCCGCGGACCAGGGCGCCTGCCCGAAGAAGAGCTACGCGCCCGCGAAGAAGAAGTAGTCCTTCGACGTGAGCCGCTGAAATGACAACGGGCGCTCCGGGGAACATCCCGGGGCGCCCGTCTTCTTTTCAGCGCTCTGCCCTGCCGCCGCCCTACGACGCGGCGGGGACCTTGTCGTCGTTGTGCGCGGAGGCCTCGCGCATCTTCACGCTGACGAGCTTGGAGATGCCGGGCTCCTCCATGGTGACGCCGTAGAGCGTGTCGGCGATCTCCATGGTGCGCTTGTTGTGGGTGATGAGGATGAACTGCGACTGGCGACTCATCTCCTTCACCATGTCGTTGTAGCGGCCCACGTTGCCCTCATCCAGCGGGGCGTCGACCTCGTCCAGGAGGCAGAAGGGGGTGGGCTTGATGAGGAAGATGCCGAAGATGAGCGCCACGGCGGTGAGCGCCTTCTCTCCACCGGAGAGCAGGTTGACGCTCTGGAGCTTCTTGCCCGGGGGCTGGGCGACGATCTCCACGCCCGGCTCTCCGTTGGGGCCCTCCTGCGTCAGGATGAGGCTGGCGCGGCCACCGCCGAACAGGCGCGGGAAGATGGCCTGGAACTTGTCGTTCACCACGTCGAAGGTCTGCTTGAAGCGCTCGCGGCTCGTCGCGTCGATGCGGACGATGGCTTCCTTCAGCTGGCTGATGGACGCCTGGAGGTCCTGACGCTGGGTGGAGAGGAACTCGAAGCGCTTGGACAGCTCCGCGTGCTCGTCGATGGCGGTGAGGTTGATCTCCCCCATCTTCTCCACCTGCGCGCGCAGGTCCTTGAGCTCGCTCTCCACCTCCGGCGAGAGCGGCGCCAGCAGGTGGTAGTTGTGCAGCTCCGCGGACAGCTCCAGCTGGTAGCGCTCGCGGATGCCGGCGGCCAGGTGCTCCAGCTCCAGGCCAATCTCCTTCTCGCGCAGGGTGATTTGCGACAGGCCCTGCATGAGCTCATCCAGCCGGCCGCGCAGCTCGCGGAAGGCGGTGTCCTGCTCGCGCACCTCGGTGGTGGCGGTGGTGTGCGCGGTGCGGCGGGACTCCAGGGCCTCCGCGGCCACGCGGTGCTCCTCCGCCCGCTGCTCCCGGGTGGACTCCAGCTCCGCGAGCCGGCCCTGCAGCACCTCCACCTTGGCGCGGCCCTCCGTCACCGTGGCCTGCAGGCGGTTGACGCGCGCCTCCATGTCCCGGCGCTGCGACACCAGGCTCTCCAGCTCCTTGCGCGCGGACTCGCCGCGCTCGCTGCCGGCGGCCACCTTCACGCGCAGGCCCATCAGGTCCGAGGACGCGCTGTCCGCGCGCTGGCGCAGCCCCTCCAGCTCCCCGGCGTACTGACGCACGCGCTCCTCGCGCGCCTCGCGGTCCGCCTGGCCGTGGGCCACCTCGCCGCGGCTGGACTCCTCCTCGTTGGAGAGCGCGGTGTGGCTCTGGGAAAGCTGCCCCTCCTCGCCCTCCAGCGAGCGAAGGCGCTCGCGCACCCGGGCCAGGTCCTCGCTCGCCTTGTGGAGGTCCTTCTCCTGGCTGGCCAGGTTGACCTCCTCCGCGTGCTGCTCCTTGCCCAGGCCCTTGAGGACGGCCTCCGCCTGCCCCATCTGCTTCTGGAGCGTGTAGTGGCGGGTCAGGATTTCGTTGTAGCGCTCCTCCACGCGGGCCACTTCGGCCGCCAGCTCGGCGATTTCGCGCTTCTTCTGGAGCGCGCCCACGGCCGCGCCCTCGCGCTCGCCGCCGGTGATGGAGCCGTCGGTGCGGAAGACCTCGCCCTCCAGGGTCACCAGCGTGCACGGCACGGGGGTGCTTTCCGCGTACTCGCGCGCGGCGGCCAGGTCCTGGACGATGACCACGTCACCCAGGAGCAGCTTGAGCACCGGCTCCAGCGCGGGCTCGCAGGACACTTCCTTCAGCGCGTGCGCCAGGACGCCCGGGCGCGAGAGGTCCGGCTCCACGAAGGCCCGGGCCTGCTCGCCGGAGGGCACCGGCAGGAAGGTGCCGCGCCCTTCGGCGTGGCCCTTCAGGTACTCCACCAGTTCCACGCCCTTCTCACGGCTGTCCACGATGACGTGCTGGAGCCGCTCGCCCAGGGCGGCCTCCACCGCGCGCTCGTAGCGCGGCGAGTTCACCGTGAGGACATCCGCCACCAGGCCGAAGATGCCCTGCTCGCGGGCGGCCTCCGCGGCGCGCACCATGACGGCGCGCACGCCCCGGTCGAAGCCGTCGTAGTTCTTCTGGATGTCCTCCAGGGACGCCAGGCGGCTGCGCTTGTCGCTCAGCTCCTCGCGCAGCGCGATGACCTGGACCTCGTTCTCCGTGAAGGCCTCGCGCGTGCGGGTGAGGGCCTCCTCCTCCTGGCCCCGGCGCTCGGCCAGCTCGGAGGCCAGGTGGCGCGTGTCCTCCACGTGCTTCGCCGCCTGGGTGCGCACGGAGTCCAGCTCCTGCTCCTGGGCGCGCAAGGCCTCCAGCTCGCCGGCCAGCTTCGCGCGGCGGGTCTCCAGGTCCGCGCGCTGGCGCGCGAGGTTGACCAGGTTGCTCTCGTGGTTCGCCAGGCGCGTGGCCACGGCGACCAGCCCCGCCCGCTCCTGCTCCAGGCGCAGGGAGATTTCGGTCTGGAGCACGGAGACGCGGCGCTGCTCCTCCAGGGCCACCTGCATGGCCACTTCGTCTTCCTTGTACGACCCGGCGATGCCCGACAGCTCCGCTTCGCGGGCCGTCATGGTCTGCACGACTTCGGCCTGCCGCGCGAGCAGCGCGTCCAGCTCCGCCTGCGCGGACTCCACGCGCGTGCTGGTCTCCTCGAAGTCGCGGCGGCCGTACGCCAGCTCCTGCGCCTCGCGCTGCAGGGCGCTCTCCAGCGCGTGCACCTCACCGGCGTACTGCTGGAGGGCCGCCCCTTCCGCGTCCAGCTCCGCGCGGCGCCGGGTGATGACCTCCTCCAGCTCCTTCACCCGGTCCAGGCCCTCGCGCTCCTCGCCGCCCAGGTTCTCCAGGCGCGACTGGAGCACGCGCTTCTCCGCCATCAGCTCCAGCGCGCGGTGGCTGGTGGAGTGCAGGTCGATCTCCCGCATGCGCGCCTTGAGCTTGCGGTACTTCTCCGCCTTCTTCGCCTGGCGCGACAGCGTGTCGAGCCGCTTCTCCAGCTCGCCCGTGATGTCGTTGACGCGCAGGAGGTTGGCCTCGGTGGCCTCCATCTTGCGCTCGGCGGCCTTGCGGCGGGCCTTGTACTTGGTGACGCCCGCGGCCTCCTCCAAGAGGTGCCGGCGGTCCTCCGGCTTGCTGGAGACGATGAGGCCCACGCGGCCCTGCTCGATGATGGAGTAGGCCTTGGTGCCCACGCCCGTGCCGAGGAACAGCTCGGTGATGTCCAGCAGGCGGCAGAGGGTCTTGTTGATGAGGTACTCGGAGTCGCCGTTGCGGAACAGCCGGCGCGTCACGGTGATCTCACTGAAGCCCTGGTACTGGGGCGCCAGCGTGTCCGTGTCGTCCACGAGGAAGGTGAGCGACACCTCCGCCATGGACAGGGGCGGCTTGTTCTCCGAGCCGTTGAAGATGACGTCTTCCATGCCGCGGCCGCGCAGGTTCTTCGCGCTCTGCTCGCCCATCACCCAGCGGATGGCGTCCACGACGTTGGATTTGCCACACCCGTTGGGGCCGACGACGCCCGTGACGCCCTCGTCGAAGGAGAAGACGCTCCGCTCCATGAACGACTTGAAGCCGGTGATGTCCAGGCGCTTGATTCGCATGCCAGCGGTTCTCCCTACGGCCGTCGGTGTGACGGGGTGAAAACGCGCGCGAGGCCGGAAAATCGGCTCCGCAGCGTTCGGCAGGAGTACCAACGCACCCCACCGGGGATCAAGCGTGACCATGCCACGCATGACCCTATGTCCAGTGCTACAGGCCGGTTCGTCGGTGGCCTCGCACCACCCTTGCAAAGCAGCCGACCCACCCTACCTTCCACTTGATCTTTCTGGAGGCGTCCTACGTTTCAGCCCTTGCTTGCCCTGTCGCTCCTCGTGGGCGCGTCCCCGACGTCTCAGGTAGCACCCCGGTCTGACATGGTGGTGGCGGCGGCGGCGCCGGCCCCCTGTCCGAACCCCTGGTTTCCCATGGAGGACGGCCTCACGCTGACCTACCGGGCGGGCCACTCCTCGGAGCTGGTGCTGGCGACGAAGGACGTCGCTCCCGCCCCGGACGGGACGGTGAAGGCCACGCTGGCGGTGAGCCTCAAGGGCCGCAGCGGCCAGACGGACCTCACCTGCGACGCGCAGGGCGTGCGCACGGGCCTGGGCGGCCTGGAGGGCACGCTGCTGTCCGCGTCCGGCATGGACGTGCAGGTGGTGAACGCGGAGGGCGCGGCCGTGCCGGCGCCGTCCGTGATGGTGCCGGGCGGCACCTGGAAGAACAGCCTGTCGGTGAAGCTCCAGCCCCCGGCGAAGAAGGGCGGCCTGCGCCCCATCATCGCCACGACCTTCGACAAGGAGGCCACGGTGGTGGGCGAGGAGGAGGTCACCGTCGCGGCGGGCACCTTCAAGGCGCTGAAGATCAAGAACATCACCACGGCCCGCGCCAGCCGCCCCGGCGCGGAAGGCCGCTCCATGGAGAGCTTCATGTGGTTCGCCCCGGACGTGGGCATCCTGAAGCTGACCACGGACGGAGAAACGAACCTGGAGCTGCTCAAGGTGGACCGGCCCAACGCCAAGGTGAAGCCGGCCTCCATCCAGGGCGGCGCGAAGAAGAAGGCCGTGAAGCCCACCAAGGGCTAGGCCTTCACCCCGTCTCGCCGGACGGCGCGGGCGGCTCTGAAGCCCGGCCGCCGTCCTTGGGCACCGCGGTGGGGCGCGACTGCGGCTCCACCGTCACGCGCACCACGCGGGGGCCGTCCACCTCCTCCACGAGGATGCGCCACATGTCGAGCTTGAGGCTGTCGCCCTTCTCCGGCACCCGGCCCAGCTTCGTCATCAGGTAGCCGGCGATGGTGGTGACTTCGCCCTTCTCCTCGTCGCTGAGGTCGAAGTTCACGTCCAGCTGGGCTTCCAGGTCGTCCAGCTGCGCGGTGCCGGGCAGCTCGAAGCGGCCGCCCGGAAGCGCTCGGACCTCCTCCACGCGCCGGCCCAGCTCCGCCACGTCGCCCACCACCTCCGCCACCACGTCCGCGATGGTGACGAGCCCCGACGTGCCACCGTGCTCGTCCACCACCAGGGCGATCTGCCGACGCCGGCGGCGGAACTCCGTCAAGAGCTGCTCCAGCGTGGCGTTCTCCGGGATGAAGAGCACCGGCCGCTGCACCTGGGACAGGCTGCGCAATTCGCCGCGCGACAGGAGGAAGAACAGGTCCTTCACGTTCACCACGCCCTCGACCTCATCGAGGTTGCCCCGGCACACCGGCAGCCACGTGTGCCCGGACGCCCGCGCGTCGATGACGTTCCTGTCCAGCGGCTCCTCCACGTCCAGGTAGCGCATCTGGTTGCGCGGCACCATCACCTGCCGCGCCGTCTTCTGCGCCATCTCCAGCGCGCGCTCCAGGAGCTCCGCCCGCGCCGTGGTGATGGCGCCCGCCTGCGCGGAGCTGTGCAGGATGACGCGCAGCTCCTCCTCGTTGGTGGCCTCGTGCGACTCGCTGGCGGAGTGCAGGCCGAAGGCCTTGAGCACCAGCCCCGCCAGCCAGTTGAGCAGCCGGATGGCCGGGTAGAAGAGGATGTAGAACGCGCGCATGGGCAGCGCCACCGCGAGCGTCGTCTGCTCCGCGCGCTGGATGGCGACGCTCTTGGGCGCCAGCTCCCCCATCACGATGTGCAGGAACGTGATGATGCTGAAGCCGATGATGCCCGCCGCCGTGGAGCCGTACTGCGCCGCCACCGCTTCCGGCAGCACCTTCTCCATCACCGGGTGCAGCAGGTGCTCGAAGGCGGGCTCACCCAGCCAGCCCAGGCCCAGCGACGCGAGCGTGATGCCGAACTGGGTGGCGGACAGGTACGCGTCCAGCTCGCCCACCATCTTCAGGGCCATGCCCGCGCCCGGCGTGCCCTCGTCCACCAGGGACTGCAGGCGCGTGGCGCGGATCTTCACGATGGCGAACTCCGTCGCCACGAAGAAGCCGTTCGCGACGACCAGCAGCAGCGCCAGCCCCAGGAAAACCCATTCCATTGTGTGATTCCCTCAGAAGAGGGCTTCGAAGTCCGGATCGCCCTTGAGCACGTCGAACATGGGGTCCGCGGACAGCCACCCCAGGACCTTCTGCCGGTCCGCCGCCAGCGCCTTCTGCAGGTACTGGACGGCGTCCTTCGGACGGCCCCACAGCGCGTACAGCGCCGCCAGGTTGTAGTTGAGCAGGAGGTCTTCCGCGTTGAGCGCCCGGGCGCGCTCGTAGGCGCGCTCCGCTTCCGCGTAGAAGCCCTTCTGCGCGTAGCAGATGCCCAGGTCCAGCTGCGCCTCGAAGTTGTCCGGCTCCAGCCGCACCACTTCCTTCAGCTGGGTGATGGACGAGCGGTAGTCGCCCTCGTCCATCATCAGCGCCGCCAGCTCATGCCGGGGGAAGGCGTCCTGCGGGTCCAGCTCGATGGCGGAGTGCAGCTCGCGCATCGCCTCCTCCACCCGCCCCTGGTCCGCGTAGGTGAGGCCCAGGTTGAGGTGGGCGTCCGGGTACTCCGGATCCAGCTCGATGGCTTCCTTGTACTCCTCCACCGCCATCTCGCTGGCGTGGGTGGAGAGGAAGCAGGCCAGGTTGTAGTGCGCGGTGGCGCTCTCCGGCTCCAGCTTCAGCGCGGTGAGGTACTCCGCCAGCGCCTCGCGGAACTGCTTCTTCTCCGCGTACACCGTGGCCAGGTTGTCGTGCGCGTGCGCCGACGTCGGGTCCAGGTCGATGGCCTTGCGGAACTCCTTGATGGCCTCGTCCAGCCAGCCCCGGTCCGCCAGCTCGATGCCGCGGGTGTTGTGCTCGTCGGACAGAGCGATGTTGTCCTTTTCCCGGGCCATGAGCGCGCGGCAATCTACGCGTCGCGCGTTTCCCCGTGCAAGGTAGAGTTTCCCCTTGCCCATGCGCCACGCCGCCCTGCTGCTCCTGTTGTCGCTCGCCGCCTGTCATCCCCGCCCCGTGACGCCCACGG
>NZ_RAVW01000226.1 GCF_003611585.1 Corallococcus exercitus | reverse complement strand
GGACGTGGCGTTCGCCTTGGGGGCGGGCTCCGTCTTCGCGGCGGGCGGAGGCGGCGGCATGGGCAGCGCCTCCTTCATGGGCTTCTCTTCACGGGCCGGCGCGGCGCGCTCGGACGGGGTGCTCGCGGGGGTGCTGGTCGAGGCCGAGCCCCCACCCTTCTTGTAGAACGCCAGGTAGCTGCCGGCGCCCGCGGACACCAGGCCCGCCAGCACGCCGATGTCCGCCACCAGCGCGTACGTCTTGCCGGTGCTCTTCAGGTCCTCCGCGCGCGTGCTGCCCTGCGGCGCGGTCTTGAACGCGTCCGACTTGGAGGAGGCCTCCAGGCCGAAGTAGATGCCGCCCGCCAGCAGCGCCACGCCCGTGGCCAGCAGCACGTAGCCCGCGGTGCGGCGGCTCACGCCCCCGCCATCGGCGAAGTGCTTCACCGGCTTGCCATCGACGCGCGCCGCGTCCTGGGCGACGAGCCCCGTCAGGAGCGCCTCGGAGCCCGTGGCCATCGCGTCACCGCGCGGCACCTGGCCCAGCGCGTACGCCTGGTTGTGGCCGTCCGCCACGTCCATGCGCAGGCCGGTGACGGTCAGCGGCGCGTTGCCCGGGCCGCCGCGCACCACCAGCGCCAGCACCTGCGGCACGCCCGCGAGCGCGCCCAGCTCCTGCAGCGCCTTGTCCCGCTCCTCGTCGTCGGGGTTCTTCGCGATGCGCTCCACGAGCGCGGCGTAGCGCTGCTGCACCGGCAGCTTCGTGAGCGTGAAGGAGGACTCGCCCTCGCGCGCCCGGCCCTCCGTCACGGCGTAGCCCGGCGCCACCAGCGTCACGTAGTGGTCCGCGCGGGTGAGGCCCGTGAGCGCCAGCGGGGACACGCCCCGGTAGGTCCCGTCCACGAACACCTGCGCGGGGGCGGGCTGCGTGCGCACCGACAGCGTCGCCTGCGCGCCGTCCAGCTGCGCCTTGCGCTCCTTCTCCACGAACGCGACCTCTTCGGGCGGGAAGAAGTTGGGGTTGAACGTCGCGCGCGGATCCACCGCGAGCACGCCGCGCATCTCCAGCTCCGCGGCCTTGTTCTCCCCGTTGGCCACCTGCGTCGCGGCCTTCATCACCCGCGCGCGGCTCAGCAGCGGGAACGCGCGAGACAGGTCCGCCTGCTCGTAGTCCTTCACCGCCTTGTCGAAGCTCTGGAGCGCCTTCACGGTGTCCAGCTCGTCGTACGCCTTCGCGCCGTCCTTGAACGCGGCGTTGCCCTCCACCGCCTTCGCCTGGCGCGCGCTCACGCCCTGGGGGTCCAGCGCGTCCGTCAGCCGCACCAGCTCCAGGCGCCCGGAGCGGGCCACGGCCTGTTCAGCCCAGTGCGCCAGCGCCAGCGCCTCACCCTCCAGCGAGGCATCCACGGGAATGGCCACCACCGCCACGCGCGGGCCCGTCGCCGACGGCAGCGTTCGCGGCATCAGCCGCAGCGGTACGTGTTGCTGCTGCGCGGCGGCGGGGCCCATGGCCAGCATTCCCACCAGCCAGCCACTGAGCGTCGCGTGCAGCGCGCGATTGAAAGGACGTCGCATCCGGTCTCCCTCGTTGCTGTGCGCATTACACGCACTGCGAGGCGGAACGCCACCTCGAAAGGGGGTTTCAGCGACCCGCGGTGCTCCCGGTGGCCCGGGACGCGGGCCCTGGCGCCAACCCATGGAGGTAGTTGAGCGCGACCTTCAGCTGTGGATCCGCGAGCTTCGCCGTCACCGCCCAGTCCTTTAGGTTCGCGGGCAGGGTGCGGGGCTGCGCGGCGACCTCCGACGTCGCCTGGGACGGCTCCGCCTTGAAGTGGCGCCGCAGGTCCTTCTCCCGGGGCGCGTCGCTTCCCGTCTTCCCGGTGGAGTCCTCCGGCACGAGGAAGTCCGGGGTGATGCCCTTCTCCTGGATGCTGCGGCCCTTGGGCGTGTAGTAGCGCGCGATGGTGAGCTTCAGGCCGGAGCCGTCCTCCAGCTCGATGATGGTCTGCACGCTGCCCTTGCCGAAGGTCTGCGTGCCCATGATGACCGCGCGGCCGTGGTCCTGGAGCGCGCCGGCGACGATTTCGGACGCGGAGGCGCTGCCCGCGTTCACCAGCACCACCAGCGGGTAGTCCTTCTCCGTGTCGCGGTCGCGGCTCTTCTCCTCGGAGGCGTTGCGGCCGTCGCGCCCGCGCGTGGACACGATGGGCAGGTTGCCCGGCAGGAAGCGGTCGCTCATGGCCACGGCTTGATCCAACAGGCCGCCGGGGTTGTTGCGCAGGTCCAGCACCAGGCCATCCAGCTCCTTGCCGCCGTTGAGCGCGCGCAGCCGGTCCAGCTCCTTCTTCAGCGACAGGTCCGTGCGGTCCTGGAAGTTCTTCACCTTCACGTGGCCGATGCCGTCGTAGAGCACGCCCTCCACGGACACGATGCGGATGTGGTCGCGCAGGATGGCCAGCTCCCGCGGGGCGTTGAAGCCCGCGCGCATGAGCGTGAGCAGCACGCGGCCGCCCGCGGGCCCGCGCATCTTCTGGAGCGCGCGGCCCAGGTCCATGCCCTGGGTGCTCTCCCCGTCGATGGCGAGCAGCTCGTCCCCGGCCTTGATGCCGGCACGAGCGGCGGGCGTGTCGTCGATGGGCGCCACCACCACCAGCCGGTCGCCCTTGCGCGCGACTTCAATGCCCAGGCCGCCGAACTCGCCGGACGTGTCGATCTTCATCTCCCGGAAGAGCTCCGGGGGCATGTAGAGGGTGTGCGGATCCAGCGTGTCGAGCATCCCCTGGATGGCGCCCTGGATGAGCGTCTTCCTGTCCACGGGCTCCACGTAGTTGTTCTCCACGTAGGAGAGCACCCGCGCGAACAGCTCCAGCTGGCGGTACGCGGACTCCTCGCGGCCGGCCGCGTCCGCTGGCTTCTGCGCGAACGCGGGCGCGCCCCACAGGAGGAGCGCGGCGAGTCCCATGCGCCACGGCTTCGGGAAACGGGTCACGGGAGCGCGTCCTTGGGGGTCGGGTGAGAGAGGCCGTCGCAAGGCCCCCGAGTCTACACCCGGCCCGCCGGACGATTCCCGCCCTTAGAGGCTGGCCCGGTCCGCGAAGCCCACCAGGTGGGACACGAACGCGTCCGGCCGCTCCATCTGCGGCACGTGGCCGAAGCCCTCCACCACGTGGACCTCCGCGTGGGCGGGCAGGTGCTGCCGGTACCAGGTGAGGATCTCCGGGGGCAGGAGCCGCTCGCTGCCGCCCCAGAGGAAGAGCACCGGCATCTTCAGCTCCCGCACCGCCTGGGGCGCGATGCTCGCCTGCGTGGCCAGCGCATCCGCCGCCAGCGCCTGCACCGTGGGCGTCGTGTAGAACTTGCGCAGCTCCGACGCGAGCAGCATCGCGGCCCACGGAGGACGGTGGAAGAGCCGCTTCGTCAGGGCGCGGACGTCCGCGTTCGACTTCACCGCGAAGTGGCCCAGCAGCGCCGCCAGTGCGTCGGGCGTCAGCGCCGCGCCCGCGGGGGCGACCAGCGCGAGCGCCTTCACCAGGGAAGGATGCTCGGCGGCCAGGTTGACGGACATGGCCCCGCCCAGCGAGTTGCCCACCACGAGGGCGGGCGTCCTCACCACGTGCTCGAAGTAGGCGCGCAGCACGTCGAACTGGGCCTGCACGCAGGTGGGGCCGCCGCAGTACTCGCCGGAGAAGCCGTGGCCTGGCAGGTCCGGCGCGAGCACGCGGGAGAAGCGCCGCGCCAGGCCGAAGAACGTGCGCCCGAAGCCGTTGGCGGAGCCGCCCAGCCCGTGCACCAGCACCACCGGCGGGCCCTTGCCCTGCCCCTCCAGCGCGTAGTGGTGCACCGCCTGACCGCCGACGTTCACCGTCTCCGACACGACGCCACGCGCCACCAGCACACGGCGCATCGCCTTCTGCATCCCACCCATCAGGTCCACGCGCGGGCCTCCTTCCTCACCAACGACCGCTGCCCTGCACCTTCTAACGCCCCCGCATCTTGGACGCAGCGCATCAAAGCAGACAGAGTCAGGGCGTCCCCGCGGCGGCGGTGGCGGGCGCCAGCCAGGGGGCCGGGTCGACGGCCTGCCCGGCGCGGCGGACCTCGAAGTAGAGGTAGGCGCCCTTGAGGGAGCCGGTGTCGCCCACCTCCCCCACCACGTCGCCCGGGGCCACGCGGGCCCCCACGGCGACGGCGATGGCGGAGAGGTGGGCCACCAGGGTGTGGAAGTCATCGCCGTGGTCGACGATGAGCAGGTTGCCGTAGCCGCGCAGCCAGCCCGCGTAGACGACGGTGCCTTCAGCCACCGCGTGCACGGGGGTGCCCGCGGGCGCGCGGATGTCCACGCCCTTCTGGACGGTGACGGTGTTGAAGCGCGGGTTCACCACGCGGCCGAAGCCCACCTCCACGATGCCCGCCACGGGCCGGGGCAGCTTGCCTTTCAGCGCGCCGAAGCCGCTGGTCGCGGGGGCTTCATGCAGGTCCGCCAGCATGCGGGTGAGCTCCGCGTCCGCGCCTTCCAGCTCGCGCACGGCGCGCTTCGCCAGCTCCGCCTCGCCGGCCAGCTTCCCCACCACTTCCTCCAGCGCCTCCTGCTGGGCCTGGGCCTGCTTCGACTGTTGCTGGAGGAAGGCCACGCGCTGCGACAGCGAGGTGTGCAGCCGCTTCAGCTCCAGCGTCGCCTGGCGCTGGAGGGTCGCCACGTGCTGCACGGTGCGCAGGAGCTCCAGGTCGCCGGCCATGCTGGCCTCCAGCGCACGGGCACGCCACATGAGCGCGGCGAAGTCCTCCGCGGACAGCAGCACCTCCAGCGGGCGGCGGCGCTGGAGCCGGTACAGCGTGCGCAGGCGCGGGGACAGCCGGCGCAGCTGGGCGCGCAGGGCTTCGCGCAGCACGGCCTCCTCACGCTCCGCGAGCGCGACGCGGCGGCGGAAGAGGTTGAGGTCGCCCTCCAGCGCGCGCACGCGGCGGCGGGAGAAGGCGGTCATGTCCTCCATCAGCTCCATGCCCTCCAGCACGGAGAGCTTCTTCGCCTCCACCAGCGCGAGCGTGGCGCGCTGCGCGGCCAGCTTCTCGCGGATGGCCGCGCGCTCCGCCTCCTCGTCCTGCTGGGCGAACGCGGCGGTCGCGCCCAGGAGCACCATGAGCCAGGCCAGCCGTCTCATACGCGCAGGAAGCGCCCCACCGCGACGAAGCTGCCGCCCAGGCCCAGGGCGCAGCCGGCCACCAGCAGCTCCACCGCGGTGCGCGTCTCCACCCACGGCGCGGCCACGCCCGGTCCCAGGAGGAACGCGAACAACGACCCCAGCGTGGGCCCCAGCAGCCGGCCGAACAGCCACAGCCCGCCCACCGCCACCAGCGCGCCCAGGAGCCCCTGCAGCAGCCCCTCCAGGAGGAACGGCGCCTTCACGAAGCGGTCCGTGGCGCCCACCAGCTTCTGGATCTCAATCTCCTCGCGCCGCGAGTAGATGGCCAGCTGCAGCGTCGCCGCCACGATGACGACGGTCGTCCCCAGCACCACCACCAGCGCCACCAGCGCCCCGAAGCTCAGCGCGCGGGCGATGGCGGACAGCCGCTCCACCGCGGCCTCGCCATAGTCCACGCCGGTGACCCCGGGCAGCGCGCGCAGCTCCTTCGCCAGGGCCTTGAGCGCCTCCGGAGACCGCCGCGCCTCCGGCACGCGCAGCTCCAGCGTCGCGGGCAGCGGGTTCTCCGGCAGCTCCGACAGCGCCTCGCCCAGGTCGCCCAGCTCCTGCTTGAGCCGCTTCAGCGCCGCCTCCGGCGGCACCACCGTCACCTCGCCGTGGCTCAGCTCCACCACGCGCGTGTGGACGCCGTGCACCTCGTCCTCGCCCAGCTGTGGCGCCAGGTAGAGCGTCACCTCCACCTCGCCGCCCAGCGACGCGAGCAGGTTGTCCACCACGTGCGACGCGCCCCGCGCCAGCCCCGCCGCGAACAGCGCGATGGCGATGGTGGATACGGCGATGAAGTGCACGAAGGGCGCGTGCTTCAGCCCCCCGGCCGCCGAGCGCCCGAAGTAGGCCGCCTTCGACAGCACGCTCATACCAGCATCCGCCGCGCCGCCTTGACGCCGTCCTCGTCGGAGACGATGAGCCCGCGCTCCAGGCGCACCGTGCGCTTCTGGTAGCGCGACAGGAGCGTGGCGTCGTGCGTGGCCACCATCACCGTGGTGCCCCGGATGTTGATGTCCGTGAGCAGGTCCATGATTTCAACGGTGAGCGCCGGGTCCAGGTTGCCCGTGGGCTCGTCCGCCAGGAGGATGGTGGGGTCGTTCACGAGCGCGCGCGCAATCACCACGCGCTGCTGCTCTCCACCCGACAGCCGCAGGGGCAGCGAGTTCGCCTTGTGCTCCAGCCCTACCAGCTTGAGCATCCGGTGCACCTTCTCGCGGCCTTCCGCGCGGGGCACGCCCAGCACGTCCAGCGTGAAGCCCACGTTGTCCGCGACGCTGCGGTGGGGCAGCAGCTTGAAGTCCTGGAACACCACGCCGATGTTGCGGCGCAGGTACGGCACCGCCGACTCGCGGATGCGCGCGATGTTCTTGCCGCCCACCAATATCTGCCCCTTGGTGGCCTTCTCCCCGCAGAAGATGAGCTTGAGCAGCGTCGTCTTCCCCGCGCCGGACGGGCCGGTGAGGAAGACGAACTCGCCCTTCTCCACGTTCAGGTTGATGTCCTGCAACACCGGCGGATCGCCGGGATACGCCTTGTAGACGTGGAAGAACTGGATCATGACCGGAAGCGAGGGGCTTCCGGTGAGCGTACCACGGCCCCAGGGCCCGCCCAGGAACGGGCCGGGCGCGGCTCCAGCCGTGAGGAGGGGCCGCACCGCGCGAGGACTACGAGGGTTCGCCCTCGCTCGCCAGGTAGCTGAGGATGACCTCGTCCAGGCTCTTCTCGGAGATGAGGTCCTCTCCGAAGAGCGTCTCCACGCCCACCTCGTTGATGCGCGGCTTCTCCTTGAGGGCGCGCGCGGCGGCCACTTCCGGAGGCAGGTGCGGGGCGGCGGCCACGGCGGGAGGCGGCGGCGGCGCGGGCGGACGCGGCTGCGCGGGCGCCTGCGGCAGCTTCGGCTGCGCGGCCATCTCCGCGTCCGTGGCGAGCTGGCCGGGCTGGTACGAACGGACCGTGGACTCGTAGTTGTCGTACACGCCGTTGATGAGGTTGCGCAGCATCTCCTTGTGCTGCTCCTCCATCAACTCGCGCACGACCTCCGCCAGGTTCTCCGCGTTGAGGATGTCCGCGTAGGACGTCTTCTTCGACGCGAGGATGTTCCCGCCCACGAACAGGTGGGTGATGATGTGGGGGTTGTTGACGCCCGAGTCCTCGGTCTGGACGTGGTAGACCTTCCCCTTGTGCTTGATGTTGTGATTGAAGCCGGTGACGGCTTTTTCGAAGGTTTTCGCCATTGCCGAGGTCGGGCACCGTAGCAGCGGGGTCCAGGCTTCACAAGGCAAGCGTCACGCGCCCCGCACCTCTTCTCGCGCGCCTGCCCGCTTCCGCCGGTGTGCGTCCGCCACCTTCCGCACACCCCCCGTGTACGGATCCGCACGGGCATACCAGCCTGGCGGGCATGGGGGCCTCTGTTGAAAAGCTGAAACAGGCTGGGGTACGTAAACCGTTCTGACGTTCGCGCCGTCAGTCCCTCCATCCCTTGCCTCGGGCGGAATACCGATGAAGAAGCCGAACACCATCGCGGACAAGGTCCGCCTGCAGGACGCCCAGACGCTCGCGCAGGGGTACTCGCCCGCCATCCGCGCCATGGAGATCGCCTCCATCATCGCGTTCGTGGGGCTGGAGGCCGCGCTCGTCTACAAGCTCTGGAGCACCCACCACACCGGGCCGTGGCTGCTGACCCTGGCGGTGGTGCTGGGCTACCTGGCCGCGGACTTCGTGTCCGGCTTCGTCCACTGGATGGGGGACACGTGGGGCTCCACGGAGATGCCCATCCTGGGCAAGGCCTTCATCCGCCCCTTCCGCGAGCACCACGTCGACGAGAAGGCCATCACCCGCCACGACTTCGTGGAGACCAACGGCAACAACTGCCTCGTGTCGCTGCCGGTGGCGGCGCTCGCGGTGGCGGTGCCCCTCAACGGTCCCGGCTGGGTGTTCCTGGCCGCGTTCCTGGGCGCGATGATCTTCTGGGTGATGGCGACCAACCAGTTCCACAAGTGGTCGCACCTGGATGAGCCGCCCGCGCTCATCGGCTTCCTGCAGCGCGTGCACCTCATCCTGCCGCCGGACCACCACCGCGTGCACCACACCGCGCCCTTCAACCAGTACTACTGCATCACCGTGGGCTGGATGAACCTGCCGCTGCGGATGATCCACTTCTTCCCGCTGATGGAGCGGCTCATCACCTGGGCCACCGGCCAGCTGCCGCGCCAGGACGACATCGGCACGGAGGCTGCGGAGGCGCTCGTGGCCGTGGACGGCGTCCAGGAGCTGCCCGTGCTCCAGGTGGCCAAGGAGCTGCTCAAGGCCTCCGCGGAAGAGCCTGCCCCCAGCGTCTCCGCGCCCCCCCTGCCCTGAGGTCCTGAAGACGGGCCGGGAAGCACCGGCTAGAAGCGCAGGTCCACCTGCTCCGCGGAAGGGATGGGGCGCCCCAGGAAGCGGGCCCCCACCTCCACGAAGCGCTCCGGCACGTCGGTGACGAAGAAGGCGTGCTCGGGCGCGCCCACGGACGCTGGCGCCAGGAGCCCCTTCTCCCCCAGCAGCGTCGCCACCGCCTCCGCCGTGGCCTCCGCCGAGTCCACCAGCGACACGTGCGGCCCCACGACCTCGGCGATGACGCCCTTGAGCAGCGGGTAGTGGGTGCAGCCCAGCACCAGCGTGTCCACCCCGTCGCGCGCGAAGCCGGCCAGGTACTCCTTCGCCACCAGCAGCGGCACGTCGCCGGTGGTCCACCCCTCTTCCGCCAGGGGCACGAAGAGCGGGCACGCCATGGCCTTCACCGCGACCTTCGGGTTGCCCGCCTCCAGCGCCCGCTGGTACGCGCCGGAGCGGACGGTGCCAGGCGTCCCGATGACGCCCACCCCGCGGCCCCGGGTGCGCTGGAGCGCCGTGCGGGCCCCGGGCTCGATGACGCCCAGCACCGGCACCGGCAGCGCGGCCTGGAGGGCGGGCAGCGCCGCGGCGGAGGCGGTGTTGCACGCCACCACCAGCAGCTTGATGCCGCGCTCCAGGAGGAACTCCGCGTTCTTCAGCGAGTAGCGCGTCACCACCTCGCCGGACTTGGTGCCGTAGGGCACCCGGGCGGTGTCCCCCAGGTAGAGCGTGCGCTCGTGGGGGAGCCGCGCCATGAGCGCCTTGAGGACCGTGAGCCCTCCAATGCCGGAGTCGAACACGCCGATGGGACCGTGGCTGTCTTGCCGCATGGGGGGAGTCCCTATCACGTTTGATGCCAACGCCCGCTGCCGGCCTCCAGCCCCCGGAACGCACGAAGGGCCGGAAGCCTGGATGGCCTCCGACCCTTCCGTGCGACCGAAGCCCCGTGGGGGTCCGGCGCCTACTGGATGCGGTACATCGGGGCGTAGACCGCGTCGTTCACGCCCGGGAAGTCATGGGCGTAGACCCGGATGGGCGCCAGGTCGCTGCGCGAGGAGTAGGCGCGGCCGCCCGTGCCCGAGGCCTTGAAGGAGACGAAGTACTCGCCGGGGCGGAGGAACTCGAAGATGGCGGGGGCCTCGTTGCAGGAGAACCACTGACCCTCGGCGCCGTAGACCCACTCGCCGGTGTGGATGTCCTGGAAGTTGATGCCCACCTCGCTCACGCCGGCCTGGGCGCAGCTCAGCTTCGTGCTGGTCTCGTAGAGCTGCCAGCCCACCGCGGCCCCACCGATGATCCAGGTGTTCGCCGTGATGGAGGCCGGGATGCCGACCTGCGAGGTGAAGCCGCCGCCGTAGTAGTAGAGGGGCCGCTCCAGCGAGTCGATGGCCACGATCTCCAGGTAGTGCTGCCCGGGGGCCAGGTCCGGCGTCTCCACCGAGCGACCCTCGCTGCCCTCCTTGCAGTTGAAGCGCGCCCACGCGCCGTCATCCACCCGGGCGTCCACGTAGGCAACCCCCGCCTGCCCGCAGGTGGGATAGCTCGTGCCCGATTCCGTCGGGAACAGCCAGTTCACGTAGGCGTAGGCCGTGGCGCCCGTGTGGCCCGTGGGGAAGTTGATGGGCACGGCCACGTTGCCGTCCACCGTGAAGTTGCCGTGGTACGAGTAGCGGGCCACGCCGTCGTAGTCGACCGCCTCCGCGTTGAACGAGTACGTGCCGGGCGCGAAGTCGTGCAGGACGATGCCGTCGAAGCCGTTCGCCGTGCAGGGATACTGGCCGTCGTTCTCCAGGATCTCGCCGTCGATGTAGATGTCCACGCCCTGGATGTCCCGCATCTGGTTGCAAGTCGCGCCATCGAAGCTCCACGACATCCGGACGTCGCCGGGGTAGCGCGGGTGGTTGCTTTCGACGATGCAGCCGGTGAGACCAGAGGAGAGGCAGAGGAATGCGGCGAGCGTTCTCGCGTTCATGGTGGGCATCCGTGTTTCGGGAAGTTGAGGTCGTCGGCCCGTAACAACCCTCCAGACGACCGACCCCGGGAATTATTCAGTGCCGTCCAAAGCAACCGGGCATTGAGAGCGGGTTTGACCCACCCGAGGACGGAATGTTACGCGCTGGACCCCATGATACCCCACCTGCCCCTGGCCTTTGGCGCCATGAACTACGTGGAGATCATCCGCGACGCGTCGTTCATCGAGCTCGCGGTGCTCCTGCTCCTCATGGCCGTCTCGGTCGCCTCCTGGGCGCTCATCGCCATGAAGGCCACCCAGCTGTCGCGCGCCCGCGCCCAGTCGCTCACCTTTCTCGACACCTTCTGGAAGGCGTCCCGGCTGGAGGCCATCTACCAGTCCGCCCAGAAGCTGGAGGGCTCGCCGCTGTCGAAGGTGTTCTGCGCGGGCTACGAGGAGCTGAGCAAGCTGGCGCAGACGGGCACGCAGGACGGCGGCGCCGAGGCCGCGATGAGCGCCAAGCTGGGCGGCATCGAGAACGTGGAGCGCGCGCTCAACCGCGCGGCCACGGCGCAGATCACCGAGCTGGAGAACCGCGTGTCCTTCCTGGGCACGGTGGGCGCCGCGTCGCCGTTCGTGGGCCTGTTCGGCACGGTGATTGGCATCCTGGGCGCGTTCAACAACATCGCGGAGCAGGGCAACGCGACGCTGGCCACGGTGGCCGCGCCGGTGGGCAACGCGCTCTTCGCCACGGCGGCGGGGCTGTTCGCGGCCATCCCGGCGGTGGTCGCGTACAACTCGTTCGTCAGCCGCATCAAGGTCTTCGACACGGAGATGTCCAACTTCTCCGCGGACTTCCTCAACATCATCAAGCGGCACTTCTTCCGCTAGGGGACCCGTCACATGGGCATGGGCGGAGGCAAGGGCGGTGGTGGCCGCACCACCATGAGCGAGATCAACGTCACGCCCATGGTGGACGTGATGCTGGTGCTGCTCATCATCTTCATGGTGACGGCGCCCCTCATCCAGCAGGGCGTGAAGGTGAACCTGCCGGAGACCAAGGCGGCCCCGGTGGAGGCGACGGAGAAGAAGGTCGTCCTCTCCATCGACGCGGGGCGCAAGGTCTACATCGGGGACGCGGAGGTGGCGCTGGAGGAGCTGGAGACGAAGCTCGCCGCCAACGCGAAGGCGCAGGCGGACAAGGAGGTGTATCTCCACGCGGACCGGGACGTGCCGTACGGCGTGGTGGTGGAGGTGATGGCCGCCGCCCAGCGCGCGGGCATCTCCAACGTGGGGATGATCACGGAACCGGCCACGGGCTCCAAGGCGTCCAACTCCGGCAAGGCCCCCGCGTCCAGCGGCAAGGGCAAGCCCAAGGAGGCGAAGCGCTAGCCCATGAGCTCCGCGGTGACCCACAGCCTGCTGGTGACACGGCCCACGCGGCTGTCTCGCTTCGTCGTCTTCTCCGTGGGCGGGCACGTGGCGGTGCTCGCGGCGGCGCTGCTCTACGCGCGCTTCACGTCCGCGCCGAAGCTGGACCTGGACCAGAAGCCCATCAACGCGTCGCTGGTGCGGCTGGGCAAGCCGCGCGACCCCAAGCTGCTGCCGCGCAAGGAAGTGGCGCAGCCGCCGCCCAAGGAGGTCGTGGCGAAGCCCACGCCCACGCCGCCCGCGGACGCTCCGGCGCCCTCCCCCGCCGCCGTGGCGGTGCCCGGCGTGAAGCCCGCGCCGTCGCCCGCGCCCCAGAAGGGCGAGGCGAACGCGGAGGACCGGCGCAAGAAGCTCTTCGGCGCGTTCGACAAGTCCGCGAAGCCCACGGAGCCGGAGGAGCTGGAGGGGGCCGAGGACGGCGACCCCGACGGTGACTCCGCGGTGGCGGAGGGCGAGCGGTACTACGGCCTTTTGAAGTCCCAGGTGCGCCGTCACTACAACGTGGCGGACACCATCCCCGACGCGGAGCGCCTGTACCTCAAGGCGCAGGTGGCCATGAAGCTGGGCCGCGCGGGTGAAGTGCTGGACGTGAGCCTGGCCAAGGCCAGCGGCAACGAGCTGTTCGACGCGGCGGTGGTGGCCGCCGTGCGCAAGGCCTCTCCCTTCTCTCCTCCCCCCGATGCGCTTCGCGACGCGCTCCAGAAGAACGGCGTCGTCCTGGTGTTCAGCCCATGAAAGCCTTCCTGCTGTCGCTCCTCCTCGTCCCCGCGCTGGTGCTGGCGCAGGCGCCCGTCATCGAAATCTCCGGCGCGAACTTCCGCCCGCTGCCGCTCGCGGCCCCCGCGCCCGTGGTGCAGGAGGGCGCGGACAAGAAGTCCGCCCAGTCCTTCGACGCCGCCTTCACGTACGACCTCACCGCATCCGGCATCTTCCAGGTGCTGGACCGCGCCGGCTTCACCGCGGACGCGAAGGAGGGCATGACGGCGGGCAGCATCAACTTCAGCCGCTGGGCGGACGTGGGCGCGGAGTCGCTGGTGAAGGTGTCGCTCGCGCAGGACGGCGGCGCGCTGCGCGGCGAGCTGCGCCTGTTCAGCGTGGCCACGGGCAAGGAGGAGCTGAAGGTGTCCAAGGACGCGCCGGCCGGTGAGCCCCGGCAGCTGGCGCACGCGCTGGCGGACGCGCTCTACCGGCACTTCACCCGCGAGCCGAGCCCCTTCCTGTCGCGCATCACCTACGTGCGCAAGGCGGGCGCCAACCGCGACGTGTACGTGGCGGACTGGGACGGCATGGGCGCGCAGGCGCTCACCAAGGGCGGCACGCACATCCTCCCCACGCTCAGCCCGTCCGGCCAGGTGGCCTTCACGTCCTACCGGAAGAACCGGCCGGACATCTACGTGCAGACCCCCGGCGGCGAGGCGAAGCCGCTGGTGACGGACGGGCAGATGGCCACGGGCATCGCGTACTCGCCGGACGGCAAGCGCATCGCGTACGCGCTGGCCGAAGGGGAGAGCGCTCAAATCTACGTCGCCGCGGCGGACGGCTCCGGCGCCAAGGCCATCACCGACACGCCCTACGGCCTCAACACCAGCCCCACCTGGTCGCCGGACGGCAAGAGAATCGCGTTCGTGTCCAACCGGGGCGGCAGCCCGCAGGTGTACGTGATGAACGCGGACGGCTCCGGCGTGAAGCGGCTCACCTTCCAGGGCAACTACAACCAGACGCCGGACTGGTCGCCGCGCGGGGACCTCATCGCCTTCACGGCTCGCGACGAGCGCAACGCCTTCGACCTCTTCACGGTCAACGTGGACACGGGCAAGGTGACGCGCCTCACGCAGGACCAGGGCAACAACGAGGAGCCGACCTTCTCCCCCAACGGCCGGCTCATCATGTTCAGCTCCAACCGCAACGGCGCCGCGCACCTGTGGGTGATGACCTCTGATGGCAACAACCAGGTGCCGCTCCCCATGGAGAAGGGCAACTGGCTGACCCCGGACTGGGGCACCGCTCCGGCGGCGAAGTAGTCACGGACGGCGGGTGTCGTTGACAGGGGGGACGCGCCGGGGTGCATTGCGCACCCCATGAGCGCTCCCCTCCCCGCCCACAGGACTCACTGGGGCCTGGACCCCCAGGTCGTCTTCATCAATCACGGCTCGTTCGGCGCGTGCCCCAAGGCGGTGCTCCAGCACCAGTCGGAGCTGCGGGCGCGGCTGGAGTCGGAGCCCGTGCGCTTCCTCGCCCGCGAGCTGGAGCCGCTGCTTGAGGAGGCGCGCGCCGCGCTCGCGGCGTTCGTGGGCGTGGACGCGGATGACCTGGCGTTCGTGCCCAACGCCACCACGGGCGTGAACACCGTGCTGCGCAACCTGCGCTTCCAGCCCGGCGACGAGCTGCTCACCACCGACAACGAATACAACGCGTCGAAGAACGCGCTGGACGTGGCCGCCGCGGAGCAGGGCGTGAAGGTGGTGGTGGCGAAGCTGCCCTGGCCCGTGTCCTCGCCGGAGTCGGTGGTGGACGCGGTGATGGCGCAGGTGACGCCGCGCACGCGGCTGGTCCTCATCGACCACATCACCAGCCAGACGGCGCTGGTCCTGCCGGTGGCGGAGCTGGTGCGCCGCTTGCGCGAGCGGGGCGTGGAGACGCTGGTGGACGGCGCGCACGGGCCGGGCATGGTGCCGCTGGCGCTCCAGGAGCTGGGCGCGGCGTACTACACGGGCAACTGCCACAAGTGGCTGTGCGCGCCCAAGGGGGCCGCGTTCCTGTACGTGCGCCGCGACCTGCAGCGGGGCTTCAAGCCGATGGTGGTGAGCCACGGGCACAACTCGCCGCGCACGGACCGCTCGCGCTTCCGGCTGGAGTTCGACTGGGTGGGAACGGTCGACCCCACGCCCTTCCTGTGCATCCCCACCGTGATCCGCTTCATGGGCGGGCTCGTTCCGGGCGGGTGGCCGGAGGTGATGGCGTCCAACCGGGAGAAGGCGCTGGCCGCCCGGCGGAGGCTGAACGCGCGGCTGGGCAACACGGAGCCGCTGTGCCCGGAGTCCATGGTGGGCAGCATGGCGTGCGTGGCCCTGCCGGACGGCTTCCCGGAGCACCCCGAGCCGCCGCTCTACGTGGACCCCCTCCATGTGCGCCTGTTCGAGGAGCACCACATCGAGGTCCCCGTCACCGCCTGGCCCCGGGCGCCCCGGCGGCACCTGCGGCTGTCCGCCCAGCTCTACAACACCCCGGCGGACTACGAGGCCCTGGGGGAGGCTTTGGAAGCGCTGCTGCGTTGAGTAGTGTGCGCGCCATGCCGCGCTTCGCATCCATCGATATCGGGACCAACTCCGTGCTGCTGCTGGTCGCGGAGCGCCTGCCGGACGGGCGCTTCGAGGCCGTGGTGGAGCGCGCCGAGATCACCCGCCTGGGCCGGGGCGTGGACAACAGCCGCGTCCTGTCCTCCGACGGCATGGAGGCCACGCTGTCCGTGCTGGTGGCCTTCGCCAACGAGGCCCGCGAGCTGGGCGCGGAGGGCATCGCCGTGTCCGCCACCAGCGCCGCGCGCGACGCGAAGAACGGCGCGGACTTCATCGCCGCCGCCCAGGCCCGCGCGGGCGTGACGGTGGAGATCATCCCCGGGGAGATGGAGGCGCAGCTGTCCTTCGCCGCCGTGGCCCAGGACTTCGGGAGCGAGGCCGCGGGGCCGCTGCTCGTGGTGGACATCGGCGGTGGGTCCACGGAGTTCATCTACGGCAGCGACGTCGGCACGGTGGCCTTCCGCCACAGCTTCGACGTGGGCGCCGTGCGGCTCACGGAGCGCTACGTGCGCACCGACCCGCTGTCCCCCGACGAGCGCGGCGCCATCGAGGCGTACCTGCGCGACACCTTCTCCGCCCTGCCCCCG
>NZ_RAVW01000225.1 GCF_003611585.1 Corallococcus exercitus | reverse complement strand
CCCGCCGCGCACCGACACGGAGCGCGAGCTGGCGGCGCTCTGGAGCCGCGTGCTCCGCGTCGAAGAACCAGGCGCCGAGGACAGCTTCTTCGACCTGGGCGGCCACTCGCTGAGCGCCACCCAGGTGCTCGCGCGCGTGCGCCAGCACTTCGGGGTCGAGCTCTCCCTGCCCGACTTCTTCGCGAGCCCCACCGTGGAGGCGGTGGCCCGCCGCATCGACGCGCTGGTCCTGGAGCGGCCCGCGGCGCCCGTTCCGCCACTCCGCGCGCGGACCACGCAGGCCCCCGCGCCCCTGTCCTTCGCGCAGCAGCGCCTGTGGTTCCTCTCGAAGCTGGATCCCGACAGCACGAACTACAACCTCCCCACCGCCGTGCGTCTGGAAGGCCCGCTCGACGTGCCCGCGCTCACGCGCGCCCTGCGCGACGTGCTCCAGCGCCACGAGTCCCTGCGCACGACGCTCCAGGAGCACGGGCACCAGCCCGTCCAGGTCGTTGCCCCGGAGCCCACACTGCCCGCGGTCTGGGCGGACATCAGCGGCCTTCCCGCCAACGAACGCGAAGCCGCGCTCCAGCGCCTCGTCGAACACGAGGCCTGGCGGCCCTTCGACCTGGCGACGGGACCGCTCTGGCGCGTGCTCCTCGTCCGGTTGGATGAGGCGCGACACGCGCTGCTCCTCACCCTGCACCACGTCATCTCCGACGGTTGGTCCATGGGCGTCCTCGTCCAGGAACTGACGACGCTGTACACGGCCCACGCGCAGGGGCGCCCCGCGCTCCTTGAACCGCTCCCCGTGCAGTACCCGGACTTCGCCCTCTGGCAGCGTGGATGGCTGCGCGACGAGGTGCTGGAGGCACAGCTGGGCTGGTGGCGAAACCGGCTCCAGGGCGCGCCCCGGACGCTGGAGCTGCCCACGGACCGCCCGCGCCCGGCCGTGCCGACGCTTCAAGGGGGTGCGCTTGCCTTCCAGTTCCCCGTGGAGCAGTCGGAAGCGCTCCAGTCCCTCTGCCGTCAGGAGGGCGTCACGCCTTCCATGGTGGTGCTGGCCGCCTTCCAGGTGCTGCTCTCGCGCTACTCCGGACAGGAGGACATCAGCGTGGGCTCGCCCATCGCGGGCCGCACGCACGCGGAGCTGGAGGGACTCATCGGCTTCTTCGTCAACACCCTGGTCCTGCGCACGGACCTCGCTGGGGTCCCCAGCTTCCGTGCGCTGCTCGCCCGGGTGCGCGACGTGACGCTGGGCGCCTACGCCCATCAGGACGTGCCCTTCGAGAAGCTGGTGGAAGCCCTGCGGCCCGAGCGCATCGCCGGCCGCGCGCCCCTCTTCCAGGTGATGCTCGCGTACCAGAATGCCCCGATGCCGGAGGTGCTCGGGCCCGGGCTGCGGATGGGCTCGCTCAAGATCGAGCACCGCGCGGCGAAGTTCGACCTCGTCCTGTCCATCAGCGACCGGGGCCAGGGGCTGCGCGGCCTGCTGGAGTACAGCGCCGACCTGTTCGACGCCTCGACGGCGGAGCGCATGATGGGGCATCTGCGCGTGCTGCTGGAGGGGGCGCTCGCGGGGCCGGATCATCCGCTCCATGCGCTGCCCCTGCTCACGGCGGGGGAGCGGCACCTGCTGTTCCACACGTGGCGCGACCCGTCCGCCGCCACCGCGAAGGACGCCGGTCTGCACCGGCTGCTCCAGGCCCAGGCCCGGCTCACGCCCGATGCCGTGGCCGCGGAGCACGAAGGAGAGGCGCTCACCTGGGCCGAGGCCCACCGGCGGGCCCGCGAGGTGTACCGGGCGCTGGTCGCCCAGCGGAAGGTGGAGCTGCCCGCGCCGCCTCCGCTGGTCCCCGTGCCGCGCTCGGGTCCGCTGCCGCTGTCGTTCGCGCAGCAGCGGCTGTGGTTCATTGATCAGCTGCAGCCCGGCACCGCCACGTACAACATCCCGTTCGCGCTGCGCGTGCAGGGAGCGCTGGACGTGCCAGCCCTGGAGCAGACCTTCCGCGCGCTCCTCCACCGTCACGAAGCCCTGCGCACCACGTTCGTGGTTCGTGACGCGGAGCCCTTCCAGGAGATCCATCCTGCCGACGACTTCCACCTGACCGTGTTGGACCTGGGCGCGCTGCCCAGGGCCGAACGTGAGGCCGAAGCCCAGGAACGGGCCACCGCCGAGGCCGTGCGTCCGTTCGACCTCGCGCGCGGGCCACTGCTGCGTGCGTCGCTCATCCGGATCGACTCGCAAGAGCACGTGCTGCTGCTGACGATGCACCACATCGTCTCCGACGGCTGGTCCATGGATGTCCTCGTGCGCGAGGTCGCGGGGCTCTACGGGGCCTTCGTCCAGGGCAGGTCCTCGCCGCTGCCGGAGCTGCCCGTCCAGTACGCGGACTACGCCGTGTGGCAGCGCTCGTGGTTGCAGGGAGAGGTGCTCGAGGCGCAGCTGGGTTACTGGAAGCAGCAGCTCACGGGCGCTCCCGCGCTGCTGGAGCTGCCCACGGACAAGCCGCGTCCCGCCGTGCAGTCCCAGCGCGGTGCGTCCCTGTCTGTCAATCTGCCGCTGTCCGATGCGCTCACGGACTTCTGCCAGCGTGAAGGCGTCACGCCCTTCATGGCCCTGCTGGCTGCCTTCCAGGTGCTGCTCTCGCGCTACTCCGGCCAGGAGGACGTCTCCGTCGGCACGCCCATCGCCGGCCGCACCCGGGGGGAGACCGAGGGCCTCATCGGCCTCTTCATCAACACCCTCGTCCTGCGCTCCCACGTCGCGCCGGATGCTTCGTTCCGACAGCTCCTGGCCCAGGTGCGCGACACCACCCTGGCCGCCTACGAGCACCAGCACCTGCCCTTCGAGAAGCTCGTCGAGGAGCTGCAACCGCAGCGCAGTCTGAGCCACTCGCCTCTCTTCCAGGTCATGCTCGTGCTGCAGAACGCGCCGGCCTCGGAACTGAGTCTCGCGGGCCTGTCCTTCCAGCCCCTCGCGCGTGACTTCGAGGCCACCAAGTCGGACCTCACCCTGTCGCTTTCCCAGACGCCTCACGGCCTCACCGGCACCCTGGGCTACCGCACCGACCTCTTCGAGTCGTCCACCGTCTCCCGCATGGTGGAGCACCTGCGCGTCCTGCTGGAGGCCGCGCTGGCTTCGCCCGACTCACGCGTCAGCGAGTTGCCGCTGCTGACGGACGCGGAGAAGCGGCTGCTCCTCACGGACTTCGTCTCCACCGAGGCGCCGCTTCCTGCGCCTCGCAGCGTGCACGCCCTCTTCGAGCGGCGCGCTGCCCTCCATCCGGATGCGCCCGCCGTGGCGTGCGATGGCCAGGTGCTCACCTACGGAGAGATGGACGCACGCGCCAACCAGTTGGCCTGGCATCTGCGCTCTCTGGGCGTCGGGACCGACTCGTGCGTCGCGCTGTGCCTGGAGCGCTCCGTTGAAACCGTCGTCGCCCTGCTGGGTGTCTGGAAGGCTGGCGGTGCCTACGTGCCGCTGGACCCGGCCCAGCCCGCCTTGCGCCTGCAGTCCCTGGTGCAGGAAGTCGCTGCGCCCGTTGTCGTTACGGTGGCCCGCCACGCGTCCGCGTTTGCCTCTTCCAGCGCGCATGTCGTTCGCCTGGATGAAGACGCTGCAACCCTCTCCCGGCTGCGCACCGACGCACCGCCGGGTGAGGCGCATCCGGACTCCCTTGCCTACGTCCTCTTCACCTCCGGCTCCACCGGCAGGCCCAAGGGCGTCGCCGTCGCTCACGCGCAGCTGTCCACCTACGTCGATTCAGTGACTCAGCGTCTTGGCTTGGAGGCCTGCTCCAGCTTTGCCCTCGTCTCCACCTTCGTCGCGGACCTGGGCAACACTGTCCTCTTCCCCGCCCTCACCACCGGTGGGCTCCTGCACGTCCTCTCCCAGGAGTGCGCTTCCAGCCCGGCTGCCCTGGCCGACTACTTCGCGCGTCACCCCATCGACTGCATGAAGGTGGTGCCTTCTCACCTGGCCGCATTGCTCACCGCGCCCGAGCCTCGCCACGTCCTGCCTCGCAAGCGCCTGGTGCTCGGTGGTGAGTCTTCCACCTGGGCCCTGCTCCAGTCCGTCCATGCACTCGCTCCGGACTGCGAGGTGCACAACCACTACGGCCCCACCGAGACGACCGTTGGCGTGCTCGCAGGTCGTGTGCACCTGCCTCCGGCAAATCCGGCTCCCGCCTCCGTGCCGCTCGGCTCGCCGCTGGCGCACTCCCGCCTCTACGTCCTGGATGCTTCGCTGCGACCCACTCCGCTGGGTGTCCCGGGCGAACTCTTCGTCGGCGGCGCGCAGGTGACTCGTGGCTACCTCGCTCGGCCTGACCTCACGGCCGAGCGCTACGTGCCGGACCCCTTCAGCCCTTCTCCCGGCGCTCGCATGTACCGCACGGGGGACCGCGTGCGCTGGCTCGCGGACGGCCGCGTGGAGTTCCTCGGCCGCGTGGACTTCCAGGTGAAGGTGCGTGGCTTCCGCGTGGAGCCCGGTGAAATCGCCACCGTGCTTCGTGCTCTTCCCTCCGTGCATGAAGCTGTCGTCGTGGCTCGCCAGGACTCTCCCGGCGAGGCCCGCCTCGTTGCCTACGTCGTCGCGGATACCCAGGACGTGTCCTCACTCCGCGACAACCTGAAGCAGCGGCTGCCCGAGTACATGGTGCCCTCCGCCTTCGTCTTCCTGGAGGCCCTGCCCCTCACTCCCAACGGCAAGGTCGACCGCAAGGCCCTGCCCGCTCCGGAGGCTTCCGCGTCGAACTCCGACTACGTGGCGCCTCGCACGCCCACGGAGGAGTTGCTCGCCTCCCTCTGGGCAGAAGTGCTGCGTCTGCCCCGCGTGGGCGCACAGGATCAGTTCTTCGAACTGGGTGGACACTCCCTGCTCGCGACACAGCTCGTGGCTCGCGTGCGCGCGGCGTTCGGCGTGGAGCTGCCGCTGCGCTCCGTCTTCGAAGCTCCGCTCCTGACGGACCTCGCGCGTCGCATCGATGACGCGGGGAAGCAGGCGTCCGGCGTGAAGGCCCCACCGCTCGTGCCCGCACCTCGCACGGGAGAGCTGCCGCTGTCCTTCGCGCAGCAGCGGCTGTGGTTCATTGATCAGCTCGTCCCTGGCGCCTCCACCTACAACGTCCCGTCCATCCTCCGCCTGGAAGGCGAGCTGCACTTCGAAGCCCTGCGCCAGAGCCTCACCGAGCTGGTGCGCCGCCACGAAGCCCTGCGCACCCGCTTCCCCTCTCGTCAGGGCCAGCCCTTCCAGCACATCGCGTCCCCCACGGACCTGCCCCTGCCCACGGTGGACCTCAGCCACCTGGGCGAGTCAGCCCTCGACGAAGCCCGGCGCCTGGCGTCCACCGAGGCCCAGCGTCCCTTCGACCTGGCCTCGGGCCCCCTTGTGCGCGCGCTGCTGCTGAAGCTCGCGTCCACCGAGCACGTGCTCGTCTTCACCCTGCACCACATCGTGTCCGACGGCTGGTCCCGCGGCGTCCTCGTCCGCGAGGTGGCCGCGCTCTACGGGGCCTTCTCCGACGGCCGGCCCTCGCCCCTGCCCGAGCTGCCCGTCCAGTACGCCGACTACGCCCTCTGGCAGCGCTCCTGGCTGCACGGTGACGTCCTGGAGGCCCAGCTGTCCTACTGGCGCCAGCGCCTCGCGGACGCGGCGCCCCTGGAGCTGCCCACGGACTTCCCGCGTCCTGCCGTGCAGACCTTCCACGGCGACGTCGTCCCGCTGCGGCTGTCTTCGTCGCTCGCGCACGCCCTCAAGACCCTGGGCCGGAGCGGCGGCGTCACGCCGTTCATGCTCCTGCTGGCGGCCTTCCAGGTGCTGCTCTCGCGCTACGCGGGCCAGGAGGACATCAGCGTGGGCACGCCCATCGCGGGCCGCACGCACGCGGAAACGGAAAGCCTCATCGGCTTCTTCGTCAACACGCTCGTGCTGCGCTCCCGCGTGTCCCCGGGCGCGTCCTTCCACCAGCTGCTCCAGCAGGTGCGCGAGGCCTCCCTGGGCGCGTATGCCCACCAGGACGTCCCCTTCGAGCGACTCGTCGAGGACCTGAGGCCCCAGCGCGACCTGACGCGGCCGCCGCTGTTCCAGGCCCTCTTCTCCCTGCAGAACACCTCCATGCCCGCCGTCCAGTTGCCGGGCCTCGCCCTGCGCCCGCTGGACGTGGAAGGCCACAGCGTCAAGGCCGAGCTGGAGCTGTTCCTCTTCGAGACACCGGACGGCTTCGACGGTTCGCTCGGCTACAACACCGACCTCTTCGCTCCCGCCACGGCACAGCGCATGGCACGGCACTTCGGCGCCCTCGTCGAAGCCCTCGTCGCCCATCCGGACGCGCCGCTCGCTTCCGCATCCATGCTCTCCCAGGACGAGCAGCGTCAGGTGCTGCTCGACTGGAACGACACGCGCACCCACGCCCCGCGCGACGCCACCCTGCCCGACCTGTTCCAGGCCCAGGCCCGGCGCACTCCGGATGCCGTGGCCCTCATCTCCGGGGAGGACCGCCTCACGTACCGGCAGCTGGATGAGCGCGCCAACCAACTCGCCCATGCCCTCATGAGCCTGGGCGTCACTCCAGGCACTCCCGTGGCCGTGGGCCTGGAGCGCTCCTTCGACCTCATCGTCGCCCTCCTCGCCATCCTCAAGGCGGGCGCCGCCTACGTCCCCCTGGAGCGGGCCCATCCCCGCGAGCGCCTCGCGCTGCTGCTGCGGGACTGCGCCTCGCCCCTGCTCCTGTCCCACTCCTCGCTGGCGCAGCGCCTGCCGTCCTTCTCCGGCCGCACCCTCCTGCTGGACGACGAGGCCTCCCTCCTTGCGCGTCAGCCCACGCACGCGCCCGCGGTCTCCACGTCTCCGGACAGCCTCGCCTACGTGATGTTCACCTCCGGCTCCACCGGCAGGCCCAAGGGGGTCCTGGTGCCTCACCGGGGCGTCACCCGGCTGGTGCTCGGCAGCACCTTCATCCACTTCGGACCCGACGAGGTCTTCCTCCAGTTCGCCCCCGTCGCCTTCGACGCGTCCACGCTCGAAATCTGGGGCGCGCTGCTGCACGGCGCGAAGCTCGTCCTCGCGCCGCCCCATGCCCTCTCCACCGAGGAGCTCGCGGCCCTGCTGCGTCATCACCGCGTGACGACGCTGTGGCTCACCGCCGCCCTCTTCGAGCAGATGACGCTGCACCAGGGCGAAACCCTCGCGCAGGTCCGCCAGGTCCTCGCGGGTGGCGACGTGCTGCCCACGGAGCGCGTACGCCAGCACCTCTCCCGCCTGAGCCCGGGCTCCGTCCTCGTCAACGGCTACGGCCCCACGGAGAACACGACCTTCTCCGCCACGCTGACGCTCCATCCCGGCACGCGGGTGGACGGCCCCGTGTCGATTGGCCGTCCCATCTCCAATGCCACGGCCTACGTGCTCGACGCGCACCTGCGCCCGGTGCCCGTGGGTGTCCCCGGCGAGCTCTTCGTCGGCGGTGACGGCCTCGCGTGGGGCTACCTGAACCGCTCCGACCTCACCGCCGAGCGCTTCATCCCGCACCCCTTCGCCACCACTCCGGGAGAGCGCCTCTACCGCACGGGTGACAAGGCCCGCTGGAGCGCGGACGGCACGCTCGACTTCCTCGGCCGCACCGACTTCCAGCTCAAGCTGCGCGGCTTCCGCATCGAACCCGGTGAAATCGAAGCCGCGCTGCGCCAGCTCCCCGCCGTCGCGGAGGCCCTGGTGCTGGCCCGCGAGGACGTGCCCGGCGACAAGCGCCTCGTCGCCTACGTCGTCCCGTCCTCCCCTGCGTCCGAAGACCTGGCGGAGACGCTGCGAGGCCAGCTCCAGCAACAGCTGCCCGGCTACATGGTGCCCTCCGCCTTCGTCGTGTTGGAGGCCCTGCCCCTCAACGCGAACGGCAAGGTGGACCGCAAGGCCCTGCCCGCCCCGGACGTCGCCGCGTCCCCGGGCCGCTACGTCGCGCCGCGCACGCCCATGGAGCAACTCATCGCTCAAGCCTTCGCGGAGGTGCTGCGCCTGGAGCGCGTCAGCGCTGATGCGGACTTCTTCGACCTGGGCGGCCACTCGCTGCTCGCCGTGCACCTGATGGCCCTTCTGCGCGAGCGCACGGGCCGGGCGCTGCCCCTGTCCGCGCTCTTCCAGGGCTCCACCGTCGAGCGGCTCGCAACGCTGCTGTCACCCTCCAATGGAACCCGCGCCCTCGGTCCCAACCTGGCGCGGCTCGACACCGGGGACTCTCAGCGCCGGCCGCTGTTCCTCGTCCACGGCGGTGGTGGTGGCGTGCTCAGCTACGCGGACCTCGTGCGCCACCTGGGCAACGACCGGCCCGTGTATGGCGTGTTCGCGCCCGGCCTGGAGGACGGAGAGCTGCCGCCGTCGTCCATGGAGTCCCTGGCCCGGCTCTACCTGGATCAGGTGCGCGACGTGCAGCCCCACGGCCCCTACCGGCTCGCGGGCTGGTCCTTCGGCGGTCTGGTGGTCTACGAGATGGCGCGTCAGCTCCAGGCCCTCGGCGAGCCGGTGGAGTTCCTGGCGCTGCTCGACAGCCTCGCCCCGTCGGGAGAGCCGGACCCGGAGCCGCCGCCGCTGATCCGTCTGGCCGCCTTCGGCAAGATGGTCGGGCTCCCCGTCCAGGACGTCCCCGCCCCCGAGCTGGAGCAGCTGGGAGGCCTGGAGGGCGAAGCCTTGCTGTCACGGATGATCAGCCTCCTGAGGAACCTGCCCGCCGCGGGCGGACTGGAGCCGGGACAGATTGAACGCCTCTTCGCCGTCCACGAACGGCTCGGAGAGGCCAACCGGGGCTACGTGCCCGCCAGCCGCTACGAAGGCCCCGCCGAGCTCTTCCGCGCCGCGGTCCGCGCGAGCGACCCCCACCGCGCCGAGGACGAAGGCTGGAAGGCCTGGCTCCCGGGAGGCGTCTCGGTGTGCCACGTGCCGGGCACGCACCTGACCCTCCTGGAAGAGCCCCAGGTCCCTACACTGGCGGAACGCCTCACGGAGCGCCTGCGCGTCCTGGATTCCGAAAGCCGATGAACCCACGAACGCATGAGAGGGATGGCCTCTGCCATTGCATCAGGGGTTGGGCTATGACCGGGTGAAACGGTTTCAGGAGCGCTCATGGCCAAGCCCGCCGTGAACGCTCCCTGAAAGCCGTTGACACCCGAGGGGGAACTCACATGGCCAACGACAAGAAACACCTGTTTCCACGCAACCCGCTGCTTCGACAGACGGTGGCGCGGCTGCTGTTCGCCGCTCCCGTCCTGTCAGTCATTGGCTGCGCGGAAGAGGATTCGGGCTGCATCCCGTATGACGAGCACGAGGGAAACTATGAGACCAGCGCCCGGCTTCCGGATGGAGGCGTCCCCTACGGCTTGGACTGCTTGGAGGTGTGCACGCAGAGAGCCGCCCATCACTGCCAGGTTCGCTCTGTCCCCACGAGGCATCCTGACGGCGGGGAGACCCTGGAGCCCTCCACGACTTGCTACTACACCGTGCCCGCGGGGTGCGCTACCGATGGACGCCGGCCCGAGGGACTCCAGGCGGCGCGAGCGGAAGCGCGGTGCGCGCTGGGCAGCCACTTCGCGCGGATGGCCTGGTTGGAGGCGGCCTCCGTGCCCGCCTTCCTCCGGCTCGCGGAGGAGCTGAAGGCCCACGGCGCTCCAACCGAACTGATCCGCGCGGCCCGGCGCTCGGCCGGGGAGGAGGTCCGCCACACGCGCGCCGCGCGAGCACTGGCCCGGCGACACGGCGCCACCGTGCCCGCGGTGGAGGTCGCCCCGTTCTCCTCGCGCTCGCTGGAGGAGCTGCTTTGGGAGAACGCGAAGGAAGGGTGTGTCGGAGAGACCTATAGCGCGATGGTGGCCGCATGGCAGGCACGCACGGCGCGCGACGAGCAGGTGCGGGAGGCGCTGAGCCGGATCGCCGAGGATGAGCTGCGCCATGCCGAGCTCTCCTGGGCCGTGGACGCCTGGGCGCTCGAGCGCCTCACGCCGGAGGCGCGCCAGCGGGTGCGTCAGGCGCGTCTCGATGCCTTCCACGACCTGGAGCGCAGGGTCGCGAGCGAGGAGCCCGAGGCCGTGCTCATCGAACAGGCGGGACTGCCCTCTCGCGACGCCGCGATGCACCTCCTGCGGGGGCTCCAGGTCCTGATCGCCTGAGCCATTCCTGGAGGGCCGATGACCCCATCGGCCCTCTGCTCTCACGCGGCCTTCAGTCGCGGACCACCGCCACATCGTCCAATTGCAGCCAGGTGTCGCCCGTGTTCGCCCAGATGCCGGCGTACACCTCCACGCTGTGGTTGGCGCCGGAGTTGAAGGTGACGGTCTGGAGCGTGTAGCCGGCCAGCGGCTGCGTCAGGTGCACCTCGTTGAGGATGGGGCCGGCGTTGAGCATGCGCGCGCCGAAGTAGCCGTCGTTCTGGTTGGAGGACGTCTTCACCCAGCCGGTCAGCGTGTAGACGGTGTTGGGCGTCACCGCGACCTCCTGCTTGAGGGCGTTCCAGCCGGTGTTGTTGCGCACGAAGCCGTTGTTGGCGCCGGTGCGCGCGAAGCCCAGCCCCCGGTCGATGCCGCCATTGCCAAACACATACCAGGGGGAGGTGGCGGTGGAGGACGGCTGCTGTTCGAAGCCGCCCTGCGCCACCAGGTTCGCGCCCCGGGTCAGGCTCACGTCATCCAGCTGCGCCCAGGTGTCGCCCGCGTCCGCCCACACGCCGCCGTACACCTCCACGATGGAGTTGGCGCCGGAGTTGAAGGTGACGGTGCGCTCCGCCCAGGACGGCAGCGAGCCGTACTGCGTCTCACCCAGGACAGGGCCGTTGCCCGCGGCGCGCGCGCCGAAGTAGCCGCGCGTGGTGTTGGACGAGGAGCGCAGCCAGCCCTTGAGGGTGTAGTCCGTGTACGGCTGCACCACGACGCTCTGCTTGAGCGCGTTCCAGCCGCTGGACGCACGGACGAAGCCGTTGTCCTGGCCGGAGTGCGCGCCGCCCAGCGCCCGGTCGATGCCGCCCGCGCCCGCCAGGTACCAGGGGGCCATCGTCGGCGTCGCGGCCTGCGTCTCGAAGCCCGGCTCCGACAGCAGGTTGTTGCCGTCCGCGTCGGCCGTGAGCGTCGCGCGCATCAGGAACGTGTTGTAGGGCGTCCACTGCGAGGTGATGAAGTACAGCTCGCTGGCGCTGTTACCCCACGGGTGGATGAAGCCGTTGTAGAGCCCGGGGAAGGCGGCGCCGGTGGCCAGCAGCTTCTCCCCGCTCCAGGGCCCGGTGGGCGTGCCCGCGTCGCGCAGCACCACGGCCTGCCGGTGCTCATTGAGATACGTCATCAGGAAGCGGCCCAGCGCGGCGTTGTAGGCGACGGACAGCTCCCCCGCGATGCCGATGACCACCGGCCGCGCCGCCGCCTGCGACGCGGACCAGCCGTTGCCGTCCCAGTAGCGGTACGCGTTGATGTCCAGCAGCGAGCCCTCCGGCACGCGCGCCAGGTGCACGTTGCCGTAGCGCCCGTTGGGCGTGGCGTACAGGTAGACGAAGCCGCCGTTCTTCACGAAGGCGCCCATCTGGAAGGGGTTCGTGAAGGACGCGTTGTTCACCCAGCGCGCCGTGGGGTGCTTCACCCAGTTCTGCCCGTTGTCGTCCGAGTACGCGATGCCCGCGTAATTGGTGGTCCACTGCCCCGGGTCACCCCAGTGCTTCACGGACATGTAGTGGATGTAGTGGCGCGTCCCGACGCTGACGCCCGCGGTGGGGATGACGGTGATCTCGTCGTTGTCCACCTTCCGGGAGGACAGCACCTCCTTCGCGTGGCGGGTGCCGTCCTGCACCATGGTGGTGAAGGACAGGCCGTTGGACAGCGTGGTGTCCGCCGAGCGCGCCAGCACGTTGCTGCGCCAGCCTCCGCCGCACCCGCCGTTGCCGCACCAGCCCGCGCCGAAGGTGTCCCCGAACAGGACGAACACCTCGCCGCCCCCCTTGTCCCAGACGATGCCCAGGTCCGTGCCGTACACCTCGTAGTTCGTGTGCGTCTGGTTCGGGTTGGGCAGCAATTCACCCGCCGGCGTCGCGCCCGTCACCCGCGCGACCTTCGTCACGTTCGTGGGCGTCACCGCCCCGGCCGTCCCCGCGCCGCCCAGCAGACACATCGCTTGCAGCACCACCGCCCGCTTCCAAGTCGTCACACGCCTCATCACCTGGACTCCTCCGGCACGCGAATTGGTATTCACAGCAAAACAGCAAAATCCTGAATCTACGCGGACTTGCTCGGAAGACTCCAGTGGAGCGCGGGCGCGTGTAGCCTGGGGCCACCGAAGGAGGAACGGATGCTCGCCTGCGTGGACGTGGACTACCGACCTGACGTCACCGTGGCCGCGTGCGTCCTCTTCCGAGGCTGGACGGACGGCAAGGAGGCAGGGCACCTGGTGGAGCGGGGCCCCATCGCGGAGCCCTACGAGCCCGGCCAGTTCTACCGCCGGGAGCTGCCGCACCTGCTGCGGGTGCTGGCCGGGGTGCAGGAGCCGCTGGAGGCCATCATCGTGGACGGCTACGTGTGGCTGGGGGAGGACAAGCCGGGCCTGGGCGCCCACCTGTACGAAGCGCTCTGCCAAGCGGTGCCCGTCATCGGCGTGGCCAAGACGCCCTATGTCACCACCGGCTCGGCCCTGCCCATCGTGCGAGGACAGAGCCTGAAGCCGTTGCTCATCACCGCCATCGGCATGGAGACCGCGACCGCCGCGGAGCACATCCGGCGGATGCACGGCTCATCGCGCATGCCGACAATGCTGAAGTTCGTGGACCGGCTGTGCCGGGAGTCCTGACTCCGGAACAATTTGTCGCAAGACGCGGGGCCGGATGGGCCAGGACGTGCTACCCCAGGCCCATGGACCGTCCCCGCCGCCCCGCCGCCGCGACCTTCGAGTTTCCGGCCGACGCCGCGTTCACCTGGCACTCGGAGAGTGACGAGCCCGCCCCCACGCGCCTGTCGCCTGTGGACGACGGGCTCAGCGCCGACGCCGCGCTCAAGCGCGTCCGCCGGGGCGAGTTCCTGCGCTACACCGGCGACTTCCACAACGCGAAGCAGCTGCTCGGCGCGCTGGGCCGGCGGCTCGAGCGCCCCTGGCAGGCCCGCTCTCCGCTGGAGGCGTTCCGGGCCGAGCGCCGCGCGCGCCAGCAGGAGCACGCGACGCTGTCGCGCATCGTCGTCGCGCTCGACCGGAGCTACCACCTGGAGCTCGCACGCGCGCCGGACGTCGCGGAGGCGTGCCGGCAGGTGTGGGGCGAGCCCACGACGGACTTCTCCGTCGTGCCGCTCAAGCAGTTGCTCGGCATGCTCGGGGCGGCGGAGTGGCGGCGCAAGGGGCTGGCGGTCCCGGGCCTCAAGGGCCTGCTCCATCCGCATTACGGCGTCTACCTGCCCACGCGCACCGACTACGTGGAGCTGCTGGCGGCGGTGCCGGACGTGAAGGGCAAGCGCGTGTTCGACGTGGGCACCGGCACCGGCGTGCTCTCCTTCCTCCTCCTGCAGCGCGGCGCGGCGTCCGCGCAGGCCACGGACTGCGACTCCCGCGCGGTGGCGTGCGCACGGGAGAACGCGGAGCGGCTCGGCCTCTCGCAGCGCTTCCAGGTGGCGGAGGCGGACCTGTTCCCGGAGGGCAAGGCGGACCTCGTCGTCTGCAACCCGCCGTGGATCCCCGAGCCGCCGAAGAACCGCGTGGACCGAGCGGTGTTCGACGAGGACAGCCAGTTCCTGCGGCGCTTCCTCGAAGGGCTCCCGGCCGCGCTGACGCCGGCAGGAGAGGGATTGCTCATCCTGTCGGACCTGGCGGTGCTGCTGGGCCTGCGTCCGCCCGGGTGGCTCGAGGAGCAGTTCGAGCGCTGCGGCCTGAAGGTGGCGTGGCAGAAGTCCAACCCGGCCCGGCACTCCAAGGCGAAGGACAAGGCGGACCCGCTGCACGCCGCGCGCTCCAAGGAGGTCACCACCCTCTACGGCCTCGTGCCCGCCGCCAGGTAGCACGGCGAGGCACGGGCACTGTACGGCCTTCAGCTCTTCGCGGTGCTGGCCTGCGGGTCCGGCTCGGTGCAGACGTCCCCGGAGGCGTCCTGTTGCGCCTGGGCCTCCTGGGAGGCAGAGGTCCGGTCGGCAACGCCATTGCAGGTGGTCATTTCATAGCACCATTGGCCATCCTGGCCACACGTTGATGGAAAGCGGTGGCCAATCGTGCCCATGTAACAGAGTTCGTCGCACGGCACGTCGCAATTACATACGGCTTCGTCAGTACACGACGGCGGCGCCGCGGAGGCCATCACCGGGGTGAAGAGGACAGCGGCAAGACTGGCAATGCCGCCAAGTGGGTTCATCCACTTCCGCATTCGGACTCCTGGGTAGGACTGCGCGCTGAAGGCTACCCAGGGACCGACTTCATTCTCAAACAGTCTTGTTGGCCAGCGAACAGTCCCGCTGGACGCTCGAAAGGCAATGCAGCCCTCTCAAGGGCAGATCCACCTCATGTTCGAGCAGCTGCAGGTGGCGGTCGCGCAAGTGGTGCCGGTGTTCCAGGAGCACGTCGTCGTGCCGCCGCCCTTCCCGCAGCTCGTCCAGTTCAGGGCGTCGCAGTCCGGCGCGACACACGTACAGGTCCCATCGGAGCACACCGCGGCCTCGGCGGTGCCCATGGGCGCATCGGCCGGCTCGGAGTTCGAGTCGGGGGCTCCACCACAGGCCATCAGCAACATCCCGGACAGCAAGGACAGCAGCGCGGACTTCTTCATGGGAACCCCTCTTCGTGGAATGGCATTGCGCCGTAAAAGCGCTGAAAGCCTACCACGGGTGGATCAGCGCACCGCCACGGCCAGGGCCGCGGGGATCATCTCCCGCATCAACTCCACGAACCGGCGCAGCCGCGCCGGGTGAAATCGCGCGTACGGATAGACCAAATACAGGGGCAGGGGCGCGGCCTGCCATCGCGGCACCAGGTGCAGGAGGCGGCCCCGCTGGATGTCCTCGTGCATCACCCAGGACGAGCCCACGCAGACACCGAGCCCCTTCACCGCCGCGCTGCGAAGCGCGTAGAGGCTGTCCGTGCTCACGCGGGGCTGGAAGACGATGGGCTGGACCTCGCCGGTGGCCACGTGGGTCAGTGCGAGCTCGTTGCGATAGAACGTGCGCAGCGACAGCCAGGGCAGCCTGGCCAGCTCGTCGGGATGCGTTGGCACCGGCACGCCCGCCAGCACGGAGGGCGCGGCCGTGACGATGCGCGGCACCTCCGCCACGCGGATCGCCACCACGCTGGGGTCATGCACCTCGCCGACGTGGATCGCGCAATCAATCCCGTCCGCGATGAAGTCCACCGCCCGGTCATGCAGCAGCCATTCGACGGAGACTCTCGGGTAGCGGCCCAGGTACTCCGTCAGCGGCTCCACCAGCAATTGCTGCCCGAACGCGTGCGGTACCACGACGCGCAGCGTGCCCTCCGGTTCGTCGCTCGCGCCGCGCAGGTCGGCCTCGAACAGCTCCCAGCTGGCCAGCAACTCCTTCGCCCGCTCGTAGCAGCGCGCGCCGTCGTCGGTGAGCTTCATCGCATGGGTGGAGCGCTGCAGCAGCCGCACCCCCAGCGAGCGTTCCAGCGCCTGGAGCCGGCGGCTCACCGTCGGCTGCGTGGTGCCCAGCTGCGCGGCGGCGGAGGACAGGCTCCCCGCGTCGACGATGCGGAGGAAGGTCTGCATCAGCTCCAGCCGGTCGGCGCTGACGGGGGCGGCGGGGGCGGAACTCCTCGACCGGGCCTGCTTTGAGGGACGGGGCATATTGATACGTGGAGCGTATAACCGCTGTACGGAGCACGCGTCTACCGCGCCCTGCCCCTCTGGCGCACTGTTCCCTCGTAGCGCATCACCCGAGGTGAACATCATGTCCTTCATTCGCGCCGTACATGGA
>NZ_RAVW01000224.1 GCF_003611585.1 Corallococcus exercitus | reverse complement strand
AACCGGGCCCGTCCCCCTGCCCCCCGCCAGGTGGAGCCGGAGCTTCCGCCGCCGCCCAAGGGCATGTCCGGGGCCGTAAAGGTCGCGATCATCGGCGTGCCGCTGTTGCTGATTGGCGCGGGCGTGGCGGTGGTGATGACGCGCGGAGGTGGCAGTGAGACGCCTTCTGCCCCCGTGGCGATGACGCCTCCGAAGACGCCCGTGGAAGCGCCGCCCACGCGGGTGCAGGAGCCGGCGACGCCTCCTCCGGCGGCCCGTCCGCAGGACGTGACGGTGGAGTTCACCTCCACGCCGTCCGGCGCGGCCATCTTCGACGGCGAGGCGCAGATTGGCACCACGCCCACGAAGCTGATGCTTCCGCGTGAGAAGGCCTCCGTGCTGCGCTTCAAGCTCGCGGGGCACCAGGACCAGGAGAAGACCCTGGACTACAGCCGGCTCGCGGACACCTCGGAGCAGCGCGTGAACGTGCGCCTGGACCCGGTGCGCACCGCCCCGCCGCCCCGGCCCACGAAGCCCTCGAAGACCGGTGGCAACGACCCGGGCATCGGCGTGTTCGAGTAGGCCGCGGGTTCGATTCCCTCCGCCTCCATGCAGAATAACCCGCCGCTTCTAATCCTGCGCATATTGAAAAAGGTGATGGCGCCCGCATGTGGGACCAAATTTGGTCTTTGGGAACCAAAAAAGGACCAAATCACGAACCGCGCTTGGCCTGAGCCTGCTCCGTGCTGGCTGGAGGCTGGTTGAGGGTGAGGGCTGGAGCAGAGGCGTGGAGGAGGGCCGCTGAGGGGTGGCTGCTGGGCAGTGCGCCAGGCCGGTGCAGCGGCGGGGCAGTCCCCTTTTGGCCCCCCCGGCCCAGGCTGTCCTAGCAGGCTGATCGCGAGCGCGAGCGCGAGCCGCTCGGACAAGCTCAAGGCCGCAGGAGACCAAGCCTCACTACGCACGACGGGTGCCGGAGCGACACAGCATCAGCGTTCTGCCCAGACCAAAGAAGCAGTCATGCAACGATCCATGGGCGCAACCAAGCATCGGAGGATCTCATGACCCAACCCGTCTCAGGGGACGCAATCGTCCTGCTCATCCGCATCCACCCGCCTGAATCGTCAGACCGCGCCGCACTCTACGAACGTGTTCGGAAGTGGTGGAAGATGAGCCTGGCTCAGGCCGAGCGCGCGGAGCGAGTCCTCGCCATCGTCAACGGGACTGTCGTCGAGGTCTACGAGCCTCAGCAGTGGTTGGACGCTCCAGCCGACGAGGCTGAAGGGCGGATCGGGTTTGTTGGCCATGTCGCTTCTGATCGCGACCGCTGGGTCGGAGTGAGCGTCCAGCACCTGTTCAAGCCGGGAACAGCCAACCCAGTCCGGTATCTGCCGGTCAACGTGCTTGAGACGCGGAGGGCCGCCGCGGAGGCTGACAGCGAGCTGGCCCTGTTGCTCCGGCTGAACCAGTCATGGCACGACGGCATCTCGCCGAAGGAGCTTTACGACGTCTCGCGTGCGTGGTGGGTGCTGGCACCCTCGAAGGCCGAGCAGGTGACCCGAGTGCTGGCGGTGGCAGGGGGCATAGTCCGCGAGGTCTACGAGCCCAACGAGTGGATGCCGTCGCCCGTACCCGGCCTGGAGAACCGGATCGGCTTCGAAGGGATCGTGGCTTCCGACCGAGACAGGTTCCTCGAACTCGACGTCAGCCACCTGTTCCCCCCCGGATCGGCCAACCCGGTAAGGTACCTGCCGTTAACGGCTCTTCTCACGAAGCCAGCGACCATCGCTCCGCTATCTGCGCCGACGCCCACCACTTCCATCGCAGAACGCGAGACGACAGAGCCCGGGCTCCGTGAGCGTGTCCTACCGTTGATGAGCGCGTTTGAGGGTGACCTGTTGTGGGCTCAGTCCCGAGCGGGTCAAGAACTCTTTCACTCGAACACGATTGCCTGGCTGCTGCGGTCCTTCTCAGAAGCTGCGACACCGATCATCGACGTCCTCGGCGCGACCTCGTACGGCCCCTTGGCTCACATCGAAGTGTGGCGAGAGCGCAAGAACCTGGACATCGTGATCAATCCTGTCGGCAGCAACCCGAAGGTGGTCGTAGAGAACAAGCTCTACTCGATCCCCTATCCCGCGCAGCTGACCAAATACAACGACTACGACCTGCCGTGGTCAAGTGGCCACTCGTCGTCCGGCGCAGACAACACGCGGTACGTGCTTCTGAGCCTGATGCACCCGTCGTTCCCACTCCCGCGACCCTGGAAACACGTGAACTACCGCGACCTCGCGAGTGCGCTGGACAGGATCAACGAGTCGCGACTGGGCCGGACCGCAGATCTGTTCGTTCGCTACCGCGCTCTCGTGCACCGGCTTGTTTCCTTAGCCGAGGCCGTCGACCCAGCTCAAGCTCTCGATGAACCCTTCTCCGTGGAGGAAGTCGTAGAGAGTCTTCCTGGAGGAAGCCTCGACGGGGCGATCGTGCGGATGCGCTTTAGCGGGCTCGCACAGGTGATTCAGTCTCACTTCAATGAGACGAAGTCCTTCGAGGTAGGCGGAGACAAGGGCGGCCTCATCACCTATTTCCGTCGCCTCGCCAGCGACCGGAAGGTCGGATGGCAGTTTCAGCAAAATCAGCTCAGGTTCGTCGTCACCGTTGAGTCAGGAGAACACACAGTCCCGGGTAAAGAAGCCGCACGCGCAACCGTGGTCGAGTCGTCGTACCTCGGCTTCTTCAATCACACCGATGTTGCGGCAATTCTCGGATCCGACCTGAAGTCGAAGACCTATCAGCCCAGCCAGTGGAACCACTTCAATCCTGACTTCGTGTACCGCCACCGTCCCGTGAAGCCGTCAATCTCCACCGGCGTCCTAGCCCGGGCGCTGGCCTCGATGACAAGCCGCGTGGACGAGTGGGCAGAGCGGAGCGGCTACAGCGAGGCTTGACCTTCAAGCCACCGGCAAGAACTGGCTCGGTGCCTATGGTCTTCACCGGCTCGCACGAGGAGAAGGGCGTGAGGTTTTTTGCCGTGTCCTGTCCGAGGGCACCTTCCTACGTCGTATCTTCTGTCTGGTTGCTTTTTTCACATCCTTGCGCGGCTTTGCCCCAGAAACGACTTCACGCATCTCATCGTTGAACTGCTTGATGAACATCATCGCATTCATGAGCGCGTCCACAGGACCTTGACCGAAGATAGGCGTCACCTTGGTCAAATGCCCCTCGATCATCACTGGCGTATACCAGCAGCGCTCCTGCGGGAAATGGACGGGCTGCCCTACCGTGAGTCTTGAAGTGCGCCGTTTACCCTCGGGAGTAGTGTATCTCCAGTAGTCATCCGCGATGGGGGCTTCGATCCCGCTCAACTTCGGGCGCCAATCATCTTCGGGCACATGTCACCTCAGCGGTCAGATTTAGCGGGAGGACCGAAATACGCATTGCAAAACACGATGCACGCCTTTTTGGAGGCCCTGCTAGTCGCCCAGCATGCTCGCCTGATCGCATTCTGCCTTGCAGTCCTGTCAGGAAGCGCCCTACAGAACGACTCCATGGCCTCACCACCGGCCTCGCATGCATGCGTGCACGCGAGTGACTTCCAGGGGTCTTTAATATTCGGCTCATATTCCTCGCTTGGAGTTGAGGGAGCCGAGTCTGATGTCAAACTCCTCTCTGGAGTTGCAGCCTCGCGCCGGAAGAGATTCTGGGAAGCCGTGCTCCGCCACTGGGAGGATGGTCCCGATTCAGCTACCGGCGATCCCAAGGAAGGCCTTGAGGCAGGAGTTGTTGCGCACGCCAATAGAAGTGTGCAGACGGAGAGCGCCTGGAGCCGAGGCATAAGGTCCCACCAGCATATGGGTAGTTCTCTCAGCAACCAATACCCTACGCCCATCCCGAACACGGCACGGAAGACTCCGGCGGGCACGTGTTGGGCCGGGCTTGATTCAAGCTCGAGCGTTTTGAAAGATCAGAACTTCGGTGAGGGCCACCGTGGCGGTGCGGGCCGAGCCGGAGCTCCAGGGGAGCTGGGGGATGTAGGCCCTCAATGCGTTCGGACGATCAGCGAAGAGAAAGGGGCGTGTTGTCGTGCAGGGAGAAGCCTTCTAGGAAGGAGTACCGAGGCTGCTTGCTGAGAGGGAGCAGGACATCCAGTTCCAGTCAGCGCAGTCGCTGCTTCAGAAAATTCGTCTGGTATGCCTGCTGCGCGTCCTTGAGCCCTTGCGCGGGGACAGCACCGTCCCCTTCGGCCGCCTGCGCTCGTACACCCCCGTGCTCCCCACCTACCCCCTCACCAGCCACACCTCGTCAGGGCACACACTACCGGTGGGCTCTCAGGGAGTTCCGCCAAGCCCACCCAGGGAGTGCCGTGCTGGGGGGGCCTTGCGGAAATGGCGCGACCGGGGTTGGAGCACTCTCGCCAGAAGTTCCGAGCGGCGTGTTCGATTCCCGCCGCCTCCACCATCAGAAGCCCAGCAATCTCACCGGGTTGCTGGGCTTTTTCTCTGGCCGCGTGGCCGCATGTGCCCTCCTGCACCATGAACTCCGGCGCAAAGGTGTCGTCCTCACCCGGCGCGTGCAGCGACTCCAAGAACTCCTGATGCGTGATGCCGAGGTCAGGGTACTGATAGGCGACGGGCTTCCCAGACTCGGCGAGGGACTCGCCCCTGGCGGGCCCGCGGGGGCCCGACCTATGCCTCCGCGAGCGCCCGGCGGTGGATGGCCACCCAGAAGTCCGCCGCCTGGCGCGCGCCGTCCAGCAGGGGCTCGGGACCGTGCGCGCCAAGCGACTCGCAGAGCGCCTGGGCCCGCGCGCCGTGCTCCACGTCCACGTCCAGGTGCACGAGCAGGAAGCGCGCCCGCGTCCTGTCCAGGCCGAGCCGGCCCAACCCCTGGCGTGTGTCGCCCCCGAGGTGCCGCGCCACGCCCTCCAGCACGTACAGCGCGCCGAGGAACGAGAGCTGGCGCTCCGCCGGGATGCCTTCCCAGAAGGCGTGGAACACGGAGACCTCGCTGGGCGTGGCGTCCGACGGCGTGCGCCCGAAGGCCGCGAGGTCCGCCTTCGCGAGCTGGTAGTGGGACTGCTCGTCCGCCGCGAGCTCCGCGAAGAAGGCCTTCAGCTCGGGGAGCGTGGCGCGCCCGGCCGCGAGCCGCAGCCGGTCTCCACTGCGCAGCGTGTAGTGGTACATCATGTCCAGGAAGGCCACGTACCGCTCGGGCGTCACGGCCGGCAGCCAGCCCGCGACCTGTCGCGCCATGCCCACGGTGAGTGCCTCCAGCTGCTCCCGCATCGACATCATCTTCAGTCCCTCCGGGTTGAAATCAGTCCGCCCAGGGTGCGCCTCGCATGCGCGAGGTGCGGCGCCGCGCGCTCGGGGCCCAGCTCGTCCACCGCCACCACCCCCGCGTCCAGGAAGCCCTCGCCGCCCAGGCCCCGCCCGCTCGCCGTGGGCACCGCGCGCATGTCCACGGGACGCAGGGAGCCCCCCGCGTCCCGCGCCAGCGCGAGCTTCAGCACCGCGCCCGTCTGGCACGCCCGCGTGGGCATGATGCTCAGGAAGTTGCCGAGCGAGTACGCGATGAGCCCCACTCGCGGCGGCCCTCCCCGGCGCACCTGCGCGGGGCACGTGGTGTCCCCGCCGTCGATGGAGACCAGCTCCACGGGCTGCAGCACGTGCGGCGAGGAGCCCCAAATGATGTCCGCCCCGCGCTCGATGAGGCGGTAGGCGTGCTCGCGCTGGAGGGACTCGGGCCAGGACTCGTACTCGAAGCCCCAGTGCGGCATGAGCACCACGAGGTCCGGCCCCACCGCGCGTGCCGCGTCGATGAGGGCGCCCAGCCGCTCCCAGTCGGGCGCATGCCGCGGGCTGCCCAGGCGCGTCACCGGAATGCCCTCGGGCGGCGCCCCCGCAAGGTGGTTGATGTCATACGTCACCGCGGCAATGCCCAGGCGCACCCCGGCCACCTCCAGGCCCGCCACCGCGTCCTGCGCCCGGGGGCCTCCGACACAGCGGTGCTCCGGGCGGGCCAGCACGCTCTGGCGCGTGCGCTCCAGCCCTTCCGCGCCCTGGTCCAGCGCGTGGTTGTTGCACAGCGAGAACACGCGGTGGCGCGCGGTGCCCTCCCACGCGTCCAGGTAGCCCGGCGGCGCGTTGTAGTGGAGCGTCTCGTAGACGAACCGGGGCACGGGCCGCGCCGGGTCCACGGGCGTCTCCAGGTTGGCGAAGGCCACGTGCGCGTCCGCCATCAGCGCGCGCACGCCCGGGGAGAGGGCCTCGCGGAAGCCGCTGCGGATCCACATCACATCGCCCACGGCGCACAGGTTGAGCGCCGCGGGCGCGTCGGGCTTCCAGCTCCCGGAGGCGAGGTGCCGGGCGACGCGCGCGAAGTGCTCGGCGTCCTCGGCGCGGCGCGGCTCGGGGACGTGGAGGAGGCTCTTGGCGATGTAGCGCAGGTTGAGGTCCCAGCGGGACAACGGCCAGCGGCCGTCCTCGTAGCGGATGTCCGCGTACAGCTGGCGCAGGGCGTTCATGGGCGCTTTCGTTCCAGGGTGACGAGCCGCACGTCCTCGTCCACGACGGTGGGCCCGGCGAGCAGCGCGCGCCCCATGACGTCGAGGTAGCTGTCGAAGACGGGGGCGCCGCGCGCGAGCAGCCCGGGGCGCAGGTGGGTGTGCAGCCTCGCGAGGTTGTAGCCGGGCACGCGCGGATAGAGGTGGTGGTCCAGGTGGTAGTTGAGCCCGTTCCAGAGGAAGGTGACGAGCCGCGTGCCGCGCACCGTCGTCGCGGTGTGGAAGCGGTCCCCGCGCCACGTGTTGGCGTGGTGGTCCGCGATGGACTTGAGGCCATTGAGGGGGCTGGCGAAGAGCACCGGCAGCAGCCAGCACTCCACCGCGCCGGGGACGAGCCCGTGCCGCGACAGCAGCCAGAAGAGCCCCGCGTAGAAGCCCGCGTAGCAGAGCAGCACCGCGCCATGGCGGCGCAATCGCGCGCGGGTGAAGTGCTGCAGCGGATAGAGGACGTTGAAGTAGATGAGGCTCAGCGGGATGCCAAGCAGCACGGTGGCGTAGAAGAGCGCGCACAGCCCGAGCGAGCGGCGGCCCGCGTTGTAGGCGTCGGGGTCCTTCCGCGTGCGGTTCCAGCGGTGGTGCGCGAGGTGGTCATGGCGCATCGGCTCGTAGGCGATGCCCACGAGCAGGCTGAGCGCGTTGCCGAAGAGGCGGTTCTGCCACGGCCTCGGGAAGAGGTTGTCGTGCCACGCGTCGTGGTCCAGCTGGATGAGCCCCATCACCGCCCCACCCGCCAGCATCCACAGCGGCAGCTTCACCCAGACGCTGTCCGCACTGGCAATGGCCACGGCCGCCGCGACCCAGACACCCAGGTGCAGCGCCGCCATGCCCACCGCGCGCAGGGGACGGATGCGGAGCAGCTCCACCAGCTCGGCGCGGGAGGGGCCGGGCTCCGGGGGCGCGGCACCGGGCGGATCAGCGGGACGCGAGAGGGCTGGCGGCATGGCGGGTCAGAAGTACCGAGGGACGCGCTGGCAATAGCGCGCGTAGGGCTCACCGAGGCGGTCCGCGAGGAACCGCTCCTCCTGGAGCACCAGTTGATGGAAGAGCCCCCCGAGCGCCGCACAGGCGCCCAGCGTCACCACGGACGGAGCCCAGAGCGAAGCCCCTACGAGGTACAGGTAGGAGAACACGTAGATGGGGTTGCGCGAGTGGCGGTGGAGTCCCCCCTCGTGCAGCTCGGGCCGGGCCTCCCCCGCGTCCACGCCGATGCGGAACGCCGGGCCCATTCCATACTGGGCCCACAGCATGCCCATGAGCCCCACGACACCGAGCACCCAACCCACGAGCGGAGGAATGGGCAGCAGCGGCCGTCCCCAGGGCATGACGGACCACGCGGGCCAGAGCGCGGCCGCGAGCACGGAGCCGGCCCAGAGCAGCGAGACGCCACTGATGCGCCGCGTGACGCGCGTGTGCGCGGAATCCGCCGCCGCGCTCCGATAGGCCAGCGGGCTGCGCCCGAAGCGCAGGCGGTAGACGAGGCTGGAGCCCAGGTGCCCCGCGAGCACGTGCAGGGAGATGAAGCCCAGGTACACCCCGGGCGCCTCGCGCAGCCCCATCATGGCGCGAGCACCTCCGCCCGCAGGCCGAAGCCCGAGGACGCCCACCCGGCGACGCGCTCCGTGAAGTCGCGCAACTCCTCGCGTGTCCAGAGGCCCTCGAAGGCCGCCGTGTTGATGGTGAGCGTGTCCGCGAACGACAGGCCCGTGGCGCCCCAGGTGGCCGTGTGGCTGCGCATGGAGCGGATGCGGAACGGCGCCTCCGTGAAGTGCGCGTCCATCCGTCCCAGGTAGGTGACGACGAGCGTGTTCGTCCGGGGCTCGGCGATGAGCCCGGGGCGCGCGTTCTTGCGCAGCACCCGCGCCGGTGCGAGCCGGGCCACCGCCATGCACTCCAGCGCCGTCGTCCAGTGCACGCCCTCATCGAGCACCCGCTGCACCTCGGAGCGGACGAAGCGGGCCAGCTCGCGCGGGGCCTCCAGCCGGGCGCGGACCTCCTTCAGGGAGAGCTCGATCGGCACCGCGGAGCAGCCATTGCCCAGCGTCCGCCCGAGCCCCAGCATCCGCCGCAGGTCCACCGGCATGCGCAGGCGGATGCGTCCGTCCGCCGGGGACTCTCGCAGCGCCACGCCCGCGAGCAGCGCGGAGAAGAAGACCTCCGACGCCTGGAGGTCCGTGTCGCCCTGAGGAAGCGTGAGCCGCGCCGTGGCCAGGAGCGCGGGTCCGGCGGTGTCCCCACTGCGGCGCAGCCCCATTCCCCGCTGCGCCAGGAGCCGCCGGCGCGGACTCGTGAGCCCCAGCACCCGGCCAGGCTGGCGCAGCGCCGCGAGCAGCACCTTGCCATCCGTGAGCGTCGAGGGCTCCAGCGGGCGCGACTCCGACCCGCGTCCCGCGCAGAGCAACCACAGCCGCTCCAGCAGGTGCGCCAGCGCCTTCGCGTCCCCGATGGCGTGGTGCAACTGGATGCCCAGCAGCCAGGGCCCCTGGGCCGCGTCCACCATGGGATGCAGGTGCAGCCGCAGCGGCACGTCGCGCGTGAGGTCCACCCGCGTGTTGATGACTCGCGCCACGGCGTCGGGCTCGGACAGGGGCTCCGCGCCTTCCACCAGGGCCGCGTCCACCTCCGCGTCCCCGCGCACCGCGGGCACCCATGCGCGGCGCGCGTCGTTCCAGGCCACGTTGAGGCGCTCGCTCTCCCGCACCAGCGCGCGCAGCCCCCGGCGCAGGAGCGCCACGTCGGGCCTGTCCTCCAGCCGCAGCAGCACCGTGGCCCAGATGGTGGCGACCTCGCCGTCCAGCCGCGCCATCACCGTGTCTACGAAGTTCGCGCGCATCGCTCCATCCATCCCGCGAAGAGCTCCCGGGCCCGCGCGCCGTCCAGCCGGGCGCGGCTCACGGCTTCGCGCGCGGCCCTCGGGTCCGCCACGTATTGGAAGACGAGTTCATCCGGCTCGCGCTGGTGGAGGCGGATGCCCGTCGGAAGAAAGCCGGCCGCGAGGAGCACCGGCGTCCCCTCGGCCACCCACCGGGGCTCGCCCATGGGCAGGTGGATGAGGTCCACGCGCGCCCGCTCCGACGTGAGCGCCGGGGTGCCCTCCGCGCTGAAGCCCACGAGGACCCTCCGCTCCAGACGCAGCGACGCGTTCCAGTCGAGCGGACGCAGCACGGCGCCCTCCCGCGGTGCCGGGCGCTCCAGCGGCGTGAAGGCCACCGACTCCGCGAGCCCCACCCCGGCCAGGATGGACGCGAGCCACTCCCCCCACGGGCCCTCGGGCAGGTAGCGCCGGCGTGGCGGCGGGGGCGCGAGCACCGTCGTCATCGCCAGTGCCTGCATGGGCACGCCCAGGCCCTCCCCTACTCCAATCACCGTCTCGCCCCGCGTGTAGTTGACGACGAGGCCCATGGGCATCGCCCGCATGAAGCGCGAGGCGTAGCGCTGCGCCATGACGTGCAGCGTGGAGGTGTTCTGGTGCAGGAAGCCCACCCAGCGCCCGAGCCGCTCCAGCAGCGAGCCCCACAGCGCCTCGTGCTCGGCGCGGCCCGTGAGGGTGCGTCGGCTCGGCAGCGCCACGGAGAGCCCCGAGTCCAGCGAGTCCCGCCCCGGCGTGCTCCACAGGCCCGTGTGCCACAGCAGCGCTCCGCGCGCGTCGAACTCGCCGAGGCTCAGCAGCGCCCCGTCCCTCCAGAGCCGCACGGCGCCGCCGGGCTCGTAGAGGAACGGGTAGGAATACGTCTCCGCGTAGCGCGCGTGAAGCAGCTCGCGGAAGGCCGGCTCATCGGGCTCGGCCAGCCAGCGCGTGTGCTCGCTGGGGTTGGCGGCGCGAAGGTCGTCCATCAGGGAAACAGCTCGGTCCCGGCCCATGTACGCGAGCAATGCATCCTTGAGGCCAGCCGGGAAAGACCCCGCTCCCGCCCGGACGCAACCTCGCTCGCCCAGCCTCCCGTGCAGCGCCTGGCACACGCGTGTGAAGCTCCCTGCACAGCCGGTGGCTCGCCAGGGCACACGCTACCGTCAGCCCCCCTTGGAAGCCCGCCGACGCTGGCGCGGGCTTCCTGGCGCGGTGGCGCGGGTTTCACTCCTCCCGCGGGAACGAGGGCTTCATGCCCGTCCTGCGCCCAGGGTGACGAGAAGCTCGTCCAGTTGCTCGAACGTCTCGACCAGCGCCTCCGCCGCCCCGCCGGCAGCGTCGAGCGCTTCCTTCGAGTTGTAGAGCTCGCTCACGACCAGCAGCGTCTTGCCCTCTTTTTCCTCGAAGGTCACCGTGGTGACGGACCCGTTGTCACCACCCTCCTCATTGGTCCAGACGAGGCGCGAGTGCGGTGTCACTTCGGTGTACGTACCGAAGAACGCCATCCCCTGACCGAACACCAGACGGTACTTGCCCCCGGTACGAACATCCATTTCGCAGGAAGCCAGGGTCATTCCCATCGACTTCGGCACCCACCACTTCTTGAACAGCTCGGGCTTTGTCCACGCCTCGAACACGATGCGTGCCGGAGCATTGAAGGTTCGCGTGACGACGGTCTCACGCTCGGACTTCTGTTCCACGGTCGTGCGGTTCTTCATGGGTGTGGGCTCACTCTCTCTTCTTGCGTCCATCGACCTGCTCCTTGCGTTTCAATTCCTCGACAACCTGTTCCAACGCGTCGAAGCGTGCGTCCCAGAGCTGGCGGTGCCTCTCGAGCCACGCCATCTCTTCCTCCAGTCGGCGCGGGCCGATCTTGCAGGTCCGCACGCGCCCGACCTTCTCCGTGCTCACGAGCCCGGCCCGCTCCAGGACACCGACGTGCTTCTTCATGCCCGTGAGGGTCATGTTGAACTTCTCGGCGAGTTCCGTGATCGAGGCCTCCGCGCGCCCGAGCTGCTCCAGAACACCGCGTCGGGTGGCGTCGGAGAGCGCGGCGAACGAAGCATCGAGGCCGGCATTTGCATACTGAACCATGTGGCTCAGTGTCTAGCACGACCCCTGCGCGTTTGGGCGTGGAATCTGAGCAAGTCACTCGCCGCTGCGTAAGGACGGAGTCATTTCAAGGGGTTGGCCGCGGGGCAACGCGAGCTGACCGTGCGGCCCCTGTCCGGTACCTCTATGCGCCTCCCCAAGCACCGGAGATGGAGCACATGGAATGGTCACCTGAACAGAGGCGCTGGCTCGTGAAGGTCCTTCAACCGGAGAGGACCGTCTCGTCGCTTCCGGGCGGCGGCAAGGTATCCGCCGAGACGTGCGCCGCCTTGCTCGGACTCGAGCCGGAGACGTATCGCGCCGAGCTCGCCCAGAGCCAGAAGAGCGCGAGAGAAGCCGCACAGGGGCTGCTCGCGGAACCCGAGTTCAGCCGGATGCTGGAAGAGCTACCGTTGCGCAAGAGCGCACGCATTGTCACATTCGGCGACAGTCACACGGCGGATCCTCAGTCCTGGGCGGTCATTCTCCAGGAGCTGGTGGCTGCTCAGCGTCCCCATGATGCGGTCTCGGTGGCCATCAACGCTGTAGGCGGTGAGACGACCACGCATGGGTTGGTGCGGATGGGGAACGCCCTCATCCAGGAGCCGGATTGGATCATCTTCTTCATCGGCGTGAATGACGCGCGGACTCAAGGCCCGAACGCGGGCAAGACGCTCGTTGACGCCCGTGAGACCGCGCGCAACCTTGAAGAGCTTCGCTCCCGTGCCGCACAGGGGACGCAGGCACGTCGCCTGTGGATGACGCCTCCCCCGGTCCTCGAGGATCGCGTGTCGAAGCACTGGGGCCTGTCCCGCTTCGGAGTCCACTTCCGCAACGAGGACGTCCGCCGTGTCGCGGAGGCCATCCGTGCCCTCGAGGAGCCCACGGTCGACCTCTTCGCGGCCTTCGGCGCATCTCCACCGCCGGAGCTCTTCACGGAGGATGGCCTGCACCTTTCGCTTGCCGGTCAGCGAAAGGTCGTCCTTGAACTCATGCGAACCTGGAGCCGCGTTCAATGACATTCCTGGTGACTGGCGCGACAGGCAATATCGGCTCTCTCGTCACCCATCGCCTCATCAAAGACGGGCATCGTCCCCGCGTCTTTGTCCGGGATGCAGCCCGAGCACGGGCGCTGTTCGGCGACGCGGTTGACATGCACGTCGGCGACCTGGCCAGGCCAGGCCCCGCTCTACGGAAGGCACTCGCCGGCAGCGACGGCGTGTTTCTCCTCAACAGCGGGCCACGGCTCGCCGGTCGGGACCGGGTCGTCGTTCAGGCCGCTGCGGATGCGGGGGTCAAGCACATGGTGAAGCTCTCGACGCTGGACGTCCGGACCGGGGTGGGGACCGGTCCATGGCACGCGCGCGGCGAGGACGCGGTCCGGCAGAGCGGTCTGCCGTACACGTTCATCCAGTCAGCCGCCTTCATGTCGAACGTGCTCGGTTGGGCTGAGTCGATTGCCACGGAGGGGGTCCTCCGTTCCTCGACCGGGCAAGGAAGGATCGCATTCATTCATCCCGACGACCTCGCCGACGTCATCACCCACGCACTCACGACGGGCGAGCACATCGGAGAGTCACTGGTGGTCACCGGACCCGAGGCGCTGAGCTACGCAGAAATGGCGGCCAGGATTGGCGCGGTCATCGGGAAGGAGGTCCGCTACGAGGAACTCTCAGACGAAGAAGCCCACGAGGCTGCACTCGCATACGGGGGTGGCCGGCAGTATGCGGACGCGCTTGTGGACATCTGGCGTGCCATCCGAGACGGCAGACTGACGACTGTCTCTGACGGCGTTGAGCGGATCCTCGGCCGCAAGCCCCTCCCCTTCGACCGTTGGCTCCATCAGAACGCCGAAGCCTTTCAGTGAGGGGTCATGGCCGGTCCAGCCTCCGCGGGGCTGGAGGACTCCTCCGGGGGCGACTCCAGCACGCGGGCCAGGGCCCGGCCCAGGACCTCTACCTGCGGCGACTGGAGCACGGAGTAGTGGGTGCCCGGCACGTCCACCACCCGTAGGTCCGGGGTGAGCGCGGCCCAGCCCCGGGTGCGGTCGCCGCCCTCGTCCACGTTGGCCTCGGTGCCTCGCAGCAGCCACACCGGCACCCCGAGCGGCTCGAGGACGTGGCCGGAGAGCGCGGCGAGGCAGGCGTTGAAGACGCGCTGGCGCCGCTGAAGCCACGCGAGCCCCACCTCCGCGCCGAACACGCCCGAGCGCTGTCCGGCCTCCAGCAGGTAGCGCAGCAGGCGGTGGGAGTCGCCTGGCGGCACGTCCGGGGGCAGCGTCTGTGGCAGGCCTGTGGTGTGCGCCAGGTTCACGGTGAAGAGCTGGCCCTGCGTCGTGGGGTCGTCCACGCGCAGGCCCCGCGCGTAGGACGTGGGGCTGGGCTCGATGAAGACCAGCCGCTCCACCTGCTCGCCCTGGCTCAGCAGCTGGCGCGCCATCTCGAAGGCGATGAGGGCACCCATGGACCAGCCGCCCAGGCGGTAGGGGCCGTGGGGCCGCACCGTGCGCATCGCCTCCACGTAGAGCGCGGCCAGGTCCTCCAGTGAGTCCACCGTCGGCTGTCCGCTCTCCAGGCCCGGCGCCTGGAGGCCGTGGAAGGGCTGGTCCTCGCCCAGCTGCCTCGCCAGCTCCGCGTAGCCCCACACCGTGCCGCCAATGGCGTGCACGCAGAAGAAGGGCGGGCGCGTCCCCTGGGGTTGCAGAGGCACCAGCAGCTCCGCGGCGGCGGGGCCCGCCCTCAGGCGGGACAGCGGCGCGTCCGGCGTGAGGACCGCCTGCTCCAGCAGGGCGCGCAGCTGGCCGGCCCAGCGCGTGGCGGTGCCCGGGTCGAAGAGGTCGCGGTTGTACTCCAGCACGCCGGTGAGACCGGTCTCCGGCTCCTCCCACAGGGCCAGCGTCAGGTCGAACTTGGCGGACTGGCGCTCCACGTCCACGAAGCTCAGGGACAGTCCGGGGCCCATGGGCTGGGACACCGGCGCGTTCTCCAGCACGAAGAGCACCTGGAACAGCGGGGAGCGGCCCGGCTCGCGCGCCGGACGCACCGCCTCCACCACGCGGTCGAACGGGGCGTCCTGATGCGCGTAGGCCCCCAGCGTCACCTCGCGCACGCGGGCGAGCAGCGCGCGGAAGCCCTCCCCCGCGTCGACGCGCGTGCGCAGGGCCAGCGTGTTCACGAAGCACCCGAGCATGTCCTCCAGCTCCTGCGCCGGACGGCCCGCGATGGGTGAGCCCACCACCACCTCCTCCTGGCCGCTCAGCCGCGACAGGAGCGCCTGGAGGCCGGCGAGCAGCACCATGAAGGGCGTGACGCCCTCGCGGTGGCCCAGCGCCTTCACCGACTCCGACAGCGGCAGGCCCAGCCGCACCGGCACGCGCCCGCCCCGGAAGGTCTGCACGGCGGGGCGCGGGTGGTCGGTGGGCAGCTCCAGCGCGGCGGGCGCTCCCGCGAGCTGGCGGCGCCAGTACGCCAGCTGCGACGCGAGGACGTCCTCTGTCAGCCACGCCCGCTGCCAGAGCGTGTAGTCCACGTACTGGAGCGGGAGCGCGGGCAAGGCGGGCGGCTGATCCGCGCTGAAGGCCTCGTAGAGAGACGACAGCTCCCGGGTGAGCACGGCGGAGGACCAGCCGTCGGAGATGATGTGATGCAGCGTCACCACGAGCAGGTGGTGCCGCGCTCCCAGCCGCACGAGCAGGCCGCGCACCAGCGGCCCCCGGGCCAGGTCGAAGGGCACCTCCGCCTGGGCCGCCGCGAGCACCAGCGCCTCGCGCTCCCGCTCCGCCTCCGGCACGCCGCCCAGGTCCGCGAAGCCCAGCGCCGGTGGCAGCTCCGGCAGGATGACCTGCAGCGGGCCCTGTGCGTCCTCCTGGAACACGGTGCGCAGGCTCTCATGGCGCTGGTGCAGCGCGTGGAAGCTCCTCACCAGCGCCCGGGTGTGCAGCGGCCCGGTGAGGCGCAGCGCCGCGAGAATGATGTACGCGCTGCCGCCGGGCTCCAGCCGGTCCAGCAGCCACAGCCGCTGCTGCGCGAAGGACAGCGGCAGCCGGCCCGTCCGGGGCACCGGCAGCAGCGGTGGCACGGCGGGGGTCGCATCCCCCGCGTCGCGCGCGGCGTCCACCCGCGCGGCGAGCGCCTGGAGCGTGGGCGCGTGGAAGAAGGCCTCCAGCGGCAGCTCCACGCGCAGCGACGCGCGCAGCCGCGACACCACCTGCGTCGCGAGCAGCGAGTGGCCCCCCAGCTCGAAGAAGTGGTCGCCCAGGCCCACGCGCTCCACGCCCAGCACCTGCCGCCAGAGGCCCGCGAGCAGCTGCTGCGTGGGCGTGTGGGGGGCTTCGTAGGGACGGGGGCTCGCGCGCTCCAGGACGGGCGCGGGCAGCGCCTTGCGGTCCACCTTGCCGTTGGGGTTGAGCGGCAGCGCGTCCAGCAC
>NZ_RAVW01000223.1 GCF_003611585.1 Corallococcus exercitus | reverse complement strand
CATGTCTCGTGGGCTCGGAGATGTGGATAAGAGGCAGCCCCACTTAAGGGCCCCGAGCGTCCCCGTCCAACTTCCGGCCCGCGCCAGTGGACATCGCCGGAAGCGCCACCCGCCCAGGCTCAAGGCCGGGGCGGGGGCTCTCCGCGGCTAGAACAGCAGGCCGAAGTAGTTGGCGCTCGCCTTGGCGCCCACGCAGACCTCGACGTCCGCGGTCCAGGACTGCGTGGGGGGCGACCCCGTGGCCTGGAAGAGGAACTCCAGCTGCTCCTGCTTGGCCAGGTCCAGCACGTCCACCGGGCCGCTGCTGGTGAGCTGGAGCTTGTTGGTGGAGCCGCCGGTGCCCGTGCGCCGGAACTCGCCCAGCAGCACGTACTCCGCGGAGCCCGGCTTGCGCACGGAGAGGCTCGCGCGCTCGATGCCGCTGATGTCCGTGCTGGCGGTGGCGTCGAAGAGCTTCAGCCGCAGCTCCGTCTCCACGTCGGCGTCCTCGGGCAGCGCGCTGGCGAAGTCGCCCAGCGGAATCTCGAAGGACTGCTCCACGGAGCCGCTGATGGGCGGGGCGGCGGGGAAGGACAGGTCGTTCTCGGTCTTGCAGATGCGCTCGGCCTCCACCTCGAGGGTGAAGAGCGAATCACAGCCCGTTCCCAGCAGGGTGACGGCGCTGGCGAGCAGGAGGGTGCGGAAGGATGGCGTTCGCATGGTTCAGAGGTCTCCTGGCTCAGAAGAAGTAGACGATGAAGCCCAGCTTCACCGACGGGATGGTGGCGCGCACGTGCAGCGGTCCGGACGTGACGCTGTTGTCGTCGGCCGCGTCCTGGATGAGCGGCGTGGGGTCCGGCACGGTGAGCGCCACGTAGCTCAGGCCCACGTTGAGGAAGAAGTTGAAGCGGCTCTTCGTGCCCACCTCCAGGCCCAGGCTGCCCGTCACGTAGTTGTACGTGACGTCGCGGATGGCCTCCGACGTGGCGCTCGGCTCACGGCCCAGCCAGTCCAGCACCTCGCTGTACTCCGAACCGAAGTAGTGCCCGACCTCCGCGTTGATGGACGGCGCGATGAAGGTGTCCATCGGCAGGATGCTCACCCCGCCGCGCACGCCGATGCTGAGCGTGTTGGTGGTGGGGCCCGCGTGCAGCCGCAGCCAGTTCGTGGGGCGCACCACCGCGGACAGGCCGATGCCGTGCGGGGCGCCCGCGTCCAGTAGCAGGCCCACCCTGCGGGGCGAGTCGTCGTCCTGTGCCAGCGCGGGGGTGGCGGTGCCCAACACCGCCAGGCACCCCAGGGCGATGCCGGAGGAGAGAAGGGAGGGGTGTCGTCGTCTCAAGGAAGGGGAGTCCATCGTCATGACGAAAGTTCCACGGTGAATGCCGGCCCAGCGGCCATTCTTCGCGGAAGGCGCGAGGGAAATGAAGCGGGACGCGCGAATCCCGTACGGGCTTTCCGGGATGCCGGGACACGCGGTGGGTGGACTGCCCGGTTCCCGACACGCGGAGTCGTCAAAAGAGACCCGGAAATGCGTGCAATGCCTGTCAAATCACTGACGTCCTGTTCAATCTCCTGGGTGATGTCCAGACATGCCGCGCGATGCGAGCGTATGATGCAAGGACACGGCGGCGTGGCTTTCAGGGCCGGGAACCGGGGGGCCAAGGATGATCGACGAAGTCGATCTGCGCATGAAGGCGTGGGTGGGACGCATTGCCACGGAAGCGCCTGTCTACCTGGGCGTGCCTGACCGTGAGTCCCTGGACCGGGGTGTCTGTCTTTACCTCCTGGAGCTGGGGCCGGCGCCCCTGACCCGGGGAGGAAAGCGGGGCGCCCTGCAATTCACCGTCTGTTATCTGGTGACGGTGGGCGCGGAGACGCCCGAGCGCGCGCACCGGCTGCTGGGCGACCTGGTCTTCGCGGCCATGAGCGACAAGGAGCTGGAGGTGGACCTGAGCCCGGTGCCGGCGGCGCTGTGGGCGGGCCTGCGGTCGGTGCCGCGTCCCGCCTTCCGCCTGCGGGTGCAGGTGCGCAAGGAGCAACCCCTGGCGGAGGTGCGATGTCTGTCATTGGTGGGCGGGGCGTCCGCGCAGGCCCCCCTGCTGGGTCGGGTGGTGGGGCCCGGTGACGTGCCCATCCACGGCGCGTGGGTGGCGCTGCCGGAGCTGCGGCTGAGCACGCGCACGGACGCGCAGGGGCAGTTCCACTTCCCCCGCCTGCCGCCGGTGGAGTCGCTGGGCCGGCTGGAGGTGCGCGCGGAGGGCGAGATGCTGGCGGTGGAGTCGGAGGTGCTCGCCACGGGGACGGCGCCGTTGATCATCCGGATGCCGGTGAAGGAGGAGTGACGATGCACGCGGGACCGCCAGCCGAGGCCGTGGGGACGCTGCCCCGCGCGCGGCGGCACCTCGCGTGGGTGCTGGTCCTGGCGCGGTGGTTGAAGGCCTGGGCGGAGCGGGTGCTGGCGGAGCACTCCGCCGCGCTGGCGATGGCGGCGGGGCTGGGAGGCGCGCGGGTGCGCTCGCTGCCCCTGCGCGAGCCCGCGGTGGCGCTGCCCGCGCCCGTGCCGCTGTGGCCGCCCCGCATGGATCCCCTGCCTCCAGTGCCCCTGGATGTGGCGTCCACGGAGACGCTCCCGGATGCGCCCACGCCGCGCCTGAACTCGCTGCGGTGCATCCCGAAGGAGGGGAGCGCGCCGGAGGTGGAGCGCGAGGACGTGCCCCTGCGAGCGGCGCCCCGGGTGCCCTTCGGGTTCGACCCGGATGACCTGCTGCCGGCGGAGCCCTTGGCGGTGGTGGCCCTGCTGCCTTCGCCCGCGATGCTGCTCCAGGCCGCCGCGATGGAGGAGACGCCGGAGCTTCCGCCCGCCGCACCGCTGTCCTCGCAGGCGGTGACCTCGTTTCCCAGGGATCCCGCCAGGAACCTGCTCACGCTGCTGAAGGAGTCGCTGGGAACGACGGCCCCGCCATCCGTGCCCTGGTCGGAGGCGATGCCGTCCTCGCTCGACGAGCCCGCCGACGCGGAGGAGATGCTGCGCCAGTGTGAGCGCCTGGAGCTGGAGCCGACGGTCGAGTAGCGGCGGGAACGGACGGACACAGTCCGTGGTGCGCGTCCAAGCGGCCGCGCCGCGAGGGACTATGCTGGCCGGCGCGATGTCCCAGCGGTCACGTCCCAGCCCCAGCGTTCCAGGTCTCACCGTGGACGACGTCGAGCGTCAGCTGGAGGGCCGCGCCGAGGTCCTCGCGGCGGCGCGGCGTCCGCATGCGGAGCTGGAGAAGGTGCTGTCCGGCCGGCGATGGCGGCGCGCGCTGGTGCGGCGTCCGGAGCTGGTGCCCGCGCTCGTGGCCGAGGCGCAGGCGGTGGAGGAGGCGCTGGAGCGCGTCCATCGCCGCGCGGAGCTGGAGGGCTGGCCGGACGCCACGCCTGTGTTGAAGGAGGCCCGGGCGCTGTCGGCGCGGCGGGAGCGGCTGACGCGGCTGGCCCGGCGCAGGTTGGACGTGCTGACGGTAGCGCCGGAGGACGTGTCGCTGGAGGAGGCGCTGACGCGGTTGGATGCGCTGGTCCGCCAGCCCGCGCGCTGGGCGCTCAACCCGGGCGAGGTGCTCGTCTTCGAGGACGACACCTGGCGGCAGTCGGGCCCGAGCCTCGTGCCCAGGCCCCGCGGGCAGGAGCTGCCGCCGCGGCTGGCGCTCGCGCTGGGGGTCCTGGTCGCGCTGGGCTTCCTGCTGTTCCTCGTCGCGCCCAAGCGGATGGAGTTCTGGGTGATGGGCTCCGTGGTCATGGGCATCATGGCCATCGGGTGGTCACAGCTGCTGCGCTCGGGCCGGCTCCGGCTCACCAGCGAGCGGCTCATCTGGGCGCCGGTGTTCGGTGAGCCGCAGGAGGTGCGGCTGGGCACCATCGCCCCCGACGGCCTCCGGCTGGAACAGAACGTGGACCTCAAGATTGAAGGGGACCGGCGGATCCATGCGCGCTCCGTGCGCGGGGCCACGGCGGTCGCCCTGCTCGTGGAGCTGCACCGGCAGCCCCCGCTGCGCGGCGCGGCCCGGGCGGGCGTGCGCCTGGACAGCGTGGCGGTGTTTCCCGCGAAGCTGGGCCAGCGCCAGGGGTACTGCGTGCTGGGCCCCCAGGGCCTCTCCTTCATCCCGGAGGGAAAGGGCCCCCAGGCCTTGAGGGCCGTCACCGGCCGGCCTTCGCCGCTGCGCGACTTCGAGTCCGACCAGGTGCTGGACGCGCTGCGCTGGCTGCCGGAGGCGGAGTTCGACGCCTGCGTGATGCGCATGGTGGAGGCCACCGGCGGCGCGGCCTGGGCCCGCGCGAACGCGCGCTACGTCCCGGGGGCCCCGGTGTGGCGGAGGATCGTCATCGAGCACGGACGCATGACGCTGACCGGCCGCGTGCAGTGGAACCAGCAGGACGCCGCCGAACGGCTCCTGCGGGACTGGCCCCGGTAGCGCCGGCCCGACCAGGCGACGCCCCTCACTGCGTACACAGAGAGGGCCGTTCCCCCGTGTCAGACGCCACACCTACAGTTGAAGAGGGCCCCCAGGCCTCCTTCCCCGAGAGACATCATGAAAGCCAGACACCCGGTGGTGCGCCGTGTCTTCACGCGCACCGCGTCCGCGGCGATGCTGCTGTTGGGCCTCGCCTACGGCCGCACGTCACACGCGCAGCACTTCACCGTCTTTGAAAGTGGCCAGGTCCGCCCCCTGGCCCTGTCGCCCAACGGCCAGTGGCTCTACGCCGTCAACACGCCTGACAACCGGTTGGAGATCTTCCAGGTCGCCGCCACCGGCCTCACCCACAAAGGCTCCGTGCCCGTGGGCCTGGAGCCCGTGGCCGTCGCCGCGCGCACCAACGACGAGGTCTGGGTGGTCAACCACCTGTCGGACAGTGTCAGCATCGTGCGCGTGGACGCGAACGGGCAGGGCGGCAGCGTGACGCGGACGCTGCTCGTGGGCGACGAGCCCCGCGACATCGTCTTCGCGGGCAACGGCAAGAAGCGCGCGTTCATCACCGCCGCGCACCGCGGACAGAACACCGGGTTTGATCCGCAGCTCACCACGCCGGGCATCGGCCGCGCGGACGTCTGGGTGTTCGACTCGGAGAACCTGGGGACGACGCTGGGCGGCACGCCGCTCACCCGCCTGAGCCTCTTTGGCGACACGCCGCGCGCGCTGGCGGCCACGCCGGACGGCAGCCGCGTGTACGCGGCAGCGTTCCACTCCGGCAACCGCACCTCCGTGGTCCACGAGAGCCTGGTGCCCAACGGCGGCGAGTCCGTGGGCGGCGTCCCCGGCCCCAACGTCAACCACCAGGGCATCCCCGCCCCGGAGGTCTCCGTCATCGTGAAGTACAACGGCCAGGACTGGTTGGACGTCCTCAACCGGCCGTGGACGGACTCCCTGCGCTTCACCCTGCCGGACAAGGACGTGTTCGCCATCTCCGCCACCGCCAACCCGCCCGTGCAGGTGTCCGGCGCCGCGGGCACCTACGCGGGCGTGGGCACCATCCTGTTCAACATGGCCGTCAACCCGGTGAGCGGGAAGGTCTACGTGAGCAACACCGAAGCGCGCAACGACCTGCGCTTCGAGGGCCCCGGCACCCTGACGGGCCAGAGCCTGCGCGGCCACCTGCACGAGAGCCGCATCACCGTGCTGGGCAACGCCAGCGCGCCCACCGTCACGCCCCGCCACCTCAACACGCACATCAACTACGCGGCCTGCTGCGCGCCCACGCCCAACGCGGAGAGCGAGAAGAGCCTCGCGCAGCCCACGGGCATGGCGGTGACGTCCGACGGCGCCACGCTGTACGTCGCCGCGTTCGGCTCGTCGAAGCTCGGCGTGTACGCGACGTCGCAGCTGGAGTCCGGCACCTTCACCCCCAGCACGGCGAACCAGGTCGCGCTCACGGGTGGTGGCCCCACCGGCCTGGTGCTGGACGAGGCCCGGGGGCGCCTGTACGTGCTCACCCGCTTCGACAACGCGCTCTCCGTCGTCGACACCGCGACGAAGACGGAGGTGGCGCACCTGCCCATGTTCAACCCGGAGCCCGCGAGCGTGGTGCAGGGCCGCCCGTTCCTCTACGACGCGCGCACCAGCTCCAGCCACGGCGACTCGTCCTGCGGCAGCTGCCACATCTTCGGTGACTTCGACAGCACCACCTGGGACCTGGGCAACCCGGACGGTGACGTGAAGACGAGCTACAACCCCATCGTGCCGGTGCTGCCGGAGTTCGGCACGGACCCCACCTTCGGCCAGGACACGGCGTTCCACCCGATGAAGGGCCCCCTGTCCACGCAGAGCCTGCGCGGCATGGCCAACCAGGGCCCCATGCACTGGCGCGGGGACCGCACCGGCGGCGACAGCGCGCCCAGCGTGCAGCCCAACAGCGGCACCTTCGACGAGGTCGCGGCCTTCAAGCAGTTCAACCCCGCGTTCAAGGACCTGCTGGGCCGCAGCTCGCAGCTCACGGAGACGGAGATGCAGAAGTTCTCCGACTTCATCCTCCAGGTCGTCTACCCGCCCAACCCCATCCGCAAGCTGGACAACTCGCTCACGGCCTCGCAGCAGGCGGGCAAGGACTTCTTCACGAACACCACGAGCTTCTTCCAGGGCTCGTGCGAGTCCTGCCACCGCGTGGACGTGAACGCGAACCCGGGCGAAGGCCCCTTCAAGGGCTTCTTCGGCACGGACGGCCGCAGCTCCTTCGACGCGGAGCCGCTGTTCCCCAAGGTCCCGCACCTGCGGAACATGTACCAGAAGGTCGGCATGTTCGGCGCCGGCTTCCCCTTCGGCAACACGCCGGTGGATCCGTTCCTGGGAGACCAGGTGCGCGGCACGGGCTTCAACAGCGACGGCGCCATCCCCACGCTGTTCCTCTTCAACAGCGGCTTCGACTTCCACCCCATCTTCAACCAGGTGGGCATCCCGGACACGCCCGCGGGCTTCCAGGCGAAGAAGGACATGGAGGAATACATGTTCGCCTTCGAGACCAACCTGGCACCCATCGTCGGACAGCAGGTGACGCTCACCGCGACCAACGCGGCGGTGGTGGGCTCGCGCATCGACCTGCTGATGGCGCGCGCGGACGCGGGGGAGTGCGACCTCGTGGCCAAGGGCCGCGCGGGCACGTCCGAGATGGGCTTCCGCTACCTGGGCAGCGGGCAGTTCAAGGCGGACCGCGCGGCGCTGCCGCTGGTGCCGTCCGCGTCGCTGCGCTCGGGCGTCGCCACGAACCACGGCGTGCTGACGTACACCTGCGCGCCCCTGGGCTCCGGCCAGCGCGTGGGCATCGACCGGGACCTGGACGGCTTCCTCGACGGGGACGAACGGGCCGCGGGCACCCACCCCGCGAACCCGGCCAGCCACCCGTAGCGGCGGCTCCCGCGGTCAGCGGCTGAAGACACCTGGCGGCCCGGGCACCCCTGCCCGGGCCGCTTGTCGTTTCATGAGCACCCAGGGCCCGCATCGGATTGTCCGCGTGCGCCACGAGCCGCGGAGGCGGTGGCTCGCACTGAAGCGCGCACGTTGCCCCGACCCCCAGGGGCAATCACCGGCCCCGAGGGCGATGCGCACTGTCGCGCCATGACGAGCGAAACCCAGACAGGCTCCCCGCGCACGGGGCGGATTTCAGGCAGCTTCCTCACCACGCGGGACGGCACCCAGCTCTACTTCAAGGATTGGGGGCCCAGGCAGGGACAGCCCGTCGTCTTCTCCCACGGCTGGCCGCTCACGTCCGATGCCTTCGAGGACCAGATGCTGTTCCTGTCCGAGCGCGGATATCGGACCATCGCCCATGACCGGCGGGGACACGGGCGTTCGTCGCAGCCGTGGGACGGCCACGACATGGACACGTATGCGGATGACCTCGCGGAGCTGACGTCCGCGCTGGACCTGCGCAAGGCGGTCCACGTCGGCCACTCCACGGGCGGAGGGGAAGTGGCGCGCTACATCGGGCGCCATGGCACCGGGCGCGTGGCGAAGGCGGTGCTCATCGGCGCGGTGCCGCCCATCATGCTCAAGACGGACTGGCACCCCAACGGCCTGCCCATGAAGGTCTTCGACGACATCCGCGCGGGCGTGCGAGGGGACCGCTCCAGCTTCTTCAAGGAGCTGAGCCTGGCGTTCTACGGCTTCAACCGGCCGGGCGCGCAGGTGTCGGAGGGGCTGCGAGAGAGCTTCCGCCTCCAGGGCGTGATGGGCGGACTGAAGGCCGAGTACGACTGCGTGAAGGCCTTCTCCGAGACGGACTTCCGCGCGGACCTGGCCCGCTTCGACGTGCCCACGCTGGTGATGCACGGAGACGACGATCAGATCGTCCCCGTCGACGGCGCGGCGCGCATCACGTCCACGCTCGTGAAGGGCGCGAAGCTCCAGGTGTACCCGGGCTTCAGCCACGGCATGTGCTCGGTGAACAAGGACGTCATCAACAAGGACCTGCTGGCGTTCCTCCAGGGCTGAGCCTCCCGCCCGGCGCGGTCCAAACCTGTCCGACAGTCGGACAGGTTCGTGCGGCAGTCGTGTCCGACGGTCAGGGGCTCACAGGTCCAGGATGAGGCTCAGCTCCTCCTCGGCGGCCTCATCCGTCTGGACGGCGGCGTTTCCGTCATCCGCGTCGTCCCCGTACATCGACCAGCCAGCGAGCACCGCCGGGCCCAGGCACGTCATCTGCCGGGGCGTGGCCCCGACGCCGTCGGCATCCTGGTCGCGGTAGATGTAGGTCCAGCGATAGCGGCCCGCGTCCGCGTCGTCGCAGTCGTTGCCCACGGCCTTGAGGAAGTAGGGCAGGGGCAGTGACTTCCCCGTGCACATGACCTGGGCGGGGATGGGCGCGGTGAAGCCGTCCTCGTCCCGGTCCGCGTGGGCGGCGGACAGGTTCTGCCAGCGCGTCGCGTCCTGCGCGTCGCAGTCCGTGCCACTGGCGGACCAGGGGCTGGGGACCTGCCCGCTGGTGCACAGGAGCGTTGACGCTCCCGCGCCCACGCCGTCTCCGTCCGTGTCCGCGTAGGCCGTCACATTCCGGAAGGCGGTGGCGTTCGTGTCGTCGCAGTCCTCGCCCGACAGCCGCTGCGTGGCGTAGCCCGCGGGCAGGTTGGAGCCCGCGCACAGCTCGCCGCTCTGGGCCACGGTGTACGTGTCGCCGTCGGCGTCGCGGTGGGTGAAGGCCAGCATCCGCCACAGGGTGGCGTCCTGGGGCGCGCAGTCCGTGGCCTGCTGGGAGTAACCCGTGGGCACGGTCGCCGTGCCACAGAAGGTGGACGCCGGGCCGGAGCCCACCCCGTCCCCATCCGCGTCCGCGTGGACGCTCCAGGTGCGGAACAGGGCCACGTTCCCGTCGTCGCAATCGTCATTCCGCACCGCCTGGGAGTAACCCTGGGGCAGCCAGAAGCCGCTGCACACCTGGCCCGTTGCCGGGGACAGGTGGCCGTCGCCGTCGCCGTCCCGCGAGGCGTAGGACAGGGGCTGCCAGCGGGTGCCATCTCCCGGCGCGCAGTCCCCGCCCCGGAACGTCTCTCCCGGCCGCGACTCCGCCGGGCCCACGCAGCGGAGCACCGGCGCTCCGTCGCCGTAGCCGTCCCCGTCCGGATCCAACCAGCGCTCGACCCGGACCGTGCGGTTGGCGTTGCGGTCATCGCAGTCTTCCGAGGGCGACACGGTGTCGTAGCCCGCGGGCAGGTGCTCGCCCGAGCACACCGTGCCTGCCTGTGCCACGGCGAAGCCGTCCCCGTCCTCGTCCCGGTGCGTGAAGGGCAGCCGCTGCCAGAAGCGGGTGTCCCCCGGCGCACAGTCACCCGAGGTGAGCACGTATCCCTTGGGAGGCTGGCGCCCGGGGCTCGGGCACCACGCGATGGCCATTCCGGCGCCCACGCCGTCCTGGTCCGTGTCCGGCCACGCCAGCGACAGGGCGGACACCGCCGCGTCCCCGTCATCGCAATCCGGATCCGCCGGCTGCTCCTGGTAGCCCGCGAGCGTGGTCCCCACGCAGCCGGTCACCGGACCCTTGCCCGTGGCCCCGTCTCCGTCCGCGTCCGGGTAGAGGCCCGGCGCGGAACGCCAGCGGGTGGCGTCCAGGGGCGCGCAGTCGCCTCCCTCCCATGCCCAGCCCTTCGTCGTGCCTCCCACGCAGGTGACGGAGGAACTCCCCTCGCCGAAGCCGTCTCCGTCCGAGTCCGTGTAGCCCGTGACGGACCGCCACACGGTGGGGTTCGCGTCATCGCAGTCCAGCTCCGCCGGATGGCCGTCGCCGTCCAGGTCCCGGGGTCCCACGCCGCCACCACCGCAGCCCAGCTGGAGTCCCAGGGCAAGCCACACCCACGCCCGCATCATGCGCACCCGCGTGTCCATGGAAGGGGCCCGGGGCTACTGACGGGTCAGCGTGCAGGTCGGATAGGCGCCGGGGTATTCCTTGAACCAGCTGAAGTGGAAGCGTCCGGGCCGGGTCATGGCGAGCAGGGCCAGCCGGTCACACCGGTTCGCCTCCGAGCCGTCGTACGCCGGGGCGTCGAAGAAGATGGTGCGGGGCGTGCTCTCCCCCTGAAGGACGCCAGTGATGACGAGATGGCCCGCACCTGCCGTGTAGGCATCCACGGCCGTGAAGACGTAGGTCACACCCGCGACGGACTCCTCCGGAGCAGCCATGGCTGAAGCCGGGGCAAGGGTCAGGGCGGTCAGCAGGGCGAGTGCGCGGAGCGACGACATGGGGTGTTCCTTGGAAGGGCATGGCCGCGACGGGAACGCGGCGTCCAGCCCTATACGGAGGGCGCCAGATTCCTTGGCTTGTTTCCCGTACGGGTCCCGCACATGGACGCCTGGCGCCGGCGGCCGTCCGCTCCCTCCACGGCCCGGCGCGGCGTGCGTCAGGAGCCATGCGCCCGGGTACCACCGGGCTTGTCATGCCCCAGGGGCTGCAATACGCCTTGGACCCATGTCCACCGCCGCGCTGCCCGCCGACTTCCTCCGCGCCATCGCCGAGTCCTTCCCCTCCGACTTCCTGACCCGGGAGCCCGCGGAGCTCCAGGAGTACGGCCGCGACTGGACGCGCGTGTACGCCCCGGCGCCGGGCGCGGTGGCCTTCCCCCGCGGCACGGAGGAGGTCGCCCGCTTCATGGCGCTCTGCCACCAGCACCGCGTCGCGGTGGTGCCCTCCGGCGGACGTACGGGCCTGGCGGGCGGGGCGGTGGCCATGCATGGCGAGGTGGTGCTGTCGCTCAAGCGGATGAACCGCATGGAGCCCGTGGACCTCTTGGGCAACACGGTGCGTGTGCAGGCCGGCGCGGTCACGGAGGCCGTGCACCAGCACTGCGCGCCGCACGGGCTCACGTGGCCGGTGGACTTCGCCTCCAAGGGCAGCAGCACGGTGGGCGGCAACATCGCCACCAACGCGGGCGGCGTGAAGGTCATCCGCTACGGCCTCACCCGGCAGTGGGTGCTGGGCTTGCAGGTGGTGACGGCGCAGGGGCAGGTGCTGGAGCTCAACGGCGCGCTGGAGAAGAACAACACCGGGGTGGACCTGCGCCAGCTCTTCATCGGCAGCGAGGGCACGCTGGGCATCATCACGGAGGCCACGCTCAAGCTGACGCGGCTGCCGGGCAAGCAGGACGTGTTCCTCTTCGCGGTGCCGGACGTGGCCGCCGTGCTGCGGCTGTTCCGCGACGCGCGCCAGGCGCCGCTGGTGCTGTCCGCCTACGAGTTCTTCACCGACAAGTGCCTGGCCCGCGTGCAGCGCCACCGCAAGCTGCGCTCGCCCTTCGAAGCGCCCAGCGGCTGCTACGTCCTCCTGGAGTCCGAGGGCGGCGACCCGGCGGCGGTGGAGGCGTGGCTGGCTTCCCTCTTCGAGCGCGGGCTCGTCACCGACGGCACCCAGGCGCAGGGCGCGGCGCAGGCGCAGGAGCTGTGGTCCTTGCGCGAGTCCATCAGCGAGAGCCTCTCCGCCACGGGCGTGCTGCACAAGAACGACATCTCCCTGCCGGTGGCGAACCTGGAGGCGTTCTGCGCGGAGCTGGATGCCGTCTTCGCCAGCCGCTACCCGGGCTGGGAGATCTGCCTCTTCGGCCACATCGGCGACGGCAACCTGCACGTCAACGTGATGAAGCCGGACGCGGTGGAGAAGGCGGACTTCTTCGCCCACGCCAAGCAGTCCGACCACGCCATGTTCGACCTCGTGCGCAAGCACGGCGGCAGCATCTCCGCCGAGCACGGCATCGGCCTGCTCAAGAAGGACTACCTGGACTACACGCGCGCGCCCGGGGAGCTGGAATTGCTCCGCACCCTCAAGCGCGCGCTGGACCCCGCGGGCATCCTCAATCCGGGGAAAATCCTGGATGTCTGAGAAGTCTTTGTTTTAGGCCCCGGGCCGCCTCCAATGCCTTGTGGCGTGTGCAAGGCATTGTCGTGCGCAGGATGGTTCAAGGGTCGGAAGTGGTAGGGATTGTCTTCCTTGTCACATCCCGCCCCGCGAAAAGGCTTACGTGGGGCGAAGGGTTTCAATGGCTCGGCGTATGAGTTGATGCGCTTCGTCCCGACGCGCGGCCGTCCAGTTCTGACCCGACAGGCTCCCCATGACAATGCAGCGATTCACCCTCCCGCTGGCGTTTGGGTTGTTGTTGTCTTCTGCCGTGGCAATGGCACAGGTCCCGGTGGGCAATGCCCAACGCGCGGACCTCGCACGGCAGATCCGCATCGAGGCCGCGGACTTCCAGCGCAACCAGCCGCTGCCTTCCCATCCGAACAATGGAGACGAGCAGCGCTACCCCACCCACTTCGCCAGCTACACCAAGGGATTGCCACACAACGCGATTGGCACCGTGGACCCCACCGCGTACCAGGCACTGCTGAATGCGCTCCTCTCCGGGCAGTCGGCGGACTTCGAGAACATCCCCCTCGGAGGACCGCGCAAGCTGGTCAACCCCCAGGCGGCGTACTCCTTCACGCTGGTGGGACCGGACCCACAGGCCCTGGCGGTCCGTCCCGCACCCGAATACGCCAGCGTCGAGACCGCGGATGAGATGGAGGAACTGTACTGGATGTCGCTCGTGCGCGACGTGGACTTCAATCAATACAGCTCGACGGCGCTCGTCGCCACGGCGGCCCAGCGGCTCAGTACGCTGCGGCAATACCGGGGCGCGAAAACAGACGCGGCGACTGTCACCCCCAACGTCATCTTCCGGATGGATTCGGCTCCGGCCCTCGTCGGCCCCTTCATCTCTCAGTTCCTCATCAAGCCCATTCCCTACAGCTCAGGGCCCTTCAGCTCATCCCTGGGGGAGCCGGTGGGCTATCAGCTCCTGGAGCAGGAATTCCTCCAGCGTCGCTCGGGGGATGATCGCATGACCCAATATGCCGAGTGGTTGAGCATCCAGAACGGCCAGGTTCCTACCCTCAACGGGGGCCTCATCGACAGGGAGGACGATTACAAGTCCGCCACCGGTCGAGATTATATTGCCAATGCCCGTGCCCTGGCTGAATACGTCCACAACGACTATCCCATCCAGGCGACCCTGAGCGCCGCGCTGCTGATTGCGCGCCAGGGCGATTTCCAGCCCAACGGGACGTATGATCCGGACCCCAAGAGTTCCTCGCTGGCCAGCGATGCCTTGAATCCCTACCTCGCCTATAACAAGCAGGAGGCCTTCATCACGCTGGGCAACTCCGATGGGCAGTCCATCGCAGCGCTGGTCACGAACACCGCGCTGCGGGCGGGCTGGTACCAGAAATGGCTGGTCCACCGTAGGCTGCGCCCGGAGGAGTTTGGCGGTCACGTGGACAACTACTTCGCCGGGCGCCAGGTCTATCCCATCAACACGGAGCTGCTGTTGTCTCCGGTGCTCGCGCAGGTATTCAGCGAGAACAACAAGACCAACTCCCGGCGTGGCATTGGTGGAGGGGGAACCTATCTCCTGCCCCAGGCTTTTCCTGAAGGTGCGCCACTTCATCCCGCGTATGGCTCGGGCCACTCCGCCTATATCGGGGCGGGCGTGACGATGCTCAAGGCGTTCTACAAGGACTTCCCGGTGCGCAATCCCCAGGTGGTCAGCGTGGGTGGGGACGCCCTGCAGCCCTATAGCGGCACGCTGATGATGTTCGACGAGCTGGACAAGCTGGCCTCCAACATCGGCGTGGCCCGGCTCTTCGCGGGCGTGCACTGGCGCAGCGACCACGACAGCGCGGTGCGCCTGGGGGAACTCGTCGCCCTGCGCACGCTGCAGGACCTGGTGCGCACATACCACGAGCAGTTCCCGGGCTTCGAGGTCCGGACCTTCTCTGGCGACACGCTCACCATCTCCGCGACCGCCCCTGTCCTTCCCAGCGTGGTGACGGCGGTGGAGTCCTTCTCGCTCGTCGACGCGGCCACCGGGCAGCCCGTGCCCGGGTTCGCGCCGCTGGAGAACGGCCGGGTCATCGACTTGAGCGACCTGGCGGCCCTGGGCGTCACCCAGCCCGTCATCCAGGCCACCACCTATGAACCGGTCGTGGGCAGCGTCCGCTTCAACCTGGACACCACCGTCTCCGCGGACAACGGCGCGCCCTACCAGGTGACCCTGCCCGCCACGGTGGGCACCCACGCGCTGCGCGCCAGCCCCTACAGCGGGACCAACGCCTCCGGTCTGGGCGGTATCCCCCTGGTCATCCGCTTCACCGTGCAGAACTAGCGACGGCCCGCGGGCCCTTTTCCTCCGCGACGGGAAAGGGCCCGCCAGCGCCGTCAGGACACGATGCGCGTCTTGATGTCCGTCTCCAGCCCGGCGATGGCCTCGCACACCTGGCGGGACACGTCCTGGTCCAGGTCCATCACCAAGTAGCCCACGTTGGCGTCCGTGCTCAGCACCTGCGCGTGGATGTTGGCGTTCAGGTCGGACACGATGCGGTTGATGTCGCGGAGCACGCCCGGTGTGTTGCGGTGCACGTTGATGATGCGGTGGGTGCCCGGGTTGATGGGCGCCTCCACGTTGGGGAAGTTCACCGCGCCCGTCGTCGCGCCGCCCTTCACGAACTTGAGCAGCGACGTGGCCACCTCCTTGCCAATGGACGCCTGCGCCTCCTCCGTGGAGCCGCCGATGTGCGGCGTCAGCACCACGTTGGGAATCCCCTGCAGCTCCGTCACGAAGCCGTCCGAGTTGCCCTCCGGCTCCTCCGGGTACACGTCCACCGCCGCGCCGCCCAGGTGCTTGGAGCGCAGCGCCCGCGCCAGCGCCGGGATGTCCACCACCGTGCCGCGGCTGGCGTTGATGAGGCATGCGCCCGGCTTCATCGCCGCCAGCTGCTCCGCGCCAATCATCAGGTGCGTGGACGCCATCGCCGGCACGTGCAGCGTCACGAAGTCAGACTCCGCCAGCAGCGCGTTCAGCGTGGGCACCGACCGCGAGTTGCCCAGGGGCAGCTTCGTCATCACGTCGTAGTAGAGGACGCGCATGCCCAGGGACTCCGCCAGCACGCCCAGCTGCGAGCCGATGTGCCCGTAGCCGATGATGCCCAGCGTCTTGCCGCGCACCTCGTGGCTGCCCGTGGCCACCTTGCGCCACTGCCCCGCGTGCACCTCCCGGCTGCGGTCGAAGAGCTGGCGCGTCAGCACCACCACCTCCGCCAGCACCATCTCCGCCACGCTGCGCGTGTTGCTGAACGGCGCGTTGAACACCGGCACGCCGTGCACGCTGGAGGCGAGCAGATCCACCTGGTTGGTGCCGATGCAGAAGGCGCCAATCGCCAGCAGGTCGTCCGCGTACTTCAGCGCCTCCTCCGGCACCGTCGTCTTGCTGCGGATGCCCAAGAGGTGCACGCCCTTGAGCCGCTCCGCCAGCTCCTCCGGCTTGAGCGCCGCGGACAGCCGCTCCACCTCGAAGCCCTCCGCCTTCAGCATCTCCTGGGCCGAGGCGTGGATGTTCTCCAGCAACATGACTCGCAGCGGGCCCTCGGTGCTCACGGGGCGGCGGGGCGACGGCGGGAAG
>NZ_RAVW01000222.1 GCF_003611585.1 Corallococcus exercitus | reverse complement strand
CTTTCTGGACCCGACGTCCAGCGCAAGACGCGCGGTGTTTGTCGGGGAGGCCGCGGCTCGGGTAGGAACGGCCTTTTCCCCCAAGGAGGAAGACCATGCCAGACGTCATCGTGGTGGGCGCGGGCCACAACGGACTTGTCGCGGCGGCGATGCTCGCGCGCCGGGGCCTGTCGGTCACCGTGCTGGAGGAGAAGGACCAGGTGGGCGGCGCGTGCAAGACGGAGTACCCGTTCCGCACCGCCCCGAAGCTGGGCGTCTCCACGGGCGCGTACCTCCTGGGGCTGATGCCGCCGGAGCTGCTCCAGGAGCTCCAGTTGGAGCTGCCCCTCAAGCGCCGCGACCCACACTACTTCCTGCCCACGATGGACAAGCGCTACCTGCTCTTCGGCTCGGATGAGCGGGAGCTGGAGCGGCAGTTCCGCGAGTTCTTCTCCGAGGCGGACTGGAACGCCCACGTCGCGATGAACGCGGAGCTGGGAGCGCTGCGCGAGGACCTGGCGCCCGCGTGGCTCCTGCCGCCCCTGTCGCTGGAGGAGACGGCGGAGCGCTACGTGCGCCCTGCCCTGCGCCAGCACTTCATCCGGCTGTGTCGCGGCACGGCGCGCGAGTACCTGGAGCGCTTCGGCTACAAGTCCGACTTCGTGAAGGCGATGTATGCCGTCACCGACGCGTTCTCCGGCCTGGACGGCGGCTACGACACGCCGGGCACGGGCATGAACCTGCTGGTGCACAACCTCTGCCGGCTGCCGGGCAGCGGCGGCACGTGGATGATTGTCGAAGGCGGCATGGGCACCGTCACCCAGCGCATCGCGGCGCTGGCGCGCAAGCACGGCGCCCAGCTGCGCACGAACGCGAAGGTGGCGTCGGTGCGCGTGGACGGCGGCGTGGTGAAGGGCGTGGTGCTGGAGGGCGGAGAGGAGCTGTCCGCGAAGGTCGTCGTCTCCAACGCGGATCCCTTCCGCACGCTGAAGCTGGTGGACACCGCGGCGCTGCCGGAGGCCTACCGCCGCAAGGTGGACGGGCTGTCCGCTCCGGGCACCACGCTGAAGGTGAACCTGTGCCTCAAGTCGCTGCCCACCTTCACCTGCCTGCCGGAGGACCGGGGCCAGTTCGGGCCCACCATCCACCTGCTGCCCCAGGAGGACGACGTGCTGGGGGCGCTGGCGCACGGCTACAAGGAGGCGAAGGCGGGGCGGCTGGCGGAGTTCCCCTCCATCGAGTGGTACGTGCACACCACGGTGGACCCGACCCTGAAGGACGCGGAAGGGCACCACAACTCCGCCCTCTTCGTGGAGTGGGTGCCGGAGAAGCTGGAGGGCACCACCTGGGAGAAGGAGGAGGCGCGGTACGTGAAGCACCTGCTGTCCATCTGCGACCGCTTCGCGCCCGGCACCAGCGACCTGGTGCAGGAGTACTTCGCGCTCACGCCGCCCAAGATTGAGTCCCACTTCGGCATCACCCGCGGCCACATCCATCATGTGGACAACAAGCGCGGGTTCACCGACCGGTTGCCCTATGAGACGCCGGTGCAGGGGCTCTACTTCTGCAGCGCGGGCTGCCACCCGGCGGGCAGCGTCATCGGGGCGGCGGGGCACAACGCGGCCAACGTGGTGCTACAGGCGCTCGGACGCTGACAGGGAGTGCGGTTCACGGCGGGCGGAATGGACGTTCCATGGATCATTCGGCCCGCCGTGTTTAGATGACTGTCCCCATGAGCTACCTCGTCCTCGCCCGTAAATGGCGCCCGCAGAAGTTCGATGACATGACCGGCCAGGAGCACGTGGTCCGGACCATCGGGAATGCCATCAAGATGGACCGGGTCGCGCATGCGTACCTGTTCTGTGGCCCTCGCGGGGTGGGCAAGACGACGGCCGCCCGCCTGCTCGCCAAGGCCCTCAACTGTGAGCAGGGGCCCACGGCGACCCCGTGTGGCACCTGCCGGGCGTGCACGGAAATCACCGCCGGCACCAGCGTGGACGTGGCGGAGATCGACGGTGCGTCCAACAACGGCGTCGAGAACGTGCGCGAGATTCGCGAGAACGCGAAGTACCTGCCGCAGCGCGACCGCCACAAGATCTACATCATCGACGAAGTCCACATGCTCTCGGGGGCGGCGTTCAACGCGCTCCTGAAGACGCTGGAGGAGCCGCCCGGTCACGTGAAGTTCATCTTCGCGACGACGGAGGCGCACAAGCTCCCGGACACCATCCTGTCGCGCTGCCAGCGGCACAACTTCCGGCGCATCTCCGCGGCGCGGATGCTCCAGCGCCTGAAGGAGATCTGCCAGGCGGAAGGCGCGGGCATCTCCGAGCAGTCGCTGTCGCTGGTGGTGCGCCAGTCCGAAGGCGGCATGCGCGACGCGCTGAGCCTCCTGGACCAGATCCTGGCGTCGTGCGGTCCCAACCCCACGGACGAGGCCGTCGCGGAGGCGATGGGCGCCATCGACCGCACGGTGGTGCAGGACTTCGCGGAGGCACTGGTCCGCAAGGACGCGAAGCGCGTGCTGGGCCGCGTGGACGAGGTGTTCAACCGGGGCCTGGACCTGAAGCGGCTGGCGGAGGAGCTGGCGCTGCAGCTGCGTCACCTCTTCGTGACGAAGTCGCTGGGCGAAGCGCCCGCGGAGCTGGCCGAGTCCGAGCAGAAGGCGCTCCTGGCGCTCGCGAAGGAGGCGGACACCGCGCAGCTGTCCCGGCTGTTCGACATCGTGCACGGCTGCATCTGGGACGTGTCACGAGCGGCGCAGCCCCGGCTGGCGCTGGAGATGGCGCTGCTCAAGGCCATCCAGCTGTCCCCGGCCGGTTCGATTCCCGACCTGCTGGCCCGCGTGGAGCGGCTGTCCGCGGGACTTGGCGCGGAAGGCGCCGCGAAGAACACGTCCGGAGCGCCGGGAGGTCGCTCCGGTCCCGCGAACTTTCGCGTCTGAGGTCCAGACTGAAGTCCGCGCGTCGGCCCCCGTAGCGGTAGCTCCGCGCCCTGTCGAAGCGCAGGGGGCTTCCGCGCACGCGGGGGGCATGCCACGCACGGCCGACGTTCAGAGCCCCTCCGCGCACGCGGGGGCCATGCCACGCACGGCCGACGTACGGAGCCCCTCCGCGCACACAGGGGCGACGTCACGTCCGGTCGATGCGCAGGTCCCGTCCGCGCACGCGGGAGCGCCGTCTCATCCGGTCGATGCGCAGGTCCCGTCCGCGCACGCGGGAGCGCCGTCTCGTCCCTTCGAGCCACAGGCTGGATCCGCACTCACCGGCGCTTCGCCGCGCATGACGGATGCGCAGGGTCCGTCCACCCACGCGGGCGCCACCGTTCGCACCTTCGACGCAGCAGGCCCAGCGGTCCACCCGGCCGCCAACGGACATTCGCGCGAGGCCCAGGGTCCCGCGGCCTACGCAGGCGCCAGTCCTCGTCCCTTCGGCGCTCAAGACGCAGCCGCCCGGACGACTCCCGCGCCCCAGTCCTTCGAGGCTCGCGGCGCACCCACGGCGCACGACGGCGCACCGCCCACGGTCGTCACGCGTGCAGTGGAGCCGCCCCAGGCCGGTGCTTCCGCCGTGGCCACGCGGACGCCTCCCGCCGTGCTCATGGAGGGCCTGTCCCCCTCCGCGGCCCGTCCTCTCTCCTTCCTGCGCAATGGTGGCGCCGCGGGTGCCCCCGTTCCGACGCCCGCCGCCGTGCCTCCCGCGCCGGTGGTGATGGACGACCTGTCGCCCTCCGCCGCGCGTCCGCTGTCGTTCCTCCGCAATGGCGGCGGCGCGGCCCCTGCGATGGAGTCCCCTCCGGCTCCGGCCGTCGTGATGGACGACCTGCCCCCGTCCGCGGCCCGTCCCCTCTCCTTCCTCCGCAACGGCGGCGCCCAGCCCCCGGCTCCAGTGCCGGAGCCCACGCCCGCCGCTCGCGCGCCCGAAGCCGGGCCCACCGTACGCATCACCAACATGCGCAAGCCGGAGCCCGTGGCTCCGCCCGAACCTCCGTCGCTCGGCGACGAGGACGTGGACGAGCGCATGTTCCCGGAAGAAGGCTCCGCCGAAGGCTGTGCCTCCGGTGAGTGCATCCCCGTCGCGGAAGCCGCCCCCGCTGAACCGGAGCCTCCGGAGCCCGAACCACCGCCCGCGATGGCGCCCGTCGCCACCAGCCGCGACAACCCCAACCGCTCCCTGCCCGAGCGCTGGCGCGCCGCCGTGGAGACCGTGAAGGCCGCGTCCGTGCGCCACGGTACGGCGCTCGCCAACGGCCGCCTCCAGTCCATGAAGGCGGGCGAAATCGTCCTGGGCTATCCGCCCTCCGCCGCCTTCCACAAGGCCGCCGTGACGGCCCCCGCGGGCAAGGCCGCAGTGGATGCGGCGCTGGCCTCGCACTTCGGCCGGGCCGTGAAGCTCACCATCATGGACGTGCCCCAGACCCAGGACGTCCTCCCGGGCGGCATGGGGCTGAGCCTCTCCGAGCAGGACACCCAGAGCCGCGCCACCCACGAGAAGAGCACCGAGGGCAAGGTGCGCTCCCACGCCGCCGTGCGCTCCATCCTCAAGATGCTGGGCGGCGAAATCGAGCACATCCAGGTCTACGAGCCCGAGCGGCCACCGGCCAACCTCCCGGACGTCCCCGCCGCTCCTGACGACTGACAACGCCGCGCGGCCCCGCTAGGGTGCGCGGCAACGTCCCTGCTCCGAGCGGCGCCATGACGGCGCGCGCTCCCACGGCCGGGGACCGAGGAAGCACATGCCCGGCATCGACCTGAACTACTTCATCCGGCAGGCGAACAAGCTCACCGAGAAGATCGAGGAGCGGAAGAAGCAGCTGGCGGACGAGACCGTCGAGGCGAAGTCCGGCGAGGGCCGCGTGACGGTCGTCGCCAACTGCGTGCAGGAGATCCGCAGCATCAAGATCGACAAGAGCGCCATCGACCCCAACGACCCCGGGATGCTCGAGGACCTCATCACCGCCGCCGTGAACGCTGCCCTGGCGAACAGCCGTCAGCACATGAACGCGGAGCTGGCGAAGATCTCCGGCGGCGTGAAGATCCCCGGCATTAATTAAAGACGGATGACCCCCGATCCGCTGAACCGCCTGGTCGCCCAGCTCGCGAAGCTGCCGGGCATTGGTGAGAAGACCGCCCAGCGCCTCGCGTTCCACATCCTGCGGGCGCCGGGCGAGTTCGCCGTGGACCTCTCGCAGGCCATCCGCGAGGTGAAGGAGAAGGTGCACCTGTGCGTGCGCTGTTTCTCCCTCACCGACTCGGAGCTGTGTGGCTTCTGCCGCGACAACCGCCGCGACGAGCGCGCCCTGTGCGTCGTGGAGACCTACTCCGACCTGATGGCGCTGGAGCGCACCCGCGAGTTCAAGGGCCGCTACCATGTGCTGCACGGCGTGCTGTCCCCGCTGGAAGGCGTGGGCCCGGAGCAGCTGCGCATCAAGGAACTGCTGGAGCGCCTCAACGACAGCCGGGTGGAGGAGATCATCCTCGCCACCAACCCGGACATCGAGGGCGAGGCCACCGCGCTCTACCTCACGCGCCTGCTCAAGCCGCTGGGCCTGAGGGTGACGCGCATCGCCCAGGGCCTGCCCATGGGCGGCGACCTGGAGTTCGCGGACCAGGCCACGCTCGCCAAGGCGCTGTCCGCCCGTCGCGACCTGTGACGGCCCTGCTCCGTCCCACGCGCTGAGCGCGGGACGGAAACCGCCTCACCAGCGGCTACTGCGTCACCTTCCACGAGAACGGCATCAGCACGGTGACTTCCTGGTCACGGTGCGCCGGGAAGCGCAGGTTCTCGGCCTGCGTCTCCAGACAGCGGCCCACGGCCGTGGACGCCAGCGGGCCGCGCGTGCCCGCGCGCACCTTGCCGGAGGACACGATGGTGAGCTGCACCTGCACCTCGCCCGCGGCCGACGGCAGGTCGGACTTGTAGCGCTCGAAACAGCCCGTGATTTTCGAGCGGCCGTTGGACACCACGCGCTGGATGTCCTCGATGCCCAGCGACACGCGCCCCTTCACCGCCGGCTTCGTCACCGTCTTGCGAGTGGGCGTCTCCTCCGTCCCCTCATCCACGTGGGGTGAATCCGTCACGGACGCCGCCACCGCGTCACCGCCCGGAACGGAACCGGGGGTGGCCTCTTCAGGGACCTGGGCCTCCGTCCCCTCGGGCGTCGGCGTGGCCGGAGTCTGAGAACCCTGGGCCGCGACCGCCGGGGCCTGCACCACCGCTGGAGGAATCCCGTTGGCCACGGGCGCGGCGGCCTGCTGCACCTGGGCCGGAGGCGTGCCACCCGCAGCCGAACCACCCGGCCGCGCGATGACGAACGCCGCGCCCGCGAGCACCAGCCCCACGCCACCCACCACCCCCGCGAGCCAGCGCCGGGACGCGGGCTTCGTGGGAGGCGTGCTCGCCACGACCTCCGGCGCGGGGGCCTGCACCGGCGCGGACCTGTTCAGCGTGGTCAGCGCCTTCACGCCCGTGCCGCTCGGGCGGGACACCTGCTGCCCGTACGTGTTCGTGCCCGGAACGGCCGGCTGGGCAATCGCCGCGAACTCGGGGTCCGTCGGGCGCGCGGCGGTGAGCGTGGCCAGCGTGGGGATGCGCGTCTTCTCCGTGACGCGCTCCTCGCCGAAGTGCTGGCGCAGGAACGTGCCCAGCGCCGGAGCGCCCGCGGCCCCGCCCTGGAGCTCCGTGGCGAAGGCCTCCAGGGCGACCGCGAAGTCCTCCGCGGTCGCGTACCGGTCCTCCGGCTTGAACGCCATGGCCTTGAGGATGATGGCCTCCAGGCCTGCCGGCAGGTCCGCCCGGAGCGCGCGCGGCTTCTCGAAGTCGCACTGAAGGAGCGCGTTGAGCACCGCCAGGTCGTTCTCGCGGGAGAAGGGCCGCACGTGCGTGACGGCCTCGTAGAGGCTGACCCCCAGCGAGAACACGTCCGCGCGGTGGTCGACCTCCTTGCCCTGCGCCTGCTCCGGCGCCATGTAGATGTACTTGCCCTTCACCACGCCGGTGCGCGTCTGCACGAGGCGCGACTCGGCCTTGGCGATGCCGAAGTCCAGCACCTTCACCTGGCCCTGGTACGTCACGTACAGGTTGGAAGGCGACACGTCCCGGTGCACCACGTGCAGCGGCTGGCCCTGCTCGTTGGTGAAGGTGTGCGCGAAGTGCAGGCCTCTCGCCGCGTCGATGAGCACTCGCACCACCACCGGCAGCGGCACGTACTGGCGGCGCCGGCCCGCGAGCCGCAGCGTCGTGGAAAAGTCCTCGCCCGCGAGGTACTCCATGCAGATGTAGTAGCAGCCCTCCGTGAAGCCCAGCTCGTGGATCTGCACGATGTGCGGATGCGACAGCTTCGCCGCGAGCCGCGCCTCGTCGCGGAACATCTCCACGAAGTCGGGGATGGCGGACAGCGTCGGCAGCATCCGCTTGAGCACCACGTTGCGCTCGAAGCCGTCCGCGCCCAGCAGCTTGGCGAGGAAGATCTCCGCCATGCCTCCCTCGGCCAGCTTGCGCACGAGGACGTACTGTCCGTAGTGCTGGAGGATGGGCGCGGTCGAGGCGCCGGCGGGATCCGGAATGGGAACGTTGGGCTGTGCCATCCCTCAAGGTCCTCGCGGCTTCAGGGTGCGCACCGTGAGTACGTCCGGGGCACCGGGTCGCGTCATCTTAAACACCAGCAGGGGGGGCATTCCCATGGGGGGGACCCACGTATCGAAGCGGTGCTTGGCGTCCAGGGGCACGGCCCGTCCGTTGATGGACAGGCGGGCATTCACGGGCGCCACGCCCGAGGCCCGCACCTTCTCCGCCGCGGACGCACCCTGGCGCGGGCTGTCCACCACCAGCCCCACCACGGAGTTGTCATAGACGAGCTCCAGCTTGTTCATCCGCCCACCCTTGAGGGCCGCGCCCGCCTGCGACAGCGGCGTGACGGACCACAGGTAGCTGCCCTCGCCCAGCGCCCCCGCCTCCAGCGCGGCGCGCGGCTCCGACACCGTGCGCTGCACCACGGGCGTCGCCAGCGAGCCCGCCTTGTACACCGCCACGCGATAGATATGGGCCCGCGGTTCCTCCCCGTAGGTGAACGTCACCGCCGGGGGCTTGTCCTGATAGAAGATGGTCGTCTTCTCCGGCCCCTCCGGCACCACGTTGCGCACCCGCGCCAGCGAGCTCGTGGGGGATTCCGGGGCGAAGTGGACGCTGCCCGCAGCCAGCTGCGTGCCGTCCTCCTTGCGCGCCCGCCAGTACAGCGTGCCCCGCGCCAGCGCGGACACGTTGACGGAAGCACGGTGCACGCGGCCCCAGAGCACCGGGCGCTTGAAGGCCGCGTCCTGCGCCGCCTCCACCACCGCGTCACCCTCGCCCTCCCAGGTGAGCGCCACCTCTGAAAGACCCCGGTGGAAGACCTCCGTGCCGTCGCCCGGGCCCACCGCCACCACCGCCGCGTCCAGCGGCTCCACCTTCGCGGTGCCGTCCGTGGCCACGGTCGCGCGCTCACCGGCGCGCAGCTCCTGCCGCGCTTCTCCCCGCCGCAGCGTCACGTCGCCCGTGTGCGCCGCCACCTGCATGCCTGAGCCGGTGCGGCGGATCTCCAGCCGCGCCCCGCTGCCGGACTCCACCGTCATCTCCGGCAGCACCACGCGGCTCTGGCGCCCCATGGCGAGCTGTACGGCCAGCAGACCCTGGAGCAGGTTGACGCGCGCCTCGTCGATGGTGCCCTGCTGCCCCGCGCTCTCCAGCACCGCCTCCGCGCCCGGAGCGAGCGTCAGCACCGAGCCGCTGTCCTTCAGCGTTAGCACCGCCTCGCCGCCCTTCGCCCGCACGCCGTCGCCGAAGGCCAGCACCTCGCCGTCGCGGCGCACCTTGCGCCAGCGGCCCGTGTCCTTCGACTTCACCTCCGCGTTGCCGGAAGTCGCGCGCACCGTCACCGCGATGGGCGCCAGCTCCACGATGCGCGGGGCCGCGGGCACCACCTCCGCGCGCTCGCGCGTCAGGTCCACTGCGTCGCCTTGCGCCGCGCGCAGCGTCTTGCCGTCCTTGGAGACCAGCTCGATGGCGCCCAGCTTCACCTCCACCCTCGCCGAGTCCTCCGCCACCGCGACCTTCACCTCCGACGGATCCGGCCCCACGCGCGTCAGGCCGAAGGGGGTGAGGATGTTCAACGTCACCTTGGAGCCCGCGCTGTCGGCCTTCCCGCCCGCGGGTACGCGCGACAGCACGATGCCGCGCTCCACCTTCATCACGATGCCCGTCGAATCCGAGCCCAGCGCGAACCGGCCCTCGCTGCCCACCTCCACCGTCCGGCCACCCGGGAAGCGCACCGTCGCGGAGCCCTGCTCGCCCGTCTCCACCGCGTCGCCCGCGAGCAGCGGCCCCTCCACCGCCGGGCCCACCTTGCCGCCGCGCTCCAGGCGCACGTCGCCGGACAGCCCCTCCAGTCGCCCGATGGGAACGACGGCCCCCGCGTCCACCTCCACCACGGGCGGAGGCTTCGGCGCCTCCTCGCGTTCACACCCCGAACAGCCGGAGAGCAGGACGAGCAGCGACAGCGCCAGGATGCGGACAGGACTCACTGAAACCTCGACAACGACGGACGGGCGTCGCGGTGGCACCGCGCGACTCACCGGCGCCTCGGGAACAGATCAACGTTGAGAATGGCCTGCTCGCCTTCGCGCACCGTGACCATCTTCGTCTGGGTCACGTGCCCGGTGGCGGACAGGGTGATGCGGTACGTGCCGCCGCGGACGCGTGCGGTGAAGGCGCCGCTCTTGTCCGTGCGCGTGCGCACCTTCGCTTGAGGAATGCTCACCGTCGCCACCAGCGGCTTGCCGCTCCGAGCGCTGCGCACCTGGCCCACCAGCGTGGCCAGCTCGCCCTTGCGCTCCTGGGCCAGCACCACCACCAGCTCCGCCGTCTGCCCCGCCACCACCACCGCGGCCTCTTCCGTGGCACGGAAGCCCGGCGCCGACATCGCCACGGCCACCGGCCCCGGCGCGAGCCCTTCCAGCAGCACCTCGCCAGACTTGTCCGTGCGCAGCCGGGCGGAGCCTGAAGCGACCTGCACGTCCGGAACCGGCGCGCTGTTCCTGCCCTGCACCACCTTCACCTTGAGGGAGCCCGTGGCCGGTGCCTTCTTGCGCAGGCGCAGCTGCACGGGCGCGCTCTCCGTGGCACCACTGACGGTGGCGACCGCCGTCGCGTCCTCATAGCCGTCCACGCTCGCCTGGGTGGACTGCGAGCCTTCGGGAAGCAGGACCCGCAGCTGGCCCTGTGCGTCCGCCACCAGCTCCTCGTCCGAGCCCGGAGTCTTCAAGGAAGGCACGCGGACGTGCGCGCCCGGGAGCGGCGCACCCGTCTCCGCGTCCACGACGCTCAGCGCGACGAAGCCCTGGCGCGGGCCCTCCACGGTTCGCGACGCCCGGCCCTCACCGCCCAGCGCGACCTCGAAGCCCAGACCGATGCGGCGCATCCGCTGTTCGGAGCGCAGACCGCTGGCCTCCAGCTCCATCGTGTCGTGCGCCTGCTGCACATCCAGGAGCAGGCGCCCCGTCCAACCATCCCGGCTCACCACCGGGTACAGCAGCGCCGCGCCCACGACGTAGCCGGACGACGACGCCTTCAGCCCATCCGCCGCGTGCGCGGAGAGCGTCAGCGGCAGCTCGCCCCGCGCTTCCAGCTGGAGCCGCGCCGGCAGCGCCACCAGCACCCGCGCGGACACCAGCGCCGCGTGCCGCACGCCCCGCTGCAACACCGGCGCGAAGGTGTACCCACCGAACAGCGGCAGCTGCGCGAAGCCGTAGCCCGCGCCCAGCTCCAGCCGCACCGGGCCCAGAAACAGGCGCCCGCGCGGCCCCACCGAACCGCGCACCAGGCTGCCGCCCGTCACGCGCGACGACGCGTCCCGAAGCTCGAACGCCTCGCGCTGCAGATCCACCTGGCCCCCCAGGTACGTCCCCGCCCAGCCCATCAACGTCAGCGCCACGTCGTTCGGCGCAAGCCCCGAGTAGGTGAGCCCGGGCCCTACATCCACCTGCTCACCCTGGCGCGAGGACAGGCCGTAGCGGAAGCGCAGCGAGGCGCGCTCGGACTCGGGAACTTGCGCACGGGCGCTCCCGGAACAGGCGAGCGCCAGGACGAGGACGAGCAGGCGCGGGAGGATGTCGGTGAGGGGGCTCGGGCGGCGCAAGGCCCGGAAGAGTATAGAGAAGAGGGGCAGGTGTCCCAACCCGCGAGGCCGTCATTCCTTCAAGAAGCGGCGCGGATCACGGCTGGCTTCTTGCTGGAGTGGAACTGCTTTGCTAAGCATGACGGCGGTCGGTAGCGCCTCGTCTAACCTCCGGGATTCACTCCAGAAACATCGGAGCGCCGCCGCGCGCGGGGCGAGCGAACGCTGAGGAGCGCATACGCCCATGGGCACGCAACTGGTGATGTACGAAGAGGAGTTCACCAAGATCAACGCCGTTTGCGACCGGCTCACCAAGGACGCGAACGCGAAGGTGGTCTTCCTCGTCGACAAGAACGGCCAGCTCATCTCCTCGGCCGGCCAGACGCAGAACATCGACACCACGTCGCTCGCGTCGCTGACGGCCGGCAACGTGGCCGCCATGGGCGGGCTCGCGAAGCTGATTGGGGAGAACGAGTTCCCCAACCAGTTCCATGAAGGGGCGAAGGACAGCCTCTACATGACCATCGTGGGCAGCCGCGTGGTGCTGGTCGTCATCTTCGACAACCGCACGAGTCTTGGCCTGGTGCGCCTGCGCATCAAGAAGGCCAGCGACGAGCTGACGAAGATCTTCGAAAGCCTCGTGAAGAAGACCGACAGCCCCGGAGCCGGTTCGCCGTTCGCCGAGATCTCCGACGACGATATCGACAACCTCTTCAGCGAGTAACCCGGGAAGCCATGTCCTTCATCAATTACTCATCCCGCGAAATCAACTGCAAGATTGTCTATTACGGGCCGGGCCTCTGCGGGAAGACGACCAACCTTCAGTACATCTACAACAAGACCGCGGCGGACACGAAGGGCAAGCTCATCTCCCTCTCCACGGAGACGGACCGCACGCTCTTCTTCGACTTCCTGCCCCTGTCGCTCGGTGAGATCCGCGGCTTCAAGACGCGCTTCCACCTCTACACGGTGCCCGGTCAGGTGTTCTACGACGCCAGCCGCAAGCTCATCTTGAAGGGCGTGGACGGCGTGGTGTTCGTCGCCGACAGCCAGATCGAGCGCATGGAAGCCAACATGGAGTCGTTGGAGAACCTGCGCATCAACCTGGCCGAGCAGGGCTACGACCTGAACAAGATTCCGTACGTCGTGCAGTACAACAAGCGCGACCTGCCCAACGCGGTGACCGTGGAGGAGATGCGCAAGGCGCTCAACCCGCGGAACATCCCGGAGTACCAGGCCGTGGCCCCCACGGGCGTGGGCGTGTTCGACACGCTCAAGGCCGTGGCGAAGCTGGTCCTCACCGAGCTGCGCAAGGGCGGCTGACACTCCGCCTGCTCCCCTGCCCGGCGGGCTGCCCCCCACCGGGCAGCCCCCGGAAAAGGATGGTATGACCTCGTGCCGTCGGGCAGAGCCGCCTTCCGAGGTCGTACCGTGCGCGTCGCATCCGCCACCTTTCGTCTCCTCGCGCTCCTGAGCGCTGGCCTTCCCGGGCCGGTGTTCGCGCAAGGTGCGTCCCCCACCCCCGCTTCTCCTCCTCCCGCCGCGCCGGCCGCCGCCGCGTCGCCGCAGGCCCCCGCGTCCGCGACAGCGCCCGCTGGCGACCAGACGGCGGATGAAGCCTTCACGTCGCGCGTGAAGACGCTGGAGGAGCAGGTCGTCGACCTGAAGGAGAAGATCTACCGCTCCAAGGCGCGCCTGCTGCTGCTCCAGGAGTCGGTGATGGGCGGCGAGCTGTCCACCGGCGCCCGCGCGGTGCTCGTGCACAAGAACGAGATGGGCAACGCGTTCCAGCTGGAGTCGGTGGTGTACGCGCTGGACGGCGCGCCCATCTTCACCCAGGTGGACACGCAGGGAGACCTGAACCGGCACCAGTCGCTGGAGGTCTTCAACGGCCGCATCGTGCCGGGCCAGCACCAGCTCGCGGTGCGCCTGGTGTACCGGGGCAGCGGCTACGGCGTGTTCAGCTACCTGGAAGGCTACAAGTTCAAGGTGCAATCCAGTTACACCTTCAACGCGGAGTCCGGAAAGGTCACCACGGTGAACGTGGTGGGCGTGGAGAAGGGCGGCCTGACCACCGACCTCAAGGACCGGCCCGCGGTGCGCTACGACATCGAGGTGGCCAAGGACACGCGCGCGAACCGGCCGCCCGGGCCCACGCCTCCGGCGACGGAAGGGGCCGCGGGCACGCCCGCCGCTCCGGCCACCACCTCCAGCGAGCCGAAGTAGGGAGTAGACGGCCGTGACCGCGACGCTGCACGCCCTGGCCCTCGCGCTGTCCCTCGGGGCCGCGCCCGCTCCGGCGCCCCAGGCTCCCAAGCCGGGGACCGCGCTGCCCCCCATGCCCGCCTCGCTCAGCACGCGCGCCGCTTCCGTGGAAGCGGTGGAGGCGCAGCTGCGCGCGGCGGAGCAGTCCCTGCGCTTCGTGGAGACGCAGTTCACGGAGCGCCCCGAGCCCAGCAGCACCGACTCGCAGCTCAAGCGCTTCTCCGAGGGCGAGGTGTACTCGCTCCTGGGGGACTGGGCCGCCGCGTCCGTCCTCTTCTACGACCTGGTGAGCGACCCGGACTTCAAGGCGAACCCGCGCTACCCGGAGGCGGTCTTCTACCTGGCGGACGCGCTCTACCAGCAGAAGAACGACATCGGCGCGCGGGTGTACCTGCGCGACGTGCTGGCGCTGCCCCTGACGCCGCAGCGCTACAAGGAGGCCGTGAGCCGCTACCTCGCGGTGGCGGGCCGGCTCCAGCAGTTCGAGGGCATCGACGCGTACGTGGACAAGGCGCGCCAGTTGTCGGGCGGCGTGCTGGCGCCGGACATCGCCTACGTGCACGCGCGCGGCACCTTCAAGCGCCTGGACCTGTCGCCGGAGGAGCACCAGCAGCGCTCGCGCGCGCTGTTCGCCCCGCTGGCTCAAAGCCCCGGCGCCTTCCGCGTGCAGGCCGTCTACCACCTGGGCGTCTTGAGCGTGCAGAGCGGGGACTACCCGGCCGCCATCGCGCAGTTCCAGCGCATCGTGGGCAGCGGTCCGGACGCGGTGGTCTCCACGGGCCTGGCGGAAGCGGAGGCCCAGCGCTTCCGCGAGCTCGCGTTCCTGTCGCTGGGCCGCCTGATGTACGAGACGGGCCGCTACGACGAGGCGCTGGACCACTACGGCCAGATTCCGCGCGAGAGCGAGCGCTTCCCGGAGTCGCTGCTAGAGGTCGCGTGGACGTACGTGCGCAAGCAGGACTTCACGCAGGCGAAGAACGCCACGGACATCCTGCTGCTCGTCGCACCGGATTCGCAGCTCGCGCCCGAGGCGCGCATCCTCCAGGGGCACCTGCTCCAGAAGCTGCGCCAGTACGACGAGGCGCTGGAGACGTATGACGGCGTGGTGCGCATGTTCATGCCCGCGCGCGACAAGGTGGACGCGCTGCTGCGCGTGAACCACGACCCCGTCGCGTACTTCGACAACCTGCTGGCGCGCAACGAGCGCTCGCTGGACGTGAGCACGCTCCTGCCCCCGCTGGCGCTGAAGTACGCGTCCACGCAGAAGGAGGTCGCGGACGCGGTGCGGATGGTGGGCGACCTGGACAGCGGCCGTCAGGGCGCGGGCGAGGCGAAGGCCATCGCGGAGCGCATCCTGGAGGCGCTGGACGCGCGCGGGCTGGAGGCGTTCCCGGAGCTGCAGGAAGGCTACGTCCGCGCGGAGGCCGTGGACACCGCGCTCACCGCCGTGGAGCAGTCCCTGGTGCAGGCGGAGGCCGCGCTGGTGGAGGAGAAGCTGACGCCTGCCGAGCGCGAGAAGCTGCTCGTCGCCCAGGGCGCGCGCGAGGCCCAGCGGCTGCGCTTCGCGGCGCTGCCCACCACCAACAAGGAACTGGAAGCGCGCCGCCAGCGCATGCAGGCGAAGGTGGACGCGGTGGACCGCGAGGCCTTCCGCGTGGGCTACGAGCTGCAGAGCCTGCACGCCAACGCCGCCGCCATCCGCAAGTGGGTGGAGGACACGCGCGACGAGCGGCAGGCGGACCCCGCCGAGGAGCGCGAGTTCCTGGTGCAGCTGCAGGCGGAGATCGCCACGCTGAGGGATTTGCAGGCGGAGCTGGACCGCACCCGCGCCCGGCTCGCGACCGAGCGCCAGTCCACGGACACGTCGCTGGAGGGCGAGGCCGCCATCCGCGCCCGCTACTCCGCCGCGCTCCAGCAGGAGCACGGCCTGTTGCGCGCCGGTGAAGGCCGGCTGTCCGGCGAGGACACCCGCGTGCTCCTGCGCATGCATCAGGTGCGCTCGCGCATCGACTCGCTGCGCGGCCGCGTGGCGGTGGCCCGGGTGGCGCTGCGCGCGCGGCTGGAGCACCGCGTGAAGTCCATCCGCGACAAGGTGCGCGTGGAACAGGCGCTGCTCCAGGGCTACGAGCAGGAGGTGGCCGCCGCGTCCGGCGACGCCCGAAACCTGGTGGGCCGCATCGCCTACGACAGCTTCCGCCGCGTGCGGCAGCAGTTCTACGACCTGGTGCTCAAGGCCGACACCGGCACGGTGGACGTGGCCTTCAGCCGCACGCAGGACAACGCGGCGAACATCCAGAAGGTCGCCAAGGAGAAGGCGGACGCCCTGCGCGCGCTCGACACGGAGTTCAAGGACGTCCTGTCGTCGGAAGGGGGGGACTGATGGCCCTGCGCCGCCCTGCCCTCGCCCTCCTGCTGGCACTCGCGCCGCTGGCCTCGCATGCCGCGAAGGCCAGGGCCCCCAGCCAGGCCGCCAAGAAGACCTCCACGCCGGCCTCCACGCCCGCCGAGCCTTCCCCCCCCGCGAAGGC
>NZ_RAVW01000221.1 GCF_003611585.1 Corallococcus exercitus | reverse complement strand
GGGCCGGCCCCACGCCCGCCAGCAGGGCCACCCCCACCGCCGCGAGCGCGGACACCCACAGCGTGTGTCCGCGCGTGAGGTGGTCCGGCATGGGGCCGAACCGCGCGGCGATGAGCTTCGCGAAGACGTTGACCAGCAGCGGCGCGGCCGTCACGCCCAGCGCCGCGGAGCACAGGCCGATGACGGCGGACTCGGACAGCACCAGCGCCACCACGGTGCGCGGGCGGAAGCCCATGGCGCGCAGGGTGGCGATGTCGCGGGTGCGCTCGCGCACGCCCATGGCCAGCGTGTTGCCGATGACGAGCAGGATGATGAGCAGGATGACGGAGGACACCACCCGCACCGCGGTGACGATGGCCGAGGACATGGCCACGAAGCCCAGCTGGAAGGCCTTCTCGCTCTCCGTCTTCGTCGGGTAGGGGCTGTTGTCGAACAGGTGGTCGATGGCCGCCGCCACCCCCGCCGAGCGCGCCGGGTCATCCACGCGCACCGCGTAGATGCCCACCTGGTCCTTGCGCGCCTCCGTCAGCCGGTCGCTCTCGTTGAGGCAGCGGTAGCCGAACATCAGCGCGGTGGTGTCCACGCCGGGGCGCGCGCCGGTGTAGATGCCGCGCACGTTGAACGTCCAGTCGCCGGGGTAGATCTGCCCCTTGAGCGTCACGCGGTCCCCGACCTTCCAGCCGAAGCGCCGGGCCAGCCGCTCCCCCACGAGCGCGCCGCACGGGTCACCGCGAAAGGTGGCCAGCTGCTGGGGCGGGACGATGAACTCCGGGAACACGTCCAGGAAGGTGTGGGGGTCGATGGCGAAGTTGGCGAAGAAGTCCTTCTGCGAGTCGCCCAGCATGCCGCCGAACCACTCCTGGTGCGTGACGGAGGTGACGCCCGGCAGCGCGGCGATGCGCGCGTAGTAGGACAGCGGCAGCGGCTGGGTGAAGGACACCTTGTTGCGGACGATGAGCCGGTCCACCTGCGCGGCCCGCGCGTTGTAATAGAAGAGGTCGACGACGGTGCTCAGGAAGATGAAGGCCGTCACGCCCACCGCGCCCGCAAGGATGGTCAGCGTCAGCCGCAGCGGGTTGCGCAGCAGGTCCCGGCCCGCCAGTCCCACGTAGTTCACTGGAGCACCCCCTTGTCCAGGTGGTGCACGCGCTCGGCGCGCTCCGCGGCGTGCGGGTCGTGCGTCACCATGACGAGCGTCTTGTGCAGGTCCCGGTGGAGCACGCCGAAGAGGTCCAGCACGGCCTCCGCCGCCTTGCGGTCCAGGTCCCCGGTGGGCTCGTCCGCGATGATGAGGTCCGGGTCGGACACGATGGCGCGGGCGATGGCCACGCGCTGCTGCTCGCCGCCGGACAGCTGCGGCGGACGGTGGCTCACGCGGTGGGTGAGGCCCACCAGCTCCAGCGCGGCGGCCACGTGCCGGCGCCGCTCCCCGCGCGTCAGCGGCGTGAGCAGCAGGGGCAGCTCCACGTTCTCCGCCGCGGTGAGCACCGGGATGAGGTTGTACAGCTGGAAGACGAAGCCCACGTGCGCGGCGCGCCAGTCGCTCAGCGCGCGGTCATCCATCTCCGCCAGGTCGCGGCCGGCCACCTCGACGCTGCCGGTGGTGGGCCGGTCCAGCCCGGAGACCAGGTTGAGCAGCGTGGACTTGCCGGAGCCGGACGGCCCCATGAAGGCCTCGAAGGCACCGGTGTCGATGGTCAGGTCCACCGCCGCCAGCACGGGCACCTCCACCGTGCCGCGCCGGTACGTCTTGGACACGCCCTGGAGACGCACCATGGCGGGGGCCGGAGCTGACAGGGCGTCCTGGCTCATCCGCCCCCCGTCTCCACCTTCACGCGCCGGCCGTCGCGCAGGCGCTTCGGGTCCGGCGCCACCACCACCTGCGTGCCCGCGCGGGGCCCCTGTGTCAGTGACACCTCGTCGCCCACGCGCCCGCCCACGCGCACCGGCTGGCGGGTGAGCCGCGCGTCCTTCACCACCCACACGGCGTCGCCCTTGCCGTCGTGCACCACCGCGCTGGCGGGCACGCGCTGGGGCTGGTTGTGGGCGTCCAGCTCGCCCGGGGGCAGCGGCTGGCGGAGGAAGGACACCTTGGCGCCCATGTCCGGCAGCGCGCCCTGGGGGACGGACTGGAAGCGCACCAGCACCGTGGCGGTGGCCTTGGAGCGGTCGATGGCGGGGCGCACCGTGGCCACCTGGCCGGGGAAGGCGCGCTCGGGCAGGGCGTCCAGGAAGATGAGCGTGGGCTGGCCGGTGTGGATGCGCGACAGCTGCTCCTCGCTGACCTCCGCCTCGACCTCCAGGGCGTGGAGGTCCACCAGCTCGACGATGCCGCCCAGGTTGGTGCCGGTGAGGGCGGCCGGCGCGAGCACCGCGCCCTCGTTCGCGAGCTTCTTCGACACGGTGCCGTCGAACGGCGCGCGCACCACGGTGTGCGCGAGCTGGAGGCGGGCTGCCTCGCGCGCCCGGCGGGCGATGGCGAGCTGCGCTTTGGCCAGGTTGAGGGACTCCAGCGTCGCGCGGCCCGCGGTCTCCACGTCGAGCAGCTGGGCCCGGGAGACGGCGCCCTGCCTCGCGAGGTTGCGCGTGCGCTCGGTGGTGCGCTCGGCGTTGAGGGCCTGGGCCTGGGCGGCGCCGAGCCGGGCGCCGGCGGCCCGCACCTCCGCCTCCGCGCGGTCCAGCACCACGCGGGCGTCCCGGTCATCCAGCCGGGCCATCACCTGCCCCTGCCGCACGGGCTCTCCCTCCTCCACGGTGACCTCCACGAGCTGTCCGGCGATGAGCGGCGCGATGACCGAGCGGCGCCGCGAGTCGACGTAGCCGGACGCGGACAGCTCCGTCTGCTGCTCCCCGGGGAGCGGCTCGCGCACCTCCGCCACGCGCACGGTGGGCGTGCGGCGTGCCACCGCGGCCGCCACCGCGACGAGCACCGCGAGCAGCAGCGCCGCGGGGATGAGCCAGCGCAGCCTGCGCTGGCGCTTCAGGGGGGCGGCGGAGCGGTCGATGCGCAGCGCGCTCAGCGCGGTCTGGGACTGTGCGTCGCTCACGGCTCCTCCCGGCCAGGACCCCGGGTCCTCGGGAATGAGGGTAGGGAGGCGGAGTGCGGGGTGCCACGAGCGGGGCGCCGCTCGCCGCCGCGCCCCCGCTACTCCGCGCGCTCCACCCGGACGGCCGTGACCTTGTGGTCGGGCGTATGGGTGTACCCGTCCTGATGCGGGCCGGTGACGGCGTTGATGAAGACCTCCACGCCGCACAGGTAGCTGCCGCGGCCCAGGATGCGCGGCCCCCAGCAGGCCCGCCCGGTGGGCCACGTGCAGGACGCAGGCGGCCAGCGGGTACTCCTTGCGCACGGAGACCGTCGCCCGGCGGGCCCCCACCGCGTACGCCGCCAGCAGCAGGCCCTCCAGCACGGCGTGGGGATCCTCCTCCATCAGGAACCGGTCGATGTACGCGCCCGCGTCGCCCTCGTCCGCGTTGGCCACGACGTACTTCTCTTGGGCACGAAGGGCTCACCCACAACCTGTGCACGCGCCGCTATTCGAGCTTCGACGTGGCGTCGATGGTCAGCTCCGTCGTCGTGAGCGCCGGGTCCGCGAGGATGTCCGCTTCGTTGAAGAGCACGGGCCGGAAGTGCTTGCCGGAGAAGAGGTCCGTCTGGTCCGCGAAGTGCGGAGACGCCGGGTCGGTGGACTGCGCGTAGGAGAGGACCGCGTCCGCGCGCGGGCCCTCCGGCGTGAACTCCATCACCATCAGGAAGCTGGTCCCGAAGTCGACCAGGTAGCCCTCCGGTGTGAGCCCCGTGCCCGGGGAGAGCAGCGGACCCTGCGGCTGGGACTGCGGTAGCAGCGTCGCGTTCACTCCGGAATAGCCCACGACGTTGGTGACGCCCTCGAAGGCCGCGCCGCCATGCAGCGGCACCTTGCGGTCCCCCTTCCACGCGAACTGCACGTCCCCCAGCTTCGCGCGCACCGCGATGCCCGCCTTGCTCAGGAGCGCCACGGCCTCCGCCAGCTTCTGGTTCACCGGATCCACGCCAGCCGCCGGGGCGGGCACCAGTCCGGCCGGCGTCACCGCCGCCCGGGCCGCGTCGAAGGGCTGCGCGAAGAGGGCGCCCTTGTCCACGAGGTCGGAGCGGCTGAAGCCGTTCAGGAACTCGCGCCAGACGATGGCACCCTTGCGATCCAGGTCCAGACGGCCGTCCCACGTCGCGAGCAGCTGGCACGCCTCCGTGATGTACACCCGCGCGTCGTCGACGATGACAGGCCCCGCGCCCTCGCAGCGCCGCGCGACGGCCGTGCGCAGCTGCTCCGCCACCCAGGTCCGGTTGCTCAGGATGGCCTGCTCGGCCTCCTCGCGCGTGAAGCGCCCGTCGCTCCCGGACGCCGCGGTCTCTCCCTGCTCGGTGATCAGGGTGAGGTTCATGTGCGAGCGCGTGCTCATGCGGCCCCGCGTCCCGAAGATTTCGTAGAGGAAGGGCAGGTTGAGCAGGGGCTCGGCGGGGTTCGCGAAGGTCGCGGGGTCATTCGCGTTCATCACGAAGTCCGTCCGGGTGAGCTGAGGCATGACGGTCGTCGGCACCAGGCCTTGCGACTCGCCGTCCAGGCCCACCCATTCGTCGCGGGACGTGCTGCCGTCCAGGAGGATGAGCCCCAGCGACGCGAACACCGGCGCGTCCGGGGTGGACTCGAGCGAGTCGCGGTAGGCCACGACGGTGGCGGGGCTCAGGTAGGGGACCCGGGACGCGTCCACGTAGCGCGTGTCGCCGTCCGGGCTGGTCAGGAGCGTGTTCACCCAGGGCGCGCCGCGCACCGTGCGCTCCACGTCCGCGGCCTCGTTGAGGCTCCGGGCCTTGTTCAGGCGCAGCCAGTGTTCCGCGAACCGGTTGTTGTTCTCCGTGGCGTCGCGCGTCGTGTACGCGAGTTCATCCGTCCAGTCCGCGCCGGGGCCCGCGAGCATGGGGCCATAGTGGCTGCGCCAGAACGTGCGCGTCGCCTTCGTCATGGCGCCGTCGTCCCCGCGCACGTCGACGGTGACGGTCCGCGACGTCATGCGGCGGATCGCGCCGTCGTAGACATACGCCGTGGGGTCGCCCGGCACGAGCTTGAGCCGGTACAGCGTCATGTGGCTCGACGCCGTCACGGTGTGGGTCCACGCGAGGTCCCGGTTGAAGCCGATGTTGATCACCGGCACGCCCAGCAGGGACACGCCGTACACGTCGAGCTTGCCGGGGATGGTTTGGTGGCTCTCGTGGAAGCGGAGGCTGCCCTCCCAGGGGAAGTGCGGGTTGGCGACGAGCATGCCCCGGCCGCTGGCGGTCTTCTCCCGGCCCAGCGCCCAGCCGTTGCTGCCCAGTTCGTCCTTGCGCTGCGGCAGCGCGAGCGGACGCGACTGGCGGCCCTGGCCTCCCGCCTCCACGCCCGGCGGCTGGGCGTTCCCCACGTAGCCGAGCAGCGGCACCAGCGTGTCGAACAGCGACAGGTCCAGGTGGTACGCCAGCAGGTCGTACGCGCTGATGGGCTTCACCCAGGCCGCGCCACGGCACGGCGCGGGACGTTGATCCGCCGGCACGTCCGCGAGGTACTGGTTGTAGCCGGCGGCGTAGCCCTGCACGAGTTCACGCAACTCCTGCGACTGCTCCGCGAAGGTGGCCTCGGCGCGGGTGCGCAGCGCGAGTCCGCGATAGGTGAAGTCGCTCTCGAGGAACGCGTCCTGGGGCCCGCGTCCCAGGTAACGCGCGCGCTCGCCACGGACCTTGAGGAACTGATCCGCGAGGATGCAGACCGCGTCCTGTGCCTGTGCGTAGCCGATGCCGGCGCCCAGGCCGCGATACCCGTCGGCCTGGATGTGGGGGACGCCGTAGGCGGTGCGGTGGAGGGTGGCCTTGAGCGGGGAGGGCCCTGGTGGGTCGTCGTTCCGGCAGCCGCCGAAGGCCGCCAGGGTCAGCAGCAGGGACAGGGAGAGGGGAGAGGTGCGCATGGGTCGTCAGCCTCGCAAGCAGGGCTGACAAGGGTATTCGTTTTAAGCCCGGTATTCATGGCCCGGCGGGTAGTGGCGGTCTCGTCAGACCGATGGCATAGGCTGCGCCCCAACAAGGAGCAGGCCATGTCGTACATGCTGGTGGTGATGCAGACCGGGGGCGGGAAGCCCCAGACGGTGGAGGAGAAGCGGGTGGCGGCGGAGCGCATGGAGCGGATGCTGAGCTTCGGCGCGGCGCTCAAGGCGCGAGGTATCCTCCAGGCCGCGGACTCACTGCGTTCGGACGCGGAGGGCGTCCGGGTGGAGCGGCGCGATGGGAAGCTAAGCTTCAGCGACGGGCCGTTCACCGAATCCAAGGAGATCATCGGCGGCTTCTTCCTGGTGGACGTGAAGACGCGCGAGGAGGCGCTGGAGCTGGCCACCCAGTGCCCCGCCGCGGAGTGGTCCACCGTCGAGGTCCGCCAGAGCGGGCCGTGCTTCGACGGGTAGGCGGCCGACGCAATCCCCCTTAAAGCCTATTTCGGTAGGAGCGAGTGGAACCAAGTGATGATGCCCAGCGCGAAGTGCAGCATCGCCACGTAGGTGTCCTCTCGCTTCTCCCAGCGCACCAGCAGCCGTCGGAAGCGGTTGAGCCAGGAGTGGGTTCGCTCGACGACCCATCGTGGCGAAGGGCGTCGACGCCGTGAGCGCTTGGGACTGAGCTGGGAGCGTCGTCTCGGCGCCCGGAGCGTGAAGCCATACTCCTGGGCCAACTCGCGCACGGGCCTGAAGGCATACCCCAGGTCGACACACAGCGTCTGACGACGGCTCCGACTCGGTAGGGGCCTTCGGACTGGAATCGATTCAAGCGTGGAGCGCGCCAGCTTGAAGTCGTTCGTGTTGGCGCCAGCGACCACGAGGCCGAGGGGGACGCCACGCGAGTCCGTCAGCAGGCTTCTCTTGGTGCCCCGCTTCGCCCTGTCGGTGGGATTGGGGCCGGTTTTTTCCCCCGCCCAGCGGCGCCTTGCCCTGGGTTCCGTCCAGCGCCAGCCACCGCCAATCAATCTTCGCCAGGCCGTCATAGGCGAGCAGTCCCTGACGCCAGAACTCACGGAAGACGCCCGCAGACAACCATTCCCGGAAGCGTCGGTAGGCCGAGGACGGATGGCACAGGCCCATGGCCTTCAACGCGCCCCACTGCATCCCCGTGCGCAGCACCAGCAGAATCCCGTCCAGGGCCTGCCGGTCGGGCACGCGTGGGTTATGGCACCCCAGCGGGTGCTCTGGACGGGCCGGCAGCAGCGACTCGATGCGTCGCCACAGCTCGTCCGGCACCCGCCAGCCGTCGTCCTTCTTCACTACCCCATGGCCGCGTCCTCCTGCCTCTTCAACCCGGCAGGTGGCCGACCTTCTTCCCTAGCGAAATAGGCTCTTAGGAGGGATGGCCTGGATCCGCCCCGTGGGGTGTGATGCTCGGACTCGAAGGCATGCCCGCAGCATGCCCATCTCTCGGAATGAGGGGGAGCGTCATGAAGGTCCTGATTGGAGATACCGTCGTCCTCAAGCATCAGACGGGCAACCCCATCGGGATCGTGACCCGGCGCAACGGCAACACGCTTACGGTCCGGCTGCCGTTGCAGGACAACACGCTGGAACGCGTGTCCCGGTCCGATGTGGAGCCACTGGCCCTGGGAATGGCGGATGCGCGCAGACGCCAGGCCAAGTTCAGCAATTCGCTGAGTCTGGCCGGCCAGTCGTCGCTCGCGGATCTGGTCAAGGCGTTTGGCTACGCGTCGGACGTCAAGATGCAACGCTCATCGCTGGGGAATGTCGTGCGCCAGCTTGAGCGGGCAGGCCTGGAGGTCAAACCCACGACGGGCAGCTGGGATCGCTACGCGCCGTTTGTCCTGGGGCTGAGGGACGCCCTGATTGATCCCTCCACCATTGACGAAGGTGGCGTGAAGCAGGACCCGGATGAGGAACCGGAACCGGGCCTGCCCTCATCCTTCGCGCTGCCCCAACCCTTCTGGCCCAGTGCGCTGGGCCTTTCTCAGGACCGGGAGATCGCGTTTCTTCGCGCCCTGACAGCTCCCGAGCCTGTCCTCGCGCTCCTCTATCTGCCCGACAGCCGCAGCACCACGGACTGGCTCCAGGCCACTTGGGAAGGCGTGATGGGTTGGGCATATCGCGCAGCCCAGCGCTTCATCCGCACGGGCAGCGGCGAACCTCCGGCGCCGAAGGTGGTCCGCGGTCCCCCAACGCTTTTGCATGGCTACCTCAAGCCGTCCGTCTTGGCCTCGGATGGGCCCCGGCTCCAGGACGAACCGCGCACGCTCAACCTCGTTGCGCTCCGGCGCGATGTGGACGCCCCTGTGGATCTCCAACGCCTGCTTTCCGCCTGGCCGGGCCCTGTCTTCGAGTTTGACGCGACAGCGATCGCCAGTGACGGCACGCCCGTCTCGCGGCTCTTGTTGATGGTGGGAGGCAAACCCGAGAAGGCCACGGATGCTGTCGTGGCGGAACTGTCCCCGCTGAAGCTGGTGCTGTGGGGCCGGGAGGCCTGCGCCCATGGCGCAGCGCAGGCGATGAACTCCTGGGGAGAAACGCTCAAGCGTGCTCCCCTTTCCCGGTTCAAGGGCAGCAACGAGAGCGCCACGGCACTGTCACTGAAGGCTCGCCTGGCGCAGTGGGTGGGGCTGCGGAGCCCGGATGCGGAACTCGAGTTCGAACACAGCCGGGTGGAGGTCGTGGACGAGGAGGGCGCAACGCAGGAGGTGACCCGGACCGACCTGCATGTGGAAGGGCTGGGGAGCTTCGAGGTCGAGACGCTGGCAGGAAGCGGCCCGATGGAGTCTTTCTACCATCGGAAGATCTTCTCGCGGCGCAAGGCAGGGGAAACCTTCTCGCTCGTCGTTCCCAGCGAGGCCCTGCTCTGGGCGGGTCCTTTCCTGGCGGACATCGCCCATCACCTGGGTGAAGAAGGAGCGGTCCTCGTGCCCGTAGCGGGGACCGCCTTCGCGAAGCTCGAGCCACGGCCGCTCACGGAGAGCGCCTCGGAGGTGAAGGACCCGGAGGAGGCCCGGCGTGAGTCCACCATCGAGAAGGTGGAGCGCGATGTGGATCGCCTGCCTGGCCTGGATGACGTCGCGGGCTACACAGCCGTCAAACAGCGGATCCAGCACGACATCATCTGGCCGGAGCGTCGGGGCGCATTGCTACGCAATGTCTCGCGGGCTTCGGGGATCCTCTTCTTCGGGCCGCCTGGATGCGGCAAATCGCTGCTTGCCCGGGCCATCGCGGGGGAACTTGAGCAAGAGGTGCGACTGCTCTCTCCGTCGGACCTGCGGGGGCCCTACGTTGGCTGGGGAAGCCTGATGATCCGCGAACAGTTCGATTGGGTCGTGGAGCAGGAGAAGCGGATGCTGGTGCTCGACGAACTGGACGCGGTGGCGCGCTCCCGGCGTAACGGCCAGATGCACAGCGACGAGAAGGCGGATGTAAACGAACTCCTCGTCCAATTGGATCGGGCCGGCCGGCTGCGCAGGATCATCGTGGGCACGACCAACTTTCTGGGTGCGCTCGATGAAGCGGTCATTCGCAGTGGCCGGTTCGGGCGTTACGTTCCCGTGCCACCCCCGGACCTTGAGGAGTCCGTCGAGATCGTCTCCTACTATCTGAAGCGCTTGGCGCGCGGTGGGCAGCGAGTTTCTGTTCCCAGCGATGCCGAACTGAACGACATCCTGGCTCCGTTGTTCCTGGAAAACAGGGATAGCCTGGAGAGCCGGCGCTTCTTCTCAGGGGCGGACCTGGAGGCCGCTGTTACGGAGTCCTACCTTAGGTGCGCGCAACAAGGTGCCTCACTGGAGGCTCTGGATCCGGTGTCGAATGAAGGCGTCGTGCATCTGACTTGTGACGCGCTGGCTTCGGCGCTGGCGGGAGGCCCACGGTCTGTTTCTGCCCGCTCCATCCGCCGCTTCCTCCGGGAGACCCAGCGCCATTGTGGCGCCAGTCTCGCGAACGTCCTCGCGCAACGCTTCGAGGCGAAAGAGCAGGCCTCCTGAAACGTAGCCGCGCCCGCACTGCTTCCACCTTGCGACATCCCGCCTGACCCCAGGGTGATTCGCACGGCCGTGTCCCCCGCCCATCCTCCGGGGCCATGGCCACGACACCGAACGATGCCCCGGAGGCGGGCCCGGCGTACCTGCCCACCCCGCTTCCAGAGGCGCGGGCCTTCGCGTGGGCCGACCTGCTGACTCCCACCCAGAGGGGCCTCCGGGAGCTGTTCTCCTGGCTGGAGGCCGCCTGCGAGGACGGGGCGAACGCGGCGGGAGCCAGCACCGAACACCTCTCCACCAGCCTGCTGGTCTCCGGCGCCCGGGGCTCCGGGAAGACGACGCTCCTGCTCAGCGCCGTGCAGGCGCTGCGGGACTGGAAGCGCTTCGTCGGCGCGCCGGGCCCACCCGAAGTGGCCGCGCTGGCGCGGACGCTCGCGCGGCTCGAACGGCGCATCCTGTGGCTGGACCCGCTCGACCTGGAGCCCGTCCCGTCACAAGCCAACCTGCTGGCCGCGCTGTTGGTCCGCGTGCGGGCCGCGCTGGACCATCCCCGGCACGCCAAGGGCGCGCGTGGCGAGTCGTCGCGGTGGGCCTCTTCCATCCTGGAGGAGGGCGCGGAGGAGACGTGGGGGAAGCTGGATCACCTCATCCGCGACGCGTCGTTCATGTGGGAGGACATCCCGTCCACCACCGATGCCCGCGTGCGCGCGGAGCAGCAGATCCGCGCGTCGGAGATCTACGCCAACTTCCAGCCGCGCTTCGCGGACGCCATGGAGGACGTGGCGCGGACGCTGTCCATGCCGCGCTTCGGCGCGTCCGGCGGCGACCAGGTGCTGCTCGTGCTGCCCATCGACAACGTGGACCGCAGCATCGAGCACCTCTACAACATCGTGAAGCTCACGCGCATGGTGGCCAGCCCCCACCTCTGGTTCGTCCTGGCCGCCGGTCACCAGGAGTTCCAGCGCTTCATGGAGCGCTCCTTCCAGAAGGAGCTCATCGTCTCAGGACAGGCCGGCATCGGCTCTCACGGTCAGGAGGAGACGCTCGCCATCGCACGCCGCCAGGCCGCCACCACGCTGCGCCGCGCGCTGCCTCCCAGCTACCGCATCGCGCTGGATCCGGTGGGGCCGGATGAGGCCTGGCGCTTCCCCGTGGACGGTCAGGAGGAGTCGCTGGGCGCACTCCTGCGACGCATGAAGCTGCCTCGCGGCAAGCGGACGGAGTCGCGGGTGCTGGACTCCTTCGCGGACCTCTTCGACCTGGGGGGCCGGCTGACGCCCGACGTGGCCCGCTGCTACCGCGAAGCCCTCCGCACCGACGGCGAGGAGGCCCGTGACGCCGGGCCGCACCCGGGCGGGCCGCTCCTCCACCACGTCGGAAGGCTGGCCCTCACGCTGCCCGCGCGCACCCTGCAGGACCTGTGGCACTCCGTCCGGCGCGAGGTCCTGTCCTCCGCCGTGCCCGCGTCAGGCGCCGGATCCTCCGCCGCTCCCGAGGAGGGCGAGGCCGCGGTCCGCGTGGCCACGGAGATGCTGCGCAACGCCATCGACGAAAGCGACCTGCCGGCCTGGGCGAGCGAGCAGCTGCACCACCGGGTCCTCCGGTCTGACGACCAGGGCCGTGTCTGCATGGACCTGACGGGCAAGCCCATCCACCGCTCCAAGCGCACCAGCCTCCACGGCGTCCTGCAGGCGCCGCCCCGAGAACCGGGAGGAAACGGGACGGGCGCGCACGCCCGGGTGCTGGGCACGGAGGTGCACCTGCGCCGCTTCCATGAGGTGGTGCTGGTGCTGCAGGACCTGGAAGGCTCCGGCCGCGAAGCGTCCCTGCCCGCGAACGTCGCCGGCTGGTTCATGATCCTGCATGACGTGCTGATGCTGTTCGAACGGCCCCGCGTGCTGAGCGCGGACGTGACGCCCTTCGAGATGAGCCCGGAGCTGGTCGTGACCGTGCACGAGCTCTGGGCGGGGCAGGCTCGCGGGGAGCCCTTCATCCAGGCCGACTTCTGGTGGACGCCTCCCACCTGGAGCACCTTCATCGAGTTCGCCGTCCTCACCGCGCAGTGGCGCGCGTTCCTCGTGCGGTTCTCCAAGGGGTTCCTCACCGCGGGCGACGGGCAGGACCCCACGCTGCGTGCGCGCTTCATCCAGGCCGCGTGGGTGGAGAACATCTGCTCCGTGGCGGGGCTCGCGCTGGGGCGGTGGGACTGGGGGGATGCGCAGCGGGGCGCCGTGTCCGCCCTGCGCGGCCTGGACGCCGCGCTGGAGCCGTATGAACAGCAGGTGCGCGACACGGTGGCGGAGCTCATCACGCGGATCCGCGAGCACAGCGCCGGGTATGACCGGCTGTGGACGGCGCAGGTCTGGCTGCGCAACACGCTGCCCCTCCTGGTGCTGCCGGAGTTCGCGCTCGCTCCCACCGCGCGAGGGCTGCTGCGCCAGCCGCCGGGACGGGTCATCGAGGGCGGAGGCTGGGACACCCTGATGAAGGACTGGCGCACCCAGGCGTCCCGGCTGACGGCCTTCCGGCAGCAGCGGGTGCGCGAAGCGGTGAACCGCTCCGGCGCGGCGGAGTCGCTCCGGCAGGCGCTGGGCGCGGGCGGCGGGCGCGCGTCGGACACGTACTACGGTTGGCTCGACACCGTGGTGGAGGCCTGGTTCGCGGTCGTGGACCACGACGGGGATCCGCTGACGGGCGTGGTGCTGGGCATGACGCCCCGCCTGGACTCCGCGTCCACCGAAGAGCGCACGTGAGCGGCGAGGGCCCGCGTCCACCGCCGGGCAACCTGGCCCCGCGCCGCGTCCCGGAGGCCTACGTGCGCGCGGAGGTGGCCAGCTTCCCGCTGACGAGCCTCGGGGCCTTCCGCTCGGCGGTGACGGAGCTGGTGCCGTCGCTGGACGCGGAGGCCGGCGGCCCCACGCGGGCGCTCTGGCGCGAGTGCGAGAAGACCCTGTCGGAGCACGCCAGCGGCTGGTCGTTGGATCGGATCATCGCCGTGCGCGACGCGTTCTGGTTTCCCTCGCGGGGGCACATCCGCCACCGGCGGGCCCCGCGCCAGGGCGTGTCGATGCTCCACTACCTGCGGCACCTGGCGGACACCCACCTGGAGCGCCGGCCCGGCGTCACCGTCATCTTCCAGGGCACGGGCGCGGAGGCGGTGGAGGCGCTGACGCACTACCGCTGGCTCACCTTCGCGATGCCGGAGGACCTGTTGCTCGCGGCCGTGCCGGTGGAGCCTCCTCCCACGCGGGTGGACATCGAACCGCCCCTGCTGGTGCGCCACCTGCTGGATCGCGGCGTGGCGGAGGTCCACCACCACGTCGGCGCGGGCATGGACTTTCCGCTCCTGTGGGCGTCGCTGCTGTCCGCCGTGGGCGACCCGGGGCTGGATCCGGGCATGCTGGCGGGGCCGGGGCTGCCCTTCGATGACGCGGAGGTGATGCTGCGCTGGCTGATCGCGGCCGGGGTGACCCGCTGCGTCCTCGCGGAGGTCCTCCTGCGCCGCGAGACGCCTCCGCTCCTGGAGTTCGTGCAGGGCCTGTCGGAGTCGCAGGCGTGGCTGCCCCAGCGGCGGCGCGTGCTCTCGCGGACGCTGGAGGCGCTCTCCCGTGGACGCCGGGAGGTCCTCCCCTCGCTGGACGAGCTGCGCGGCCTCTACGAGGACCTGCATCCGCTGGCCGCCAGCAATGTGTCGGATCCCCCCGGCACGCTCGACGAGGTGTGGCGGCGGTGCGACCCCGTCGCGTCGAGGCTGCGGCTGAGCACCCCCAACGGCGGGGAGCGCTGGCTGGTGCGCGCGGGCCTGACGCACCTGGAGGGCCTGGAGCAGGCGGGCCTCCACGACGTGCACTTCGACCGCCTCTTCTGGCAGGTCCAGCGCGTGCGGTGCCTCAGCTATCGCGCCTACGTGCAGCGCCCCCTGACCGCGGGGCTCCAGTGGTTCATCCGCTTCTACGGACGGCCGGGCGTGATGAAGCGGCCCCTGCGCGCCGTGCGCGCGGAGGTGTCCTACGCGGTGGCCGGAGGGGAACAGCCCATCGCCGCGCTGGAGGTCCGCACGAGCCTCGCGAATGATCCCGTCCGCATCGCGGAGGAGCTGGCCTCCCTCACGCAGTCGTGGCGGGGCGTGCTGGCCCGCACGGGGGAGCGCTCCGGCGGTGGACGCCCGCCGGAGTTCGGCGTGGTGATGCACCTCATCAAGGCGCGGGATCCAGCCCGGCACTGGATGCAGGGCCAGCCGCCCGCGCACGGCATGGGGACGTACGCGGAGCCTGTCCCCGAGGGACGGGTGCGGCTGGGCGGCCGGTTCTCCGACTACTTCGCCGCGCAGTCGGTGCAGGTGGAGGCGCTCGTGGACCTGCTGCGAGCGGTGCCGCTGTCGCTCTGGCTGGTGCGGGGGCTGGACGTGGCGTCGGACGAGCTGAGCGTGCCCACGTGGGTGCTGGCGCCGCTGTACCGCTACGTGCGGTGGGGCGCCGCGCGCGCCGCGACGAGGCGGGAGGCCCGGAGCGCTCCGCCGCTCCGGCTGACGTCGCACGTGGGCGAGGACTACCGGCACCTCATGGAGGGCCTGCGCCGCATCTACGAGAGCGTGCACTACCTGCTGGACCGCACGGGAGGACGCCTGGGCCACGCCACCGCGCTGGGCGTGGAGCCCGGCATGTGGGCCGAGTCCGTGGGCGCGGTGATGATGCCCGCCGAGGACCGGCTGTGGGACCTGGTCTTCGAGTGGCGGCTGTACGGCGACTACCGGCTGCCGCCAGCGCTGGCAGCGGAGGCGCCACCCGGGCGGACGCAGCGGGTGGAGAACCAGCTGCGCGAGCTGTCCGAGTCCGTCTTTGGAGATTGCGTCGCGCCGCACGTGCTGGCCGAAGCGCATCACGTGTTGCACAACCTCTGGCGCCCACCGCTGGCGCGTGAGGAGGGCGGCGTGGGGCTGGATGCCTTCAGTCGCACCTTCCACCGGCTGAACTGGAGCCGGGTCCTCAACGCCGAGCACGTCCGGAGCCTCCTCGTGGCGTACCGGGAGGACGAGCGCGTGTTCCAGCGCGGGCAGCAGCTGGTGGACATCCCGCTGGATGCGTCGGAGGTGGCCGCGCTTCGCGCGGTGCAGGACGCGATGCGCCGGTACGTGGGCGCGCGCGGGACCGTGGTGGAGGTGAACCCGTCCAGCAACCTGCTCATCGGCAACCTGCTGGACCTGCGCAACCATCCCATCCTGCGGCTCAATCCGCCGCGCGCGGAAGAGGATGCGCCGCCGCCGGTGCCCATCGCCCTGGGCGCGGACGACCCCGTCACGTTCTCCACCTTCCTGCTGCGCGAATACTCCCTGCTGCACGAAGCAGCGCGCAGCGCGGGCTACTCCGAGCGGGTGGTGCACGAGTGGCTGTCCAACATCCGCCAGACGAGCATGGACGCGCGCTTCACCGCCTCCTGGCGCCCCGGCGCCCTGCGGATGGCGGACGAGCTGCTGGACGCGCTGGCCCACTTCACCCGGAGGACCGTGCGCCGCCACGAAGCCCCTACGCCCGCTTGAGCGTCACCGCGTCACTGGCGCCTGGGGAGCAGGCGTCGCCGGGCCCACGGGTCTGGACGGCGGCAGCACCTTCTCCGACTGGCCCAGGAGCCGGCCCAGCACCTTGTCCATGATGGAGCTCAGGAGCTTGTCCGCGGACCAGCCCGCGACCACCGCCAACGCCATCAGCGTGAAGAACACGGCCTGGTTGTCGCTCACGACGATGTGGAGGATGGCGGAGCTGGTGTCCCCGGACATGTTCCCGGCCTGGGTGTCCACCGACAGCAACATGCGGGACTGCTCCAGGAAGAGGAGCATCAGCGCCGCGAACGCGCCGAGCACGGGCTTCACCAGCAGGTGGTAGGCGAAGAAGCGGCTCGTCGCTCCCGTGGCGACGACGAAGCGCTCCTTCGACAGCATGTTGGAGACGATGGCCCCCGACGCCCCCGCGAACCCCACCAGCAACAGC
>NZ_RAVW01000220.1 GCF_003611585.1 Corallococcus exercitus | reverse complement strand
ACCCACGCCTTCCTCTCCACCCCTCCCACTTCCTCCTGCGTCCCCATCGGCCGCCCCGTCGTCAACACCCGCCTCTACGTCCTCGACTCCCTGCTGCGCCCCTGCCCCGTCGGCATTCCGGGTGAGCTCTTCGTCGCGGGCACGGGCGTCGGCCGTGGCTATCTCTTCGACGCTTCCCGCACCGCCGCCGCCTTCATTCCGGACCCCTTCGCCTCTTCTCCCGGTGCGCGCCTCTACCGCACCGGCGACCGCGTCCGCTGGCTGCCCGATGGTTCCCTCGACTTCCTGGGCCGCATCGACTTCCAGGTGAAGTTGCGCGGCTTCCGCATCGAGCTGGGTGAAGTCGAAGCCTCTCTGCGCCTGCATCCCGCCGTGCGTGACGTCGTCGTCCTCGTGCGCCAGGACGCCCTCGTCGCCTACGTCTGCCCCCGGCCGGGCTTCGCTCTCGACGTCTCCGACGTCCGGGCTTCTCTCGCCTCGCACCTGCCCGAGTACATGGTGCCCTCCACCTTCATGGTGCTGGACGCCCTGCCCCTCTCTTCCAACGGCAAGGTGGACCGCAAGGCCCTCCCCACTCCCGACGCCGACGCCTCCCGCGCCGCCTCCTTCGTCCCGCCCCGCACCCGCACCGAGGCCCTTCTCTGCGGCCTCTTCGCCCGACTGCTGCGCCTGGAGCGCGTCGGCATCCACGACGACTTCTTCGCCCTCGGGGGCCACTCCCTCCTCGCCACCCGCTTCGTCGCCCACGTGCGTGAAGCCCTCGGCCTGGAGCTGCCCCTTCGCGCCCTCTTCGAGGCTTCTTCCCCCGCGCTCCTCGCTCAGCGCCTCGACGCCCTTCGCGCCTCCTCCGTCTCTTCCTCCGCGCCTCCGCTTCGCCCCGCACCTCGCGACGGCGCTCCGCCTCCGCTCTCCTTCGCCCAGCAGCGCCTCTGGTTCCTCGACCGCTGGCAGCCGCGGAGCGCCTTCTACAACGTCCCCTCCGCGCTCCGGCTCCTTGGCCCACTTCAGCTCCCCGCGCTCCAATCCGCCTTCGACGAGCTGATCCGCCGCCACGAGTCGTTGCGCACCACCTTCGACTCCACGGGGGAAGACCCTCACCAGGTCATCCACCCGGCGCGGTCCCTCCCCATTCCCGTCATCGACCTGCGCACCCTGCCCACCGCAGACCGGATGCCGGAGGCGCGCAAGCTCGCTGACGCGGAGGCGCAGCGTCCCTTCGACCTGTCGGAGGGACCGGTCCTGCGGCTCACGCTGTTGCGGCTGGAGGAGCAGGAGCACGTGCTCCTCGGGGTGATGCACCACATCGTCTCGGACGACCGCTCCATCCAGGTGCTGATCCGCGAGCTGTCAGCGCTCTACGACGCCTTCCAGCGGGGACAGCCTTCGCCGCTGCCGCCCCTGCCGGTGCAGTACGCGGACTACGCCGTGTGGCAGCGCTCCTGGCTCCAGGGTGACGTGCTCGACGCGCGGCTCGGCTGGTGGCGCCAGCAGCTGGACGGAATGCCCCAGGCGCTGGAGCTGCCCACGGATCGCCCCCGGCCCGCGCACCAGGGCCATCGCGGCGCGGTGAGCGAGCACAGGCTGCCGCGCGCCCTCTCGGATTCCCTGCGCGCCTTCCACCGCCGCGAGGGCGTCACGCCCTTCATGACCCTGCTGGCGGCCACGCAGGTGCTGATGCACCGCTACTCGGGCCAGGAGGACTTCGCGCTCGGCACGCCCGTGGAGGGCCGTGAGCAGCAGGGGCTGGAAGGGCTCATCGGCTTCTTCATCAACACCGTGGTCCTGCGCGCGCGGCCGCGTCCGGGGCTCTCCTTCCGGGAGCTGCTCGCCCAGGCGCGTGAGTCCACGCTCGGCGCGCTCGCGCACCAGGACGTGCCCTTCGAGAAGCTGGTGGAGGCGCTCCAGCCGAAGCGCGATCCCAGCCGCTCACCGCTCTTCCAGGTGATGGTCATCTACCAGCAGGGACTGGAGCTCACCGGCGCGATGCCGGGCCTCACGCTGCTCCCGCTGGAGGTGGAGGGCCGCACCGCCCGCTTCGACCTTTCGCTGTCCTTCACCGACCATCCCGAAGGACTGGGCCTCGCCTTCGAATACAACACCGACCTCTACGACGCGGCCACGGTGGCCCGCATGGCCGGCCACCTGCACGAGCTGCTCACCGGCGTCGTGGCGCGGCCGGAAGCCCCCCTCTCCGAGCTGCCGCTGCTGACGCCCGCCGAGCGCCAGACGCTGCTCGTGGAATGGAACGACACCCGCGCGCCGGCACGGGCCGACATGAGGCTGCACGAGCTCGTGGAGGCGCAGGTGGACCGCGCGCCGGACGCGCCCGCGGTCGTGTTCGAGGGCCAGCGGCTGACGTACCGGGAGCTGGACACCCGCGCCAACCAGCTCGCGCACCACCTGCGCTCGCTGGGCGTGGGCCCGGAAGTGCCGGTGGCCGTGTGCCTGGAGCGCTCACTGGAGATGGTGTTGGGCCTGCTCGCCATCCTCAAGGCGGGCGGCGCCTATGTCCCCATGGATCCGTCGTACCCGGCCGAGCGCCTGGCCTTCATGCTGGAGGACGCCAGGGCCCCGGTGCTCCTCACCCAGGAGCGCTTGAAGCCCGCGCTGCCCGCGACCTCCGGGCGCGTGGTGTGCCTGGACTCGGGCTGGGACGCCGTCGCGCGCGAGCCCACGCACCGGCCCCGTGTGGCCGTCGCGCCCGAGGGCGCCGCGTACATCATCTACACGTCAGGCTCCACCGGCCGGCCCAAGGGCGCGCTCAACACCCACGCCGCGATCCACAACCGGCTGGCGTGGATGCAGTCCGCCTATTCGCTGACGCCCGACGACGCCATGCTGCAGAAGACGCCCTTCGGCTTCGACGTCTCCGTGTGGGAGTTCTTCTGGCCGCTGATGACCGGCGCCAAGCTGGTAATGGCGCGCCCCGGAGGACACCAGGACGCGGCGTATCTGACGCGCACCATCGCCGAGGAGCGCATCACCACGCTGCACTTCGTGCCGTCCATGCTCCAGGTCTTCGTGGAGCAGCCGGGGCTGGAGTCCTGCACTTCCCTCCAGCGCATCTTCTCCAGCGGCGAAGCCCTGCCCGCGGACCTCGCGCGGCGCTGCCTGGAGCGGCTACCGGCGCGGCTGTACAACCTCTACGGCCCCACGGAAGCAGCCGTCGACGTCACTCACTGGACGTGCGAACCCGGTGACCCGTCGCGCACGGTCCCCATCGGCCGTCCCATCAGCCACCTGCGCCTGCACGTCCTCGACGCGGGGCTGCGCCCCGTGCCCGTGGGCATTCCGGGCGAGCTCTACATTGGAGGCCTGGGCCTGGCGCGCGGCTACCACCACCGGCCGGACCTCACCGCCGCTCGCTTCGTGCCGGATCCCGTCGGCGCACAGCCCGGCGCGCGCCTCTACCGGACGGGCGACCTGGCGCGCTACCGGCCTGACGGCGCCATCGAGTACCTCGGCCGCACCGACTTCCAGGTGAAGCTGCGCGGCTTCCGCATCGAGCTGGGTGAAGTCGAAGCCTGCCTGGGCCTGCACCCCGCGGTGCGCGAGGCGGTGGTGGTGGCGCGCGAGGACGTGCCGGGCGAGCCGCGCCTGGTGGCCTACGTGGTGCCCGGCCCGGGCCACGATGCCGACACGGCCGCGCTGCGCCAGCACCTCCAGCAGCGGCTGCCGGAGTACATGGTGCCCGCGGCCTTCGTGGTGATGACCGCGCTGCCGCTGTCCGCCAACGGCAAGCTGGAGCGCCGGGCCCTGCCCGCGCCCTCCGCCCCACAGGAGGCGACGCGCGTCGCCGTCCCGCCACGGACCCGCACGGAGCAGCTGCTGTGCGGCCTCTTCGCGCGCGTGCTGCGGCTGGAGCGCGTGGGCCCGCACGACGACTTCTTCGCGCTCGGCGGCCACTCCCTGCTCGCCACCCGTCTGGTGGCGCGCGTGCAGGAGGCCTTCGGCGTGGAGCTGCCCCTGCGCGCCTTCTTCGACGCGCCCACGGTCGCGAAGCTCGCCGTCCTGGTGGACGCGCGGCCTCCCGGGGAAGGCTCCGCGCCGGCTCCGCGCCCGGTGCCGCGCGACGGCGCGCTGCCCCTGTCCTTCTCCCAGCAGCGCCTGTGGTTCCTGGACCAGTGGCAGCCCGGCAGCCCCCTGTACAACATCCCCGCCGCCCTGGATTTGGAGGGCGCGCTGGACGTGGGCCTGCTGGAGCGCTGCTTCCAGGAACTCGTCCGGCGCCACGAGCCGCTGCGCACGACGTTCCTCCAGGGCGAGCACGGCGGCGAACAGCGCGTGCACGCGGAGGCCGCCGCGCCCCTCACCGTGGTGGACCTGGAGGCGCTGCCCGCGACGGAGCGCGACGCGGAGGCGCGCAGGCTCGCCACCGAGGAGGCGCACCGGCCCTTCGACCTCGCCCGCGGCCCCTTGATGCGCGTCACGCTGCTGCGCCTGGAGCCCCGGCGCCACGTGCTGCTCCTGACGCTGCACCACATCGTCTCCGACGGCTGGTCGCTGGAGGTGCTGCTGCGCGAGCTGGCCGTGCTCCACGACGCCTTCCTTCGCGGCGAGCCGTCGCCGCTGCCGCCCTTGCCCGTGCAGTACGCGGACTACGCCGTTTGGCAGCGCAACTGGCTTCAGGGTGACGTGCTCGACGCGCAGCTGGGCTGGTGGCGCCAGCAGCTGGACGGGATGCCCCGGGCGCTGGAGCTGCCCACGGATCGCCCGCGCCCCGCGCTCGTCACGTCGCGGGGTGCGGTGGTCACGCGCCGGCTGCCTCGTGACCTGTCGGACGCGCTGCGCGCCTTCCACCGCCGCGAGGGCGTTACGCCCTTCACCACGTACCTGACCGCGCTCCAGGCGCTGCTGTACCGCTACTCCGGCCAGGACGACCTGGGCGTGGGCACGCCCGTGTCCGGCCGCGGGCGTCCGGAGCTGGAGGGGCTGGTCGGCCTCTTCATCAACACGCTGGTGCTGCGGGCCCGCATCGACGGGGACCGTTCGTTCCGCGAGCTGCTCGCGCAGGCGCGCGACGCGGTGCTGGGCGCCTTCTCCCACCAGGACGTGCCCTTCGAGCGGCTGGTGGAGGCGCTCCAGCCGGAGCGCGACCTGAGCCGCGCGCCGCTGTTCCAGGTGATGCTGGTCCACCAGCACGGCCTGGAGCTGGAGCGGGCGCTCCCGGGACTGACGCTGCGCCCGATGCCCGTGGAGGGACGCACCGCCAAGTTCGACCTCACCCTCTACGTCACCGACGGTGAGCACGGCCAGGAGCTGGGGCTGGAGTACAACGCCGACCTCTTCGAGCCGGCCACCGCGGCGCGGCTGCTGGGGCACCTGGAGGTGCTGCTGCGTGACGTCACCGTCCACCCGGAGCGGCGCGTGGCGGAGCTGCCGCTGCTCACCGGGGCCGAGCGCCACCAGCACCTGGTGGAGTGGAACACGCCGCGCGAGGGCTTCGCGCGGGGCCCCACCCTGCACCATCGGTTCGAGGCGCAGGCAGCGCTCACGCCGGACGCCGTCGCCGCCACCTGCGGTGAGCAGCACCTCACCTACCGGCAGCTGGACGCGCGCGCCAACCAGGTCGCGTGGCGCCTGCGCCGCCTGGGCGTGGGGCCGGAGACGCTGGTCGGACTGTGCGTGGAGCGGTCGCTGGAGATGGTGGTGGGCCTGCTCGCCATCCTCAAGGCGGGTGGCGCCTACGTCCCCATGGATCCGTCGTATCCCGCGGACCGCTTGGCCTTCATGCTGGAGGACACCCGGGTTCCGGTGCTCGTCACGCAGACCTCGCTCCAGGGGGCGCTGCCGGCGCATGGCGCCCACGTGGTGCTCCTGGACGACCGGGGGCTCGACGCGGAAGCCGTCCACGCCCCCGACGCGGGCGTGGCGCCAGAGCACCTGGCGTACGTCATCTACACTTCCGGTTCCACGGGCCGGCCCAAGGGCGTGCAGCTGGCGCACGAGCAGGTGGTGCGACTGATGACCGCCACGGAGCCCTGGTACGGCTTCGACTCGCGGGACGTGTGGACGTTCTTCCATTCATACGCGTTCGACTTCTCCGTCTGGGAGCTGTGGGGCGCGCTGCTGTACGGCGGACGCGTGGTGGTGGTGCCCTACTGGGTGAGCCGCTCGCCGGAGAGCTTCCTGTCGCTGCTGCGCCGCGAGCGGGTGACGGTCCTCAACCAGACGCCCTCCGCCTTCCGCCAGCTGCTCCACGCGGACGCGACCTCCGACGAGCCCGGCGCGCTGTCCCTGCGCTACGTCATCTTCGGCGGCGAGGCCCTGGAGTTCGCCAGCCTGCGGCCCTGGTTCGCCCGGCACGGCGACGCGCGGCCCCGGCTGGTCAACATGTACGGCATCACCGAGACGACGGTGCACGTCACCTACCGCGTGCTCCAGGCGGCCGACGCGGAAGGGGGCTCGGGCAGCATCGTGGGCGTGCCCATCCCGGACCTCCAGACCTTCGTCCTCGACGCGCGCCTCCAGCCCCAGCCCGTGGGCATCCCGGGCGAGCTGTACGTGGGAGGCCCGGGCCTGGCGCGTGGCTACCTCCACCGTCCGGAGCTGACGGCGGAGCGCTTCGTGCCGCACCCCTTCGCCACGCGCCCCGGAGAGCGCCTCTACAAGACGGGGGACCTGGCGCGAGTGCGCGCCGACGGGCAACTGGAGTACCTGGGCCGCACGGACCTCCAGGTGAAGATCCGCGGCTTCCGCATCGAGCTGGGCGAGATCGAGACCGCCCTGGCCCAGCACCCCTCCGTGCGCGAGGCGGTGGTGGTGGCGCGCGAGGACGCGCCGGGCGGCAAGCGGCTGGTGGGCTACGTGACGCCCGCCGTGGGCCAGACGCCGGACCTCGAGGCCCTGCGGCAGCACCTTCAGCAGCGGCTGCCGGACTACATGGTGCCCGCGGCGCTTGTCGCGCTGGAGTCACTGCCGCTCACGTCCAACGGCAAGGTGGACCGCCGGGCGCTGCCCGCGCCGGAGCTGGAGCGCTCGGCGGGGACGCCGTTCGTGGCGCCCCAGACGGAGGTGGAGCAGCGGCTGGCGGACATCTGGGCGAAGGTGCTGCGGCGGGAGAAGGTGGGCCTGCACGACAACTTCTTCGCGCTGGGCGGCGACTCCATCGTCAGCCTGCAGATCATCGCCCGCGCGCACCGCGTGGGCCTGCGCCTCACGCCCCGTCAGCTCTTCCAGCACCCGACGATCGCGGAGCTGGCGCCGCTGGTGGTGCCAGCGGACGTGCCCACGGGAGAGCAGGGGCCGGTGGTCGGCCCGGTGCCGCTCACGCCCATCCAGCGCTGGTTCGTGGAGCGGGACCTGAAGGCACCGCACCACAACAACCAGGCCATGGTGCTGGAGCTGCGCCAGCCGATGGAGGTGCCGCTGCTGGAGGCGGCACTGGGTCACCTGCTCTCGCACCACGACGCGCTCCGGCTGCGCCTCACCCGGACGGCGGAGGGCTGGCGGCAGACGTGCGCCGCGCCGGGCACCGGCGCCGTGGTGGTACGGCGGGTGGACGCGGCGCACCTGGAGCAGGCCGCGGGAGAGTTGCAGCGCGGCCTGTCGCTGGAGGACGGCCCGCTGGTGGCGGCGGCGCTGGTGGAGCCGTCGGAGGAGAAGGCCGGGCGCCTGCTGCTCGTCATCCACCACCTGGCGGTGGACGGCGTCTCCTGGCGCACGCTGCTGGAGGACCTGGCCACGGTGTACCGGCAGATCCAGGAGGGGCGCGCGGTGTCGCTGCCGCCCAAGAGCACGTCCTTCAAGGCCTGGGCGGAGCGGCTGGTGGCGCACGCCCACTCGCCAGCGGTGACGGCGGAGCTGCCCTTCTGGCTGGACGCGTCCCGCTTGCGCGTGCGCCCGCTGCCCCGGGACGGCGCGGGTGGTGACGCCACCTTCGCGTCGGCGCGGGGCGTGACGGTGTCGCTGAGCGCGGAGGAGACGCGCCTGCTGTTGCAGGACGTGCCGGCCGCGTACCGGGCCCGTATCGACGATGTGCTGCTCGCGGCGCTGATGCAGGCGTTGGCGGCCTGGACGGGCCAGCCGCGCCAGCTGGTGGACCTGGAGGGCCACGGCCGCGAGGACCTCTTCGACGACGTGGACCTGTCGCGCACGGTGGGCTGGTTCACGTCGCTGTACCCGGCGCTGCTGGAGGTCCCCGCGGAGGCCAGCCCGGGAGACGCGGTGCGCGCCGTGCGCGAGGCGCTGGCGAAGGTGCCGGGGCGCGGCCTGGGCCACGGCCTGCTGCGCTACCTGCGCGAGGACGAAGCGGCACGGCGGCTGCGCGCCCTGCCCTCGGCGGAGCTCAGCTTCAACTACCTGGGCCAGTTCGACACGGACGCGCGCGCCGAGGGCCCCTTCACGCTGGTGCGTGAGTCCGCGGGCCCCACCATCGGCGAGTCGGAGCGCCGGCCCCACGTGCTGGAGGCGGGCGGCTTCGTGCTCGCCGGCCGGATGGACCTCTACGTCAGCTACAGCGAGGCGCTCCACTCCCACGCCACCATCCAGGCGCTCGCCACCGCCTGGGGCGACGCCCTGCGGCGGATCATCGCCGGCCGCTCCGGCACGGACGCGGAGCGGCGCACCCCCGCGGACTTCCCGCTGGCCCGCCTCACCCAGGGCGCGCTGGAGCGCATCCTCCAGACGGCGCCGCTCGCGCGGGACATCTATCCCCTGTCGCCCATGCAGCAGGGCATGCTCTTCCACGCGCTGCTCGAGCCCCAGGTGGGCATGTATCTGGAGCAGCTCACCTGGACCTTCCACGCGCCGCTGGACCGCGGCGCCTTCCACCGCGCCATGGACCGGCTGGTGGAGCGCGAGCCGCTGCTGCGCACCGCGCTCTTCTGGGAGGGACTGGCCGAGCCGCTCCAGGTGGTGAGCGCCCGCGCCCCGCTGCCCTGGCTGGAGCTGGACTGGCGAGGCGTGTCCCCCGCCGAGCAGCAGCTGCGGCTGGAGGACTTCCTGGCCCGTGATCGCGCCGAGGGCTTCGACCTGTCGCGGCCTCCGCTGATGCGGCTGGCGCTCCTGCACCTGGAGGAGAACGTCACGCGCATGGTGTGGACGTACCACCACGTGCTGCTGGACGGATGGAGCCTGGGCCTGCTGTTCCAGGAGCTCTTCACCACCTACCAGGCGCTGCTGCGCGGCGAGCCTCTTCCCGAGCAGACACGCCCGCCCTTCCGCGACTACGTGGCCTGGCTCCAGCGCCGGGACGACGCCAGCTCGGAGGCCTTCTGGCGCAAGTCGCTGCGCGGCTTCACCGAGCCCACGCCCCTGCCCCTCGCGCGGCCGTTGAGCGCGGGCGCGGAGGCCCTGGCTCCCGGCGAGCGGGAGATCCACCTGAGCGCGGAGCGCACCCAGGCGCTCCAGGCGTTCGCGCGCGACCACCAGCTCACGCTCAACACGTTGGTGCAGGCCACATGGGGCCTGGTGCTCGGCCGCTGCGCGGGCACGTCCGACGCCGTCTTCGGCACCACCGTCTCCGGCCGTCCGCCGGAGCTGACGGACGTGGAGTCCATGGTGGGCCTCTTCATCAACGCCCTGCCGGTGCGCGTGCGGATGGATCCGGACGTGCCGGTGCTGCGGTGGTTGAAGGAGCTGCAGGCGTGGCAGGCGGAGATGCGCCAGCACGAGCACAGCCCGCTGGTGAAGGTGCAGGGCTGGAGCGAGCTGCCGCGCGGCACGTCCCTCTTCGACTGCTTCCTCGTCTTCGAGAACTACCCGGTGGACACGTCCGTCATCGAGCGGGGCAGCGCCCTGGCGATCCGCGACGTGAGCTTCCTGGAGCGCATCAACTATCCGCTCGCGGCGATGATCATCCCCGACCGCCAGCTCCTCCTGCGCCTGGGGTATGACCCGGCGCGCTTCAGCGCGGAAGCCATCGACCAGCTCCTGGCGCACTGGAACACCGCACTGGAGGCGGTGCTCGCCTCACCCGACCAGCCGCTGGGCGCGCTGTCCCTCTTCACCGAAGAGGCGCGGCGCCAGGTGCTGGTGGAGTGGAACGCCAGCGACGTGGACTTCCCCCGGGAGCTGCTCGCCCACCAGCTCTTCGAAGCCCAGGTGGCCCGCACGCCTGACGCTCCCGCCCTCGCCTCCGGCGAAGCCACCCTCTCCTTCCAGCAGCTCGACGCCCGCGCCAACCAGCTCGCCTGGCACCTGCGCTCCTTCGGCGTCGGCCCCGAGACCCGCGTCGCGCTTTGCATGGAGCGCTCCTTCGACCTCGTCGTCTCCATGCTCGCCGTCCTCAAGGCTGGCGGCGCGTGGGTGCCCCTGGATCCGACGCTCCCCGCGGACCGCCTCGCCTTCATGCTCTCCGACTCCGGCGCCCCCGTGGTCCTCACGCAGGAGCACCTGGCGGATGAGCTACCGGCGCACGACGGGGTGCTGGTGTGCGTGGATTCCGACGCGGCCCGGGTGGCCTCGCGCCCCACGCATTCGCCTCCCACGCGCGCGCTGCCCGATTCGCTCGCCTACGTCATCTACACCTCCGGCTCCACCGGCAGGCCCAAGGGCACCCTGCTCACCCACCGTGGACTGGGCAACACCGCCCTCGCCGCCGTCCGTGAGCACCGCTTCGACTCCTCCTCCCACGTCCTCCAGTTCGCCTCCATCGGCTTCGATGCCTGCGTCTGCGAGGTCTTCTCCTCCCTCCTCGCCGGTGCCTGCCTCCACCTCGCACCTCGCGAGCAGCTCATGCCGGGCCAGCCTCTCCACTCCCTGCTGCGCTCCCGCTCCATCTCCGCCGTCACCCTCACCCCTTCCGTCCTCGCTCAGCTCGACCCCTCGGGCCTCGACTCGCTGCGCACCGTCATCTCCGCGGGTGAAGCCCTCCCGGCCGCCGTCGCCTCCCGCTGGGCCCACCCCCAGCGCCTGCTTCTCAACGCCTACGGCCCCACCGAAGTCACCGTCTGCGCTTCCATCGAGTCGCAGCTCATTCCCTCGCACCCCACCATCGGCGCGCCCTTCCCCAACGTCCGCCTCTTCGTCCTCGACTCCCTGCTGCGGCCCGTCCCCGTCGGCCTCCCCGGTGAGCTCTTTGTCTCCGGCCCCGGTGTCGCTCGCGGCTACCTCGGCCAGCCCTCGCTCACCGCCGAGCGCTTCCTCCCGCATCCCTTCGCTTCTTCTCCCGGCGAGCGCCTCTACCGCACCGGCGACCGCGTTCGCTGGCTGCCCTCCGGCCGCCTCGAGTTCCTCGGCCGCCTCGACTCCCAGGTGAAGCTGCGCGGCTTCCGCATCGAAACCGCCGAAGTCTCCTCCGTCCTTCGCGACCACTCCTCCGTCCTCGACGCCTTCACGCTGCTTCGCGAGGACTCGCCCTCCAACCTCCGCCTCGTCTCCTACGTCGTCTCAAGCGACGAATCCCCCGATGAGGCCCCGCTGCGCGCGCTGCTCAAGGCGCGCGTGCCGGAGTACATGGTGCCGGCGGCGTTCGTGTTCCTGGACGCGCTGCCCCTCACCGCCAGCGGCAAGGTGGACACGCGCGCGCTGCCTGTCCCGGGCACTCCGACCGCACGAGCGGCGCTCCAGGTCGCTCCGCGCGACACGGTGGAGGAGCTGCTCGCGACGCTGTGGGCGGAGCTGCTGGGGGTGGAGCGCGTGGGCATCCACGACGACTTCTTCGACCTGGGCGGCCACTCGCTGCTGGCCACGCAATTGGTGGCGCGCCTGCGCTCCGTGTTCGACGTGGACGTGTCGTTGCAGGAGCTGTTCGACCGCACCACCGTCGCCCGTCTCGCGGAGCGGCTCCGGGCCCCGCGCGGGGATTCACCCGCGAGCCCGCCTCCCATCACGCCCTCCCCGGAGGACGGCGACGTTCCCCTCTCCCACGCGCAGGCCGCCTACTGGTCTCCGGAGCGCATGGGCGCGGCGAGCGTCTACAACCAGGTGCTCACCCCGCTGCGCCTGGACGGCCCCCTGGACGTGGAGGCCCTGAGGCAGGCGATTGAAGAGCTGGTGCGCCGCCATGAACCGCTGCGCACCACCTTCCCCACCGTGGACGGCCAGCCCGTGCAGCGCGTGGCCCCGCCCGCGGACTGGGAGCTCCCCGTGGAGGACCTCCGCTCCGTGCCCGAGCCCACGCGCGAGCAGGCGCTGACGGCGCGGCTGGGCGAAGAGGGCTGGCGGCCGTTCGACCTGGAGCAGGGGCCGCTGATGCGCACGCGCCTCTTCCGCGTCACGGACACCCGCCACGTCCTCATGCTCGCCGTCCACCACGCCGTCACCGACCAGGTGTCCGGCGGGGTGATGCTGCGGGAGCTGACGGCGCTCTACCCCGCCTTCCATGACGGGCAGCCCTCGCCGCTGCCGGAGCTGCCCGTGAGCTACCGCGACTACACGCGCTGGCAACGCGAGTGGATGCGTGGCGAGGTGCTGGAGCACCACCGCGGCTGGTGGAGCCGCCGCCTGGAGAAGCCGCTGCCGCCGTCGCTGCCCCTGGACCGTCCGCGCCCGGAGGCCGCCACCTTCCGCAAGGGCAGCCACGCCTTCACGCTCCCGCCCGCGCTGTCCGCCCGGTTCCACACGCTGGCCCGGCGCGAGGGCGTCACCCCGTTCCTGCTGGGGCTGGCGGCCTTCAAGACCTTCCTCGCGCTGGCCATCCGGTGCGACGACACGGTGGTGGGCATCGTCCACGCCAACCGCCCGCGCCCGGAGCTGGAGCCGCTGGTGGGCATGTTCGCCAGCTACCTGCTGTTGCGCACGGACCTGTCCGGCAACCCCTCCTTCCGGGAGGTGCTGCGGCGCGTGCGCGCCAGCTACCTGGAGTCCTCCGCGCATCAGGACCTGCCCCACGCGGAGCTGGTGTCGCTGCTGCGGCCGGGCACCGTGGACCGCCGTCCGCTGAGCCCGCTGGGCTATGTCTTCCGCGCCTCCGCGCCGCCCACGGCCAGCCTGGCCGGGCTGGAGATCCAGCCGCTGGAGGCGGACCTGGGGCTGCTGCTCAATGACTTGCAGTTGCTGCTGACGGATGGCCCGGAAGGCCTCACGGGCCACCTGGAGTACCGGACCGAGCTCTTCGACGCGGCGACGGTCGCTCGGATGGCGGACGCGCTCCAGGTGCTGTTGATGGAGGTGATGGAGGAGCCGGATCGGCCCCTGGCGTCGCTGTCTCCGCCTCCTTCGGACTCGAAGTCACGGGAGGTCGCATGAGCACCAGGACCCGGCTGTACCTGGAGGCGGAGCCGTTCCAGAACGCCTCGGGCGCCCTCAACGCCTGGATGGAGGAGGAGCTGCGTGCGCTCGGCCACGACGTCGAGCGCTTCAACCACCACTACGTCAACGCGGGGGACTCCGGCATCCCGGTGGCCACCGCGCGCCGGGTGCTGGCGCTGCACTCCCGACCCGCCGCGGACCTGGCCATCTACTGCGACCTGGGCCTGGGCATCCGCGCGCCCAGCCGCGAGCTGGCGCGGCGGACGCTCTTGCTCTTCCACGGCTTCCACGGCCATCCCGCGACGTGGCTGGGCAACCCCCTCATCGACCTGTACGCGACGCTGTCGCCCTACGTGCACGACACCGTCACGTCGCTGCTGCTGACCCCGGACTGGTCCGGGCGGCGGTGCCTGGATCCGCGCGGCGCCGCGAACGTGGGCACCCTGGTCCCGACCCTGCCCTGCCTGGAGGCTCCTGAGGGAGAGGGACGCCTGCGGGGAAGCGAGCTGCCCCGGGCCGTGCAGGAGGCGCTGGAGCGCGGCGAGGCGCTGGGCCACGCCATCCAGCCCGGCAAGGCGGACTGGCCGGCCGTCTGTGCCCTCCTCCTGGGCCTGCGCGCGCAAGCCCGCGAGCATGGCCATCCCCCCGTGCGGCTGGTGGTGGCCGCCCAGGACTTCGCTCTGCTGCAGCACGCGCTCCGCTTCGGCTTCCCCTTCCCGGCGCACGCGCTCGCCCAGGCGCTCCAGGCCGCGGACGCGACGCTCGAGGACCTGCTGCTGCCCGTGCCGCACCTGAGCCAGCCCGCTCTCTTCCGGCTCTTCCGCGAGGCCCGCTTCGGGCTCTCGTACAACGTCACCCCGGAGCCCTTCGGGATGTACGTGCTGGAGTCCGTGCTCAACGGCTGCCCCGTCTACACCAACGGGTCGGGCAACAACCGCCACGCGCTCCCAACGGGCCACGGCATCGTCGTCCACGAGACCGGGGCGATGGCCGCCGGCACTCCGGACGCCTACGCCTCCCTGGCGGCGCGCATCTTCCAGGACCTGCTCGCGCCAGCGCCCCTGAAGGAGGCCTGCCAGCGCGGCGCCGCGCTCATCCGCCGCACCTTCACCCGCGCCGCCTTCTCCTCCAGCTTTCGCGCCTGCCTCTCCCGGCTGGAGTCGGACGCCGCGCGGCCGGGCTGGACGTTCGAGGACGCTGTGGTGCGGCTGAGCCCCAGCGTGCGCCGGCTCGACGCGGCCAGCGGGCGCTTCCGCTCCGACTACCGCGATGATCAGCTGAGTGAGGAGGAGCAGGCGCTGCTGCCGCGGGTGCTGGGCCGCTCCGCGGGGGAGGTCCTGCGCGGGGACACCCGGCTCGCGCCGCTGGAGGCGCTCTTCGACAAGGGCGTGCTGGCGCTCGCGCCTCCGGAGTCCGCCCGGCCACCGAGGCCCTCCGTGGGCGCGTGGGCCTGGTACCCGCCGGACTCCGCCTTCCTGGAGCCCTCCCTGCTGCGTGACCCCGGGCCGCGCTAGCCGCCCCTTCTTCCAGGTGCCCGCATGTCCACCATCCTCTTCGTCCCCCTGCCCGAGCGTGGGCACATCAACCCCACGTTCAAGCTGGCCCGCGCGCTCCAGAAGCGCGGACACCGGATCATCTACTGCAGCCTCCGTGACACGGAGGACTTCATCCGCGCCGAGGGCTTCGACTTCGAGTGCCTCTTCGAGTCCCTCTACCCGAAGGGCTTCCAGGCCCGGAGCAAGGCCCAGCTCGGCACGCTGAGCGGCCTGTCCAAGTTGGTGTTCCTGCGCGACATGGCGCGCAGGCAGACCCAGATGCTGGAGGCGCTGCTCCAGGGCGAGTTCGACGCGCTCATCGCCCGGACGCGCCCGGACCTGGGGGTCGTGGACATCCTCTTGCCGGAGCCGTCGCTCGTCCTGCACGGCCACCGGGTGCCGGCCGTGGCGCTGAGCACGAGCATCCCCCTGCGCTGGGAGCCCCGGACGCCGCCGACCAGCTCAGGGCTCATCCCCGACGAGCGCCTGCCCACGCTCGTCCGGAACACCGTGGACTGGGGGCGCATCCTGCTCGACGCGAAGCTGGGCTCCCTGGGCAGCTGGGTGGGGCTGGAGCCGGACTCGATGAAGTTCCGGCGCGCGCTGGCGCGCAAGCATGGCTATCCGGTGTCCAGCCTGGACTTCGGCGGCCGCGTCACCGGCGCGCACGAGCCCCTGCTCGTGCCCTGCCCGCGGGAGTTCGTGGAGTTCCGCGGCGCGAAGCACGACTCCGGCCTCCACTACACGGGGCCCTGCATCGACCTGGAGCGGCAGGAGCCGGAGTTCCCCTGGGAGCGGCTCGAAGAGGGCCGGCCGCTGGTGGTGTGCTCGCTGGGGACGATGGTCACCCAGGCGGATCAGGCCCGCCGCTTCCACCACTCCGTCGCCCAGGCGGCCCGCCAGCGTCCGGGCTGGCAGTTCGTGGTCGCCACCAACCAGTGGACGGAGGAGGTCCCGGGAGGAACGCCGGACAACCTCGTGTCCGTGAAGCACGTGCCCCAGCTGCGCATGCTGCGGCGCGCGACCGCGATGGTGACCCACGGCGGCTTCAACAGCATCAAGGAGTGCATCTACTTCGGCGTGCCCATGCTGGTGCTGCCGGTCCAGTGGGACCAACCCGGCATGGCGGCGCGGGTCGCCCACCACGGGCTGGGCGTGCGCGCGAGCATCGACACGCTGACGCCGGACCTCCTCCTCCAACAGCTGGAGGAGATCCGCGGGCCGTCGTACCGCGCCGCCCTGGAGCGGATGCAGTCCTGCTTCCAGGCCGCCGAACAGGAACAGGCGCTGGCCGGCTCTCTCGAACAGCACCTGGCCCGCGCGTGAGCCCTCCGTCTTCGTTCACCCCCTCTTCAATCCCTCTCCAGAAAGCCAGACATGGAAGACACCCACGGCCCCTCCAGCACCGGGA
>NZ_RAVW01000021.1 GCF_003611585.1 Corallococcus exercitus | reverse complement strand
TTCGACTCCCACCCGCCCCTGTCCGCGCGCATGGAGAACGTGGGCGTCCGGCTCAAGCCCGCGGACATGGCGCAGGTGCTCCTGGAGCCCGTGACGTCCTCGTGGGCGGACGCCATCCTGGAGGCGGAGGCCATCGAGGCGCGGATGTGGGGCGCCTACGAGGCGCGCTTCGCCCAGGCCCATGACCTGGCGCTCGCCTACCGCTACGAGCCGTCCACGGACGCGGAGCGGCAGCACGTGGAGAAGCACTTCCCGCCGCTCGTGTTCGAGGGCAAGGAGTCCGGCTTCGAGGTGCGGATGAACTACGCGGAGGTGAGCTGCACGGATTGGGAGCAGCCCGTCCCGTTCGACCGGGTCGCCACCGCCGCCACCGCCGACCGCATGTTCAAGAAGTACCTGGACCTGAAGGTCACCGGGGAGAGCCGCTTCAAGAACGGGCGCTCCCTCTGCCTGAGCAAGCTGAAGGATCCGGACGCGGCGCTGGCGGCCTTCGGGAACTACCTGGGACGCCACCGGGCCATGAAGGCGCACCGCTCGGAGTCACAGGCCGCTTGAGGGGGGGGCGCCATGGTGACTGGCGCCATCCTCCTGGTGACTGGGGTCACCGGCCGGGCACCCGACGCGAGTCGTCCGGCCCTGGGAAGTCAATGGGTTGCGGGCCGTGCCTGGCTGGCATCCGCGCTGCAATGAGACAGCGCAACGACGTCCCGACCCAGGTGACCCCATGATCCTCGCCAAGCCCTCGAGCTTCTCGTCTCCCATGCTGCGCCCGAGCGCGGCTCCGTCCACGACCGTCAACCCCAGGCAGCAGCTGTCGGCGGGGCCTGTTCAGGACACGGGGACGCGGAGCATGAACGCGCGGGGCTTCAGCCCCGTGGACGCCTTCGAGCCGGCGGTCATCAACCGGCTTCAGCTCCGCGCCCCGGCGCTCCCGCCGGCGGCCGAGGCGCCCCAGTCCTCCGGCTCTGGCATCCCGAGCGCCAACGACAAGCGGCCGGCGGGGGACACGCGCTCGGCGGCGCAGATCGTCGACGACTCGCCCGTGCTGAAGAAGCTGGGCCGCCAGAAGGACATCAAGTTCGAGCAGCTGTGCAAGCAGACCGGCGTCGACCCCAAGCTCGACCTGAAGGACCCGAAGCAGAACGCCGACGGCGTCTATCGCCTGACCAAGGTGCTGGAGTTCATTGACAGCGCCAAGGCCTCCACGGGCGGGGACCGGGGGAACAAGGTCCAGAACGGCAAGGGCGACGGCAACATCGAGGGCATCACCAAGGACGGCGATGCGCGCCACGGCACGGAGGCCGGCATGCTCAAGGACTTCGCCGAGAAGGGCTACTCCTTCCTGGGCGAGCACCAGCTGCCGACCACGAAGGACACGCACGTCAAGGCGGACGGGAGCAACAAGGACAACTTCCAGTGGGCCGCGGGCGAGGCGGGCAAGGCCCTGTGGTTCATTCCGGGAGTCAGCAACGTGCTGACGGGCATCGGGAACTCGGAGGGCGGCTTCAAGGGCGTCCTCGAGGGCGCCGCGACCGGCTACCTCAACACCATCAAGGGCGCCGCGGAGGGCCTCGTCGGCTCCATCACCAAGGGCCGCGCCAACCCGGCCTCGATGCTCTTCGGCAGCTACATGGGCGCGCTGGCCAACACGGAAGCCGCGCCGCAGCCGGTGAAGGACATCGCCAGCCTGTTCTGAGCACGGCTGACGGTTCAAGGACGGCCCGCCCCTCCTATGCGGAGGGGCGGGCCGTTCGCGTTTCAGCCGGTGCCGCGGGCGGGTGATGACCGCTGTCGCGGCGCTGATGAGCCCAGTCACCAGGCGGCTCACCGTGATGGGCCCGCCCCTCCCGCCAACTGCTTGAAACCACAGGCAGCCCCTGGCCACGCGGTGCGATGGAGGCGCGGCATGTCGGATGCAGTAGGGCAGGGCATCGCGGTTCGCTCCCCCTTCGCAGCACCTCCTGAGGTTCCCATGGCCCGCCGCATCGGTTCGTCCCTCTCCCGCTCCGCCACGCTCCCGACCTCCACGGTGTCCCAGCCCCGGCCTCCGGCGCGCGCGTCGACGCTCCCCGCGACGGCCACGAAGCCCACGACGGTCACGAAGCCCGTGGCGACGCCGCCCGCCGCGACGGCCTCCAAGCCCACCACGAACACGCCGGCCGCCACGGAGCCCCGCCCGGTGAAGCACGCGGGCGCACCCGAGGGAGCGCCCTCCTACAGCCCCTGGGAGCGGACCACGGGCCAGGGCTCGGACGTGGCGGTGAGCGGCGGTGACAACAAGCTCACCGCGCCCGCGGGTGCGAAGCAGAACGTGCTCATCGACAAGCCGGGCCGTCCCTTCCAGAAGGACACCTTCGGCGGGGGCCGGCTGAGCGGCAACGTGGGCTCGATGCAGGCCTCCACCACGAGCCACAGCGGCGGTGGCGTGCACCACTACTCGGCCCAGGCCGAGCTGCAGGGCCCCAGCGCCGCCTTCCAGATGCAGAAGACGCACGCGGGCCGCTTCGGCGTGTCCAGCGCGCAGCTCACCGGCGAGGCCAACAGCTTCAAGGCGCAGGCCCAGGCGGGTGTGTCGGCCGACACGGGCTCGCACGCCTACACCGCCGCGCTGACGGCCAAGGCGGAGACGGGCGTGGGCGTCACGGCGAGCGCGAGCCACGACTTCAACCGGCACGTGGGCGGCTACGTGAAGGGCGAGGCCAAGGCCTCCGCCACCGCCTTCGCCGAGGGCGTGGCCACGGTGGATCCGAAGACGGCCACGGCGATGGTCTCCGGGCAGGTGGGCGCGGGCGCGACGGCGGGGGCGTACGCCACCGCGGGCGGGCACGTGGGCCGGGTGCATGGCTCGGTCACCGCGGGCGCGGTGGCGGGCGCGTCGGCCCAGGCGGGCGGGAAGTTCGGCCTGGAGAACGGCTTCCTCAAGCACTCCGCGGACGTGAACACCGCGCTGGGCGTGGGCACCCACGTGAAGACCGACGTGGCCGTCGACCTGCGCCACCACGTCAAGCCGGGCATCGCATCGGGCCTGCGCCCCGCCCTCGCCGGCGCCATGGGCGTGCCCGCCCCCACGCTCGCCATCGAGCCGGAGAAGTCGCACGTCGAGAAGTTCTTCGCCAAGGCCTTCCACCGGTCCTGAGGCGCCGCCAATCCCATCCGTGCTCCTGCATGTCGGTCCTCTTGGGCCGACATGCAGGACGGGCGGACTTCAGCCGGGACGAGGACTAGTTACAGGGCGCACCGCAGGTGCCAGCCCCGCGGGCCTGACATGCCGCCGTGTTGATGCAGAACTGGCCATCCCCCGTGCAGCACCCGAGCAATCGCGAGGGCTCGCCCGAGGTCTCGTCCGGAACCGCGCTGGCAGGCGCGGTCGAGACGAGCACCGCGTCTTCAGTCGCCGCGGCCTCACCCGGGGCGACCTGCGAGGAAGAGGGGACAGCCATTCCCACCACGAAGGCAAAACTCAGGGCGACTCCGGAAACGAGATTCCGCAGCATCTGTGGCTCCTTGGGTTGAGAGGCATTCGGGAGGGTACTCCCGGTGTGCCTTCAATCCAAGACGGCGCCGTGGTGTTTGGATATGGATGTACTTTGATGGGCGGAATGGATGGCGCCCTATGCTTCAGGCGTCGCCTTCTCGAAGCGCCGATCCGGCACCAGCCACATCAGCGCGGCCAGCACATAGACCGCCTCGGAGAAATGCCCATTGAAGAAGGCGCTGATGATGCCGACCAGGTAGAGGACCGCCGAAATCTTGCCCTTGAGATCTCGCCCGACCGCCAGCGCCAGTGGCGACCTTGGGCCCTGCGTCGCCACCATGAGGGTTTGCAGTACCCACCAGGCGAAAGCGCACATCAACAGCACGAAGCCGTAGAGCGCCAGCGGCACGGACGCGAAATGGTTTTCGCCCATCCATCCGGTGGTGAAGGGGACCAGCGACAGCCAGAACAACAGGTGCAGGTTCGCCCACAGCACCCCGCCGCTGACGTGGTTGATGGTGTGCAGGAGATGATGGTGGTTGTTCCAGTAGATGCCGACGTAGACGAAGCTGAGCACATAGCTGAGGAAGACGGGGATCAGCGGCCGCAGGTCAGCCAGCTCGCTGCCGTGCGGTGCCTTGAGCTCCAGCACCATGATCGTGATGATGATGGCGATGACGCCGTCGCTGAACGCTTCCAGCCGGTTCTTGTTCATGCTTCACCCCGCGGGTTCCGTTATTCCGGAAGGGCCCCCAGCACCGGCGTCAAATCCGGATCGGCCTTCCGCATCGCCCGACGATACGCCGGACGCGCGCCGATGCGTTGCAGATAGGCCAGGATGTTCGGCCAGGGCGAGAGGTCATACGGCTTGAACAGCCGCATCGTGGTCAACGAGAACACGGTCATGATGTCCGCAGCTGTCAGCTCCGCGCCGGCCAGATAGGGCGCCTCCCCCAGCCGCTTCTCCAGGGTGGAGAAGACCCGGTTGAAGCGCTCCCGGGCCCCCTGGAGCACCACGTTCTTGTCCGAGGGATCGACGCGCTCCAGGTACCTCACCTGCAAGACGACCGGTTGCAGCGTCGCGTTGGCGAAGTGGAACCAGTAGAGGTAGTCGGCGAACCCGGCTTCGCCGCGCTTCACCACGAGCCGGCCATCGCCATGGGTCTGGAGCAGGTACTCGCAGATGGCCCCGGACTCTCCGAGGACGAGGTCCTCGTCGGTGAGGATGGGCGCCGTGCCCATCGGGTGGAGCGCCTTGTACTCCGGCGGGGCCAGCCGGTTGTCGGCCCGGCGTTGATAGCGCTTCAGCTCATACTCCAGCCCGAGCTCCTCGCAGAGCCAGACGATCCGCTCGGATTGCGAACGGCCGAGATGGTGCAGCGTCAGCATGTGGACTCCTTCACCCGGCGCATTGTCCGGGGCATGCGCGAACCGTAGGCTGCGCGAATCCGCTGGAAAAGGCGTGCCCGCATACCGGTATGGCGACTACCACCCTCCCCGAATTCCTCCGCGCTCGCCGCGAGCGGCTCCAGCCCGAGCCGACCGGGCGGCGCCGCACTCCCGGGCTTCGTCGCGAGGAGGTCGCGGCCCGCGCGGGTGTGAGCGTCACCTGGTACACGTGGCTCGAACAGGGGCGCGGTGGGGTGCCGTCCGACGAGGTGCTCGAGCGCCTCGCTCGCGCACTGGAGCTGGACGAGACGAACCGCGAGATGCTGTTCCTGCTCGCCCACGCGCGTCCGCCGCCGCGCCGCTACACGCCGCCCGCCGAGGTCACGCCCGCGCTGCAACGCGTGCTCGACAACCTGCGCGCGCCCGCGTTCGTGAAGACGCCGACCTTCCAGATCGTCGCGTGGAACCGCGCCGCCGTGGCGGTGATGGGCGACTACGCCGCGGTCCCCGAGCGCGACCGCAACATGCTGCGCCGGGTCTTCCATCCCGAAGCCGCCGCGTTCCTGCCGCACGGTGATGACATGCGGCGCACGTGCCTCGCCGCGTTCCGCGTCGACATCGCGCGTGCGGGCGCTTCCGAGGAGGCCGCCTCGCTCGTCGACGAGCTGATGGCGACGAGCGAGGAGTTCCGCCGGCTGTGGGCCGAGAACGAGCTGCACACGCACGGCGTGAGGTCCAGGCGGCTCGTCCGGCCGGGTGTCGGCGAGCTTGTGTTCGAGGCGTCGATGTTCTCCGTCGACGACAGCGACGGCCTCGGCATGGTGGTCCTCTCACCCGCGGACGACGCTTCCGCGCGTGGGGTCGAACAGCTGCTCCGCGAGCTCGAGCATTCCACCGGCTGACGCCCAGGCCGCGGTCTTTCTGTCGTTCAGGGGAGGTTGTTCATGCACCGGGGGTCTTGTTTGTGCGGCGCGGTCCGCTTCACCGTGGAAGGTGGGTTGCCCAACCCTGACGCCTGCCATTGCAGCAAGTGTCGCAAGTACTCGGGGCACTACTTCGTCTCGGCCGACGTGCCGCGCTCGGCGGTCCGAATCGAGGGCGAGGACCAGGTCCGCTGGTTCCAGTCATCCGAGAAGGCGCGTCGCGGCTTCTGCTCGGTCTGCGGTTCGTCGCTGTTCTGGGATCCGCTCCAGCGCGATTGGATTGGAATCGCGATGGGCGCCTTCGACACGCCGACCCACACGCGCATCGCGGTCCACGTCTACATGGCCGACAAGGGCGACTATTACGACGTCGCGGACGGGGTGCCCCGGTTCGACACGATCCCGCCCAAGCCGCATTAGGGAAGCGGAACGCCGGTGGCCCGAGCCAGCGCGTCGAGCAGCTGGGCCTGGAACTTCAGGTCGTCCGCCGCGGGATGCCTTGCGACCCGCCGCTGGTGGTGCCAGTAGCCATCCGTGGTGCGTGCCTCGGCGGCGTCGCTGGTCGCCAGCCACTCCTGCGTGAGGTGGCCGAGCCGCAGGTCGTCTGGCGCGTTGGGGCCGCCCATCTTCGTGGGGACCCAGCCCGGGTCGACCGAGTTGCTGAAGACGTCCGGCCAGCGCCGGGCGATGGCCGCGGCCAGGGTGGTGACGAAGAGCTTGCTGTCCGAGTACGTCCCCGTGACGCGCTGTCCGCTCCAATCCATGTCATCGAGGTTCGGCCGCCCGCCCTGGTGCATCCCGCTGCTCAGGTAGACCAGACGCTTGGGCCGCGGGATGAGCGCGGTGAGCACGTAGGGCGCCACGACGTTCACGGGCAGGACCGACGGCTCGGAGTACACGCCTGCGTTGTGGATGACCGCGTCCATGGGCCCCAGCGCGTTGACCTGCCGGGCGAGGTCCCGGGTCTGTTCCAGGACAGCGAGGTCCGCGACCAGTGCGACCGCGCCTTGCGTCACCAGGTCCTGTACGGCAGTGAGCCGCTGCTCGTTGCGTACATGAACGACCACCTCGTGACCGTCGGTAAGAAGCGTCTGCGCGGCGGCCTTGCCCAAGCCGTCCGCTGACCCGGTGATGAAGATGCGTGCCATGGCTCTTCACTATGCGCGCCGTCACACCGAGTCACCACTCACTGCCCGTGGAGGGATGCGCCGCGATGGTGGCCACAGCCGCGAGAGTCGATTCGATATCGCGGCGACTGACGCCGAGATGTGTCACGGCTCGAAGCTGTCCTTGTTTGTCTCGGGGTGGGGTGTCGTCAGCCTGATGCCTGGAATCCGCACGAGGCCGTCGGCAAACCGCCGGGCGTTCGCGGGGTCATCCGCCAGGCACTGCACATGATGGTCGAGCGCGTACAATCACCCGGCGGCCGCGATCCCCGCCTGCTACACCCTGAGGCAGCTGGCCCTCGAGAGGACCACCCCCGGCGCTGGGGGCCGGAATAGCGGGATGTCCACTTGACAGGATTTCTCGGGTCGTTATTTTGATGTTTATCGAAATATCGAAAGGTCGTGATGCGAACGCAGGAGGTCTTCAAGGCGATTTCAGACCCGACCCGGCGCAAGGTGCTCAAGCTCCTCCAGGGCGGCTCGAGGTCAGCGGGAGAGCTCGCGGAGGCGTTCGACATCACGAAGGGGTCGCTGTCGCATCACTTCAACGTGCTCAAAGCGGCGGACCTGGTGCGCTGTGAGCGCCGCGGACAACAAATCGTCTACTCCCTCAACACGACCGTGTTCGAGGACGTAGCGGCGGTCCTGCTCGACCTCTTCAAGGTCGATAAGGGGAATGGAGGGCGGTCATGAGAATCAGCCGAGCCCATGTGTTGAGCCTGGGATTCGTCATCGCGGCGTTCGCGATGGCCATCGTGTTCTACGGCCGATTGCCCGAGTCGATTCCCACGCACTGGAACGCCGAGGGCGTGGTGGATGGGCATACGCCCAAGCCCTGGGGGCCCTTCGTCCTGCCGCTGGTGATGGCTGCTGTGTACCTGGTCCTGGTGGCAGTGCCGCGGATCTCGCCCAAGGGCTTCAGCGTGGCGCGGTTCCAGGGCGTCTTCGAGGGCATCCAGGCGACGCTGGTCGCGTTCCTCTTCCTGCTCAACGCCCTGGTCCTGCTCGCGGGCCTGGGAGTGCCCGTGCCGGTGGCGCGCGTGGTTCCCGCTGCCACGGGACTGGTTCTCGTGGTCCTGGGCAACTACATGGGGAAGTTCACCAAGAACTTCTTCTGTGGAATCCGGACGCCCTGGACGCTCGCGAGCGACGAGGTCTGGCTCCGCACGCATCGGCTGGGAGGACGGCTCTTCGTCCTCGCGGGAGTCATCGTCCTCGTCTCGGGTCTTCTCGGCGGCGGCTCGGTCCCCGTGCTCGCGGCTGTCACCGTCGCGGCGATGACTCCCGTGGTCTACTCGTACTTCCTCTATCGCCGCCTTGAGGGGTTCAAGCGCGGACCGACGGACGGTGCGGGCACCCATCGCTCCAGCTGAGGGAGCCCGCCTCGTGAGACCTGAGTAGGGGACTCTCGCCCTTGAGAGGAAGCTGACCCGTGCACGAGTACGATTTGATCGCGGACTGGTATGCGTCCCAACGCGCAGGCCACATGGGCGTCCCGGAAGTGACAGCGCTCGCGGCGTCGCTTCCGGCCGGCGCCCGGGTGCTGGACGCCGGTTGCGGCACGGGACTGCCGCTGACGCGGGTGCTGCTGGAGCACGGCTGTCAGGTGATGGGCGTGGACAGCTCCCGCGAGCTGCTGGCGCGCTTTCAAGCGAACTTCCCCCACGTGCCGGTGGTCTGTGCGTCCATCCAGTCGTGTGAGCTTCAGGCGCGGGCGTTCGACGCCGCGATTGCGTGGGGCGTCCTGTTCCACCTGCGCCACGAAGAACAGGAACAGGCGATCGCCAACATCGCCAGGGCCTTGAACCCGGACGCCGCGTTCCTCTTCACTTCGGGCGACGTTCACGGCTCCATGGATGGCGCGCCAATGAATGGCGTGCCGTTCCGCTATCACTCGTACAGCGTCGACGGGTATCGCGACCTGCTGCGCGCCCACGGACTCACGCTGGAAGAGACGCACACGGACCCGGGCGGGAACCTCTATTTCCTGTCACGCAAGACGGGATGACGCGCCGGGGGCAGGTCCGCTCGGCAAGACCACCGATCTGGCAGTGGCCGCCGCCGTGGCGGGCAGCGTCTCGAAGCTCTAGCCGCGCGTGTCGCTCGACGCCATTCCCTGCACGGCCGCGAAGCCCTGATCGATCAAGGCGAAGAACTCGGCGCTCGCCTTCTTCACGGAGCCTCCGCGTTCGAGCACGCGAATGGCTTCCTGGCGAGCCGTGCGCACCGTCAGCACGATCATGCCGGCCGCGAGCCGCGCCAGGCCGTCCGGCGTCGGCCCCGCGAGCTCGGTCGCGAGCCCTTCCGCGGCTTCGTCGTTGAGCTCACGGAGCCGCGCCTCGAGCGACGGGCTCGCCGCGACGAAGCGCCAGAAGTCAGCCGCATGGCGGTCGAAGCGGACGAACGGATGCTTCTGCTCCCGCAGCCGGCCCATGAGCGCACGGAGCTCGGCGATGGGAGATTGCCCTGGCGGCCTCGCGCGAATCGCCTCGCGAAAGAAGAGCAGCTTCAAGTCATCCTGGCGGTCGAGCATGAGGTCCTCCTTCCGAGCGAAGTAGTTGAAGACCGTCATCTTGGAGACGTCCGCGGCGGCCGCGATCTCGTCGAGCGTCACCGCGTCGAAGCCTCGCGCGAAGAAGAGCTCCGTCGCCACATCGGAGATCCGCTGCCTCGTCTCGCGCTTCTTGCTCTCGCGGCGCTCGCCCATGCGCCGGATTCTAGCGAAGCGCCGCCGGCATGGGGCATGGATTTTTATACGCGGTAAACGAATCCATTGCGGAAATGTTGACCGGGTATAACATCTTGGGCGTGAGGGCTGCCGGAACGCGGCCATCAGGAGGAGGCGTCATGGGCGCGAAGGCAGGGAAGGTCCTCATCTCCGGCGCGAGCTTCGCCGGGCTCTCGACCGCTTTCTGGATGAGCCGGCTCGGCTACCAGGTCACCGTCGTGGAGGTCGCGCGCGGGCTCCGGGAGGGCGGTACGGCCGTCGACATCAAAGGCAATACCGTCGACATCGTCCGGCGCATGGGCCTCCTCGATCAGATCCGGTCGAACCGATTGAGCCTGCAGCGGTGGGAGTTGAAGAACGAGCGCGATGTCACGGAGCGCTCGATGGTGCTGAGAGGTGAGGGCGAAGCACCTCCGGACGACGAGTTCGAGGTCGAAAGAACCGTTCTGCTGAACATGCTGTTCGACGCCGTCAAGGACCACGTCGAAGTCGTCTTCGACGACAGCATCACCTCGCTGAGCGAGACGGAGGACCGCATCGAGGCCACGTTCGCGAGGGGCGCACGACGCACGTTCGACCTGGTGTTCGGCTGCGACGGCGTCCACTCCGCGGTGCGGAGGCTCTGCTTCGGCGAAGAAGCCCGCTACATCCACTTCCTCGAGCAGTACTTCTCGATCACCATCGTGGACAAGCTGCTCATCGAGCGGAACACCGCGCAGATGTTCAACGTGCCGGGCAAGGCCGTGATGCTCAACGCCTACAAGAACAACACGGACATCATCTTCGCGTTCGCTTCCGACAAGGAGTTCCCGTACGACCGTCGCGATGAGGAGGCCCCGCGACGGATCATCGCGGACCAGTTCGCCGGGGTGGGCTGGAGGACGGCGGAGCTGCTCCAGGAAGTGCGGAGCTCGAAGAGCTTCTACTTCGACAAGCTGTGCCAGGTGCGGATGCCTTCCTGGACGAAGGGCCGGGTCGCCCTGGTGGGCGATGCGGGGTACTGCCCTTCACCCGCTGCCGGCATGGGGGGCTCGTTGGCCATCGATGGCGCGGCCGCGCTGGCGGATGCGATGCGGGAGCACGGCCGTGACTTCGCGCTCGCGTTTCGAGCCTACAACGAGCGCTTCCGCCCGTTCATCGAGCAGGTCCAGGCGGAGGCCGTGAGGACCGGGCTCGAGTCCCTCGTGCCCAGGACCGAAGAGGCCATCCGCGCGAGGAACGCGCGGACCGATTCCTCCTTCTGAGCGCTCGCGTAGGAGGTCCTTCGCCGAGAGGCAGCGTCGAGGCATGCGTCACGCCTCCGTCGTGATGCACGGTGGAATGCAGGCAGCGTGTCCGCCATGTGCTGGCGCATCATTCGAGCTCGGCCGCTGGGGCACCACCGACGACATCGCGGAGGTCGTCGCGCTGCTCGTCTCGGAACGCGGCAAGTGGCTGACCGGCGTGAACTACCGCGTGGACGGCGGAATGACGGCGCGCCGACCCTCGGCCCCGCATCGAAGCGCTTCCGCGATACCCAACGCGATGATGACGCTCACGGACGCGGAGCCTTCACGGAAGCGCTCGTGGCCTTGCGGAAGGCCGAGGGCGTCTGGCCGAAGTGCCGGTGGAACGCGCGGTTGAGTCCGGACTGACTGGCGAACCCCGCTGCATGCGCGATTTCACCAATGGAGTCCTCGCCATCCCTCAGCCGCTGCGCGACCAGGTCCAGCCGGAGGCCCAGGAGGTAGGTCATGGGCGGCTGTCCGATGCGTTCCTGGAAGAGCAGGGCGAACCGGGTGCGGGACATCCCCACGCGCGCGGCCAGTTCTCCGACGGACCAGGGGCGAGCGGGGTCCATGTGGAGCTGGTGGAGGGCCTCCGCCAGACGTGGCTCGCGCAGGCCCGCCAGCCACCCTGGCGGAGTCTTCTCCGTGTCGAGCAGCAGGGCGCGCAGCACCTGGACGAAGAGCGCCTCCGTGATTCGAGCGGCGGCCGTGGCCGCGCCGGGCGCGGAGGAGGCGGCTTCGTGCGCGAGGGACTCCAGCAGCCCGCGGAGCGCGGGAAGGGAGGCCAGCTTCGTGCGGCCCAGGTGGACGACGCTGGGGAGCCCGCGCAGCATGCGGACTCCCTGCGCTCCCTCGGCGGCGAACTTGCCGCAGACCAGACGGGTGGGCTCGCCCGCTCCGCCCGCCTGATGAACGCCTCCCACCAGCGGATGCCGCGCGACGAGCTGCGCCAGGGGAACGGCCGGGGCTTCCCGTGAGGACAGCAGCGTGTGCGCCTGACCGTCGAAGAGGACGACCAGCTCACCGGCCTCCAGGGGGAGGACCTCGCGTGAGGTGCGCAGCGCGCACCGTCCCCGCTCCACCAGGTGAAACGATGCGAAGGGGCCTTGCGGCAGGTCCATGCCCCAGGGCGCGCGCAGCTCCCAGGCGGCATAGATGCTGCCTTTCAGGCGCATCCCGCGAAGTACCGCCGAGAGGGGTTCCATCCGCGTTTCATCCTTCCGGGACGCCGGGCACCGCAATTGGAACGGACGGCAAAGCAGGCCGCCTCGATTGCTTCTACGTTTCTTCTTGTCACTGTCAGGGCCTGCGCGGAACCGCCGCGCCGCCTCAACCCCGCCCTTTCGAGGAAGGACCCGACCATGGTCGTGGAGTACATCCGTTATGACGTTCCCGCCGAGCGGGCGGGGGCGTTTCTCGAAGCCTACCAGCGCGCGGGAGAGCACCTGAGCGCCTCACCTCATTGCCTCCGCTATGAAGTGAGCCGGGGCGTGGAGGAGCCGCACCACTTCGTCGTCCGCATCGAGTGGGACTCCGAGGAGGGCCACCTCCAGGGGTTCCGCCGCAGCCCCGAGTTCCGGAAGTTCTTCGAGCGCATCAAGCCCTTCGTGCCCGACATCCAGGAGATGAAGCACTACCGCGTCGACAGTGCCTGGGTCCGCCCGTGAGCGGGGAGTCCAGCTCCGTGCCCTCGTTGTACGCGTGGGCGGGAGGGGCCGAGGCCCTCTCGCGACTGCGCCAGGAAGGTTGTTGCCTTGGAATGCGGCTCCGAGCACGAGGAGCCGCACTCCGATGCGTTGATCAGAAGATTCCTTGTCCCGGCGTGAGGATGTGGTCCGGGTCGTAGCGCCGCTTCGCGTGCTCGAACCGCTCCCAGCTGGGGTGGAAGTGGTGGCGCCAGTCGGCGGGGCTCAAGGGCACCGCATCCACGGGGTAGATCTTCCCGCCGATGGCCGTGAGCCGGTCGAAGATGGCGCGGTTCTTCGCCAGGAGGGATGCGACGTTCTCCGGCGTCGGGGGAATGGCGGTGCGCAGCAGTGAGAAGAGGAAGACGTGTCTGTCGTTGGGGGTGCGCAGGAAGGGCGTGGTCAGCTCCGAGGAGCGGAAGGGGTAGAGGAGGATGGGCCCCTGCCCCATGTCGGCCTCGGTGGTCTGTGAGAGGACCTCCTGGACGAAGGACTCTGCGGACCGGGCGGGGACGAACATGTCCAGCCACGGATGGGGCAAACCCCAGACGCCGAGCTGCTTGAGCAGTTCGACCAGCGGCGCGAGCCGGTTGGCGAAGTCGAAGTAGCTGCCGTCGCTCACCTGGAGCGTTCCCGGCTGGAAGCCCAGTCCCGCGAGCAGTCCGGCGTCGTTCGGCTCGGAGCCCGGCGTGAAGTACTTCACCACCTCCAGCTGATACGCCCATCCCCCGTTGGAGGCGACGGCGGAGCCCTCGACGTAGTCGAAGCGACCTTCCTCGATGAGCCGCCGCTGGTCCTCCATGAAGCGGTGGAGGTCGTTGTACAGCGCGATGTACGTCCGAGCGCGGGGCGGCACTTCGACGAGCCGCACCCGCGCTCGCACGATGATGCCGAACTGGCCCAGGCCCGAGCGCACGGCGTCGAACAGGGGCCGCTCACGCCAGCGCGAGCACCGCACGAGCTCACCCCGACCCGTGACGACGTCCATTTCCAGGACGTTGTCCACCTGGAGGCCCCAGCGAAACGCCTGCCCGCCGATGCCCCCCGCGGACAGCGTCCCACCGATGCTCAGCTCGATGTAGTCGGTCAGCACCGGCGGGCTCTTGCCGTGGGGAAGCGAGGCCTGGAGCAGCTCGTGCCACCGGACGCCCGCATCCACCCAGGCGCTGTCCTCGCCAATCTCGTGAACGGTCGACAGCGTGGACATGTCGATGACGATGCCCGCCGCCACCTGGGACTGGCCAAAGGTGCTGTGGCTCTCGCCGAGGCCCCGAGCGGCGGCGATCTTCAGACCCTGGCGCCGCGCGAAGCGGACCATGGCCATGATGTCCTCCACCGAGCCGGGAACGAGCACCGCCCACGGCGTGCGGTGGAGGATGTGACCGAAGTCCTCCGAGGTCGCGGTCCGCGACGCCGTGTCCATCAGCAACTCGCCATCCAGTGACGGCAGCGGGACCGCGCCAGCCTCCAGCGTGGAGGCCCAGCTCCGGCTCATGGGATTGAATGCCACTGCCACCAACGCACCTTGGAGCAACGTCCTCCGGGAGACGGCTTGACTCGACATTCACTCCTCCTTTTTCGGCGGAGGCTCCTTTCTAGCCTGAGCCCCCAGCGCGCGCTCCGCTCCCCGAGGGTTGATTCCCTCGGGGAGTGAGGAGCGCGCCAGGGCCCGCGGATGCTTCAGCGCGGCGTGACCTTGAGCACCTTGCCGTTGGTGGCGTCGGTGACCAGGTAGAGGGCGCCCTCGGGGCCCTGCACCACGTCGCGGATGCGCGAGTCCAGGTCCTTGAGGAGGTGCTCCTCGCCCACCACGCGGTCATTGCGCACCATGAGCCGCACCAGCGCCTTGGCGGCCAGGCCGCCGATGAACAGGTTGCCGCGCCACTCGGGGAACAGAGCCCCGGAGTAGATGGTCATCCCCGAAGGGGCAATCACCGGGTCCCAGTAGTACACGGGTTGCTCCATGCCCGGAGCCTGGGTGCTCTGATGGATGGGCGCGCCGGAGTACTCCTCGCCGTACCCGATGGTGGGCCAGCCGTAGTCCTTGCCTGCCTCGGGGCGGTTCACTTCGTCACCTCCCTGCGGACCCATCTCCACCGTCCACAGCCGGTTCTGGCTGTCGAGCGCCGCGGACAGGACGTTGCGATGCCCGATGGACCAGATCTCCGGCTTCGCCCCCGGGGTGTTCAGGTACGGGTTGTCCTGGGGCACGGTGCCGTCGGGATGGATGCGGACCACCTTGCCGAGGTGGCTCTTCACGTCCTGGGCCTGGACACGGCCCGCGAGGATGGAGCGCTCCCCGAGCGTCACGAACAGCTTGCCGTCCGGGGTGAACACCATCCGTCCCCCGGAGTGCAGCGTCGAATCGAGCGTGGGCATCATCCGGAAGATGACCTGGACGTTCTCCACGCGAGGCGACGCTCCGTCCACGAGCCGCGCGCGCGCCACCGCCAGCCCATTGCCGCCCTGACGGGGCTCGGAATAGGTCCAGTAGATGAGTTGGCTCGTGGCGTAGTCCGGGCCCACCTCCACATCGAGCAGGCCGCCCTGGTCGCGCGCGTCCACGGCGGGCAGGCCTTTGACGGCGGGAGACTTCGCGCCCTGCTGCGTGACGATGTAGAGCGAGCCGGTGGGCTTCTCCGTCACCAGCATGCGCTGGTCCGGCAGGAAGGCGATGGCCCAGGGGTTCCGGAGGCCCGAGGCAATCTCCGTGACCTGGAGGGGCGTCTTCGTCTGGATGGCGGGGACGCGCGTCTGCCCGGGGAAGGCGGGCTTGAACTCGGGCACGTTGGGCGGGCCCTGCGGAACCGGGGGACCGCTGGGGAGCGGATCTTCCGCGACGCCCGCGTCGTCTCCAGGGACGCCCGCGTCGTCTCCAGCGACGCCCGAGTCCTGCTGCTGCTGGGTGCCGGAGTCCGGTGGCGTGGGTTCTGGATCGTCTCGGCAACCGACCAGGAGGGCGGCGACGATGAGGGGCATTGTCAGGCTGCGCATGCGAGTCACTCCACGGGGAAGAGGACGGGAGTGAATATCCGGGTTTTCGGGTCTGCCGGAAAGGACGCGTTGCAGCGGGTGGCCGTGCCGGACATCGGGAAGGGGAGCGCGGCCCGTGAGGGAAGGAAGGGAGCAGCGGGCTCCCTTCCTTCCCGGGCCTTCAGCGGCTACGGGCTGAACGTGCCGGTGAGCACGCTGGCGCGGCCGCGAGGCAGCGAGCGTTTGAACGGGCTCGTCGCGAGGTCCGAGCCGGGCTGGTACCAGCTCTGGATTTCCGCGAAGTACGTCTGGCCCGCCAGGAGCACGCCCGGGGGCAGGTACACGCTCTGGAGATCCGTGTGCAGCGCCGCCACGCGCGTCGCCGTGGTGGCACCGTTGCTCGTGCCCAGCCGGTAGATGTTCACCACGTAGTTCGTGGCCGTGCCGACCAGCGGCTTCGACCAGCGCAGCGAGGCGTCAGTCCCCACGCCCGTGAGGTTCTGGAACGCGCCACGCGTGTTCACCTGGGGCGCCTGCACCGGCCCGACGAGGGGCTGCACGGGCGCGGCGGTGAACGCGCTCGCCTCCTGATCCACGCGGATGTCCACGCCCATGGTGTAGGGCGTCGCGGTTCCCAGCGCGTAGCTCTTCGTGAAGCCGGCGGCGACGAGCGCCACCTTCTGCCACGTCGCCGGGAGCGGGTTGTTGTAGGTCATGCTCCCCGTGACGATGTCGGTCCGCAGCGAGTCAGGATTGAGCTTCACGAGCAGTGGCTGCCCGCTGATGGACGCGATCGCCGAGCTCAGCGCGGCCGGCCGGGCGGACATCCAGATCTCGTTGTACGTGCTGACCGCGCCCGGGTTCACCTGGGTGCGAAGGGCTTCGAAGGCCGAGCGTCTCCAATCCACCGCGAAGGTGCCTGTCGCGACGGGCTGGATGAAGGTCCCGCTGACGGTGACGGGCTGGCCCTCCACCTGCGTCATGCTCGTGTCGAGCACCTTGTGCATCGCGCGGTAGGGCACTCCATTCGCGCTCGTCTGCAACCGCATCTGCGCCAGCGAGAACACGTCCCCGAGGCTGCTGTCGAGCAGCACCGGGTTGGACATGTCGGCGTAATTGAAGGTCAGCCCGGAGAGCGACGTGGCGCCCGCCAGGGGGAACCCCGTGACGCCGGTGTTGACGTAGCCGAACGCGCCCGGGTTCAACGAATACACCTCCAGGTAGTCCCCCGGCTGCCAGGGAGACAGGCCGGTGGCGGACACCGTCACGGGGGTGGGCAGTGAGACGAAGGTGCCATCGCGGCCCCACTCCGTGGAGCCCAGGTCGAATTCGCGGCTGGTGCTCACCAGGTAGCGCGAACCCAGCTTCAGGTAGATGCGGCCGGAAGGGACGTTCGGCACGGAGATGGTGCCGTCCGCGGCGCCCGTGCCCGGATAGGCCGTGAACGCCCCGGTCGTTGAATCCCGCGTGTAGGCCACCACCGACGTGGCGGACTGGTCGTAGGGCTTCGTCTCGTTGCCCGACGTTGCGACGAAGGTCACCGGGCTGGTGCCGGTGACCTGGGTGATCACCCCTTGGGCAACCTGGGAGGTCGCGTCCTCCGTCATGGAGGAGTCCACCGCCTCGACCTCGTCGGGCCCCGCGCAGCCGACCGCTGTCATGCCGACCAAAAGCCCGAGGGAAACCAGTGACTTATGCATTGTAGGTGGAGCCCTTTCGACGACGCCCGGAATGGCGCCGCGTAGGGAGATTCATACCGGGTCGGTCTGACATTTTCGGGGGCGGTCCGAGCCCGATTTTCTCTCAGGGATTGTGAAAACAAACGCGCGTGTCGGCGGGTGTTTCCGGCAATGGCTTTCGTCATGCCTGGCGCTGATCCTCGCGGGCAGCGAGGGCCGGTGACGTGCGGTTCACCCTCGCCGGGAGGAGGGCCGGGGCGCGTGCCGGAGCCGGTACGCGCGAGGCGATGCACCGAACGCTTGCGTGAAGCTCGTCGTGAAGTGGGACAGGTCCCCGAAGCCCGCATCGAGCGAGACCTGGGTGACGGGCAGGCGGGTCGTCCGCAGCGTGGTGGCGGCGACCCGCAGCCGGGTGGCGATGACGAACTGGCGGGGCGTCTGGCCGGTCTGCCTCTGGAAGATGCGCAGGAAGTGGAAGCGGCTCAGCCCCGCGAGCGCGGCCAGCGCATCGAGCGAGCAATCCCCCGCGCTGTGGGCCTCGATGTAGCGGATCAGCCGGGCGACCTGCCGGACCTGCGTCGCGGAGGGCTCCGCCACGGCATGCACCCCTCCGTTCTGCTCGGACAGGACGACCTGCGCGCCGAGCAGGGCCGCCTCGCGCAATGCCTCTCGGCCACCGTCTCGAAGGGCCTCGTGCGCGAGCGCCACGGCCCGCACCGACCCGGGCGAGGCAGGCACCGCGACCCGGCCAAAGGACCTGCCGCCGCGGACGTGAACGCCGAGCGAGCGGCCCACTTCCTCGAGCAGCGCCTCTCCGTAATCAAAGACGAGCGAGCGGTCCCCGCCGTCATCGACATGGCGGTACTCGTATTCCGCCGCCGCGTTCCCGAGCAGGAACGTGCCCGGCCCCACCAGCATCTCGCCCTGGCTCGACCGCGCCTGGAAGGTCCCGGAGAGGATGACCGCGATCCGTGCGCGAGGGTGGACCCCCTGGGAGCGGCGAGCCCGGATGCCCAGCCCACAGACGCAATCCCGGGCGCCCCACGCTTCATCACGGATCAGCTCGTGGAAGCCGCACGGCCGGACCGGGAACGGAGCCGCCGCAACATTCCCCAAGTTTCGCGCCATGCACGGATGCTACTGCCACGACGCCTCATCGAGCTGGAGTCGCGTGCACGGGATGCATCGCGACCTCACCAGGAGCCACCGTCCCATGCATGAGCCCTCCCGTTCCGCTCCGTCCCGGCAGCCCCCGGTGCACACCCGTGCGTGGAGCCTCCCGCTGGTGCTCTGCGTTGGACTGGCGGGCTGCCGGACTCCCGCCTCCGGGGCCGGAGCACCCGCCACGCACTGCGTCCCCGAACTCTACGGCGCGGGCCTCTTCACCACGGGCGCGTGGGACTTCTTCCTCGCGTTCACGCCCGACCCGCGGCGCGTGCTCTTCGGCCGCGCGGATGACGCCTTCGAGCGCTACACGCTCTACGAGACCCGGCTCGGCGCGGACGGGAGCTGGTCCCCTCCCGTGAAGCCGCGCTTCGCTTCCGCATGGAGCGACGCGGATCCACACTTCACCCCCGACGGCCGCGCGGTCTTCTTCATCTCCAACCGCCCCAACCCGGGAGAGGAGGGGACCGCGGCCCGCGCGACGTTCGACGTCTGGACCGCCTCGCTCCAGGCGGACGGCGAATGGAGCGAGGCCCGCCGGGTCCCCGAGCCGGTGAGCGACGCGACCCGGGACGAGTGGTCCCCCTCGGTGGCCGCGAACGGAGACCTGTACTTCGGTGCGGACAGGCCAGGGAGCCTCGGCGGAAGCGACCTCTGGGTGTCCCGGGTCGTGGGGGGCGTCCACCAGCGGCCCGAGAACCTCGGGGCCGCCATCAACACGGAAGGCCACGAGGTCGAGCCCTGGATCGCCCCCGACGGGCGCTTCCTCCTCTTCAGCGCCCTGAATCGCGCGGACAGCCGCGGCAGCTACGACCTGTACGTCAGCCGCAGGGGGCCGGAGGGCTGGGAGCCGGCCCGGCCGCTCTGCGAGGGCATCAACTCTCCGGCGCGAGACTTCAACCAGAGCGTCTCGCCGGACGGGCAGTGGCTCTACTTCAGCAGCAACCGGCCCTTCACGGGCCCCGTGGGCGCGCGCTTCGGCGACGCGTCACTCGAGGGAATCGGCCGGGGAACAGGCGACATCTATCGGCTCCCCATGTCCGTGCTCGGGTTGTGAGCGCCAGCGCCCCACGAACCGCGACGGGAACGTGGGCCTCGCGGTGCCCTCATCGCCAGCATCCGTCTCCGAGGGAGCACGGTCAGGAGGCCGTGTCATGCGCCTCAACGGTTCATGAGAACGTTGGGTTGCAGCAAAACGCATGGCAACCAGGAAGTCCGCGAAGGTGACGGCGAAGCTCAAAAGGGTGATGGATGGGGCATTGCGTCGATGGATCGGGCTGCTGCGCGCTGGGCGCGCTTTTCGTAGAATCCCACGCCATGGGCCTCCTCACCTTCGGTCTCAATGTGACTTTGGACGGGTGCATCGATCACACCCAGGGAATCGTGGACGACGAGCTGCACGACTATTGGAGACTGCTCATGGAGCAGAGCGGGGCGATGCTCTTCGGGCGCAACACCTACGAGCTGATGGAGGGAGCCTGGCCCGCGGTGGCACGCGACGAAAAGGCACCGCGCGCGATGCGCGAGTGGGCACAGAGTCTCGAGGCGAAGGCGAAGTACGTCGTGTCAGGCTCGCGGAGCGACTTTCCGTGGCAGAACACGATCAAGGTGGAGGGTGACCTTCGCGAGGCGATCTCGGCGCTGAAAGCGAAGACCGAGCGGGGTGTCCTCGTCGGAGCGCCCAAGCTCGCGGCTTCGCTCGAGGAGTTGGGGCTCATCGACGAGTACCGCATCGTCGTTCATCCCGTCATCAGTGGCCGCGGGCCGACGTTGTTTCATGGCCTGTCGAGTCCGCGGCATCTCGAGCTCCTCTCGACGCAGCGGTTCAAGTCCGGCGTGCAGGCGCTCCACTTCCGTCGCAAAGTGGGATGAGCGTGGAAGACCCGAGCGCGCGATCTTCCCGCAGGATGCTCATGCCCGTTCAGAGAAGGCCAACAGCCTCCGCGGGCGGTATCGAGCCGGCCCCGTGCGCGCCTCGCTCACGGCTGGGATACAGCCCCGAGGCCATCTTCGACGTGTCCTTCCGGTGGTACGGCCCGTAATCGCGGGCCATGCCCGCGGCATGACAGGCGGATCGGCACGCGCTCCCCTTGAACGACGTGCCGGTCCGCGCATGAGCCCGCGAGGCTAACGGAGCGGAGAAACGAGCGTCCCCTCCTCCGCGGAGGCATACAGCGCCTCCACATCGAGCACCTCGTCCAGCGGAATGAGCACATCCTCGTCCTCTTCCTCCAGGTCGATGTCGTGGAATACCGCTGCCGGGAGCAATGCCCTCAACTTCAAGACTTGTGACGGCGTGACTTCCTCCTCCACCACGAGCCCGTCCGCGGACCTCACGTCGAGAGAGCGCCCGAGCTGAAGGAGCGTCAACGGCGCGCGCAGACCTTCCCTTGCCATGAGGGGCTCCGGGTCATTGTTCGCGAAGACGAGCTGGGCCGCTTCGAGCACACCGCCCACCCGGAGCACGCCCTGGACATTGGCGAGCCGGCAACGGAGCGACCCGGTGACGACCGTCGCGCTGCCGACGTCTCCGTCACCAAACTCGCCACCCACGTCCACGTTCCCCGCCACGACGAGGATGCCGCGGTTCAAAACGCCATTCGCCACCTGGAGCCCGCCCGGGAACAGGCGCACCTCGCCCTCCGCCACGTCGAGCATGTCGACCCGCGCCGCCGGGGCAGGAGCACGGAGCGTCCTCGCCCACAGCCAGGTCAGCGCCTCCAGCAACGCGCCCTCGGTCCGGTTCGCGCGAGAGAAGAGCGCCTCCAATGAAGCCCCCTCTGATTCAGCGAGGAGGTCTTGGAGGTGCGGCGCCATGTCCGTGAGGAACATCGGCATGACGTTGATATCGCGGCGCAAGGCGGACCGCAGTTCGTCCAGAGTCGACATGGTGAAGGGCTGACTACCACAGTCGCTCCGCATGGGGCCGCATGCGCGCACGGTGCGATTGCTCCTGGAGCGCGGTGCCCGGCCGGAGGGTGCGAGTGACGCCGCGGTCGTGACGCCGCTCCAGCTCGCGCTGACCACGCACCACCTGGGCGTCGCAGAGGCGCTGTTGAAGGCGGGCGCCGACGCGAATGCGGTGCGCAAGTCGGGCCAGACGCCGCTGCACCAGCTCGTCTGTCGAAACGCGGGCGAAGGTGCTCCGGCGTCCCCCTTCCTTGAAGCGCCGAGGCCCGCGAGCTAGAGAATGACGCCTCATCTCCGCAGGGGGCGGGGATTCAGGGCAGGGACGCCTTCATGAACCCACGCGGCGCCGAGAAGGAATACCTCCAAGAGGGCCTGCGCAGCGGCCTCAAGCTCGACGCGCGCTTCGACGCCCTGACGCCCCATCTCCACGTGTCGTGGATCTCCTGGGACAGCGGCTTCCGCGGTTCGGGACTGCGCGTGGGCGACCGGGTCATCGCCATCGACGGTCAGCCCGTCGTCAAGCCACCCGACCTGGCCACCACGCAGCGCACCGTGCCCTTCATGCTCGGCCAGTACGCCGAGAACCAGACCTGGGACAAACAGGGGCGAAAGGAGGGTGACAAGGTCCAGGTGCGAATCGTTCGCCGGCGCGAGCCCGGCGAGGGCTGGGAGGAGCACGAGTTCAGCGGCGCCCTGCTCCATGAACGCACCTGGAGCATCGCCGATACGACGCGGCAGATCATCGGACCGGGAGGACCCGAGCGCATGGGTCGCGACGGCTTCGACGAGGCTTGGATGTCATGGCTCGAGAAGCGCGTCTTCGACTGGGAGCGCCTGCTCGACAGCACCTTCGGCGCCTGGCGCACCACGCGAGGGACGCGCGCGGAGCTCGCGAATCACCTCGGACACAAGGCCCGCGTCGACTTCCTCGTCGAGCATCATCCCGGCCCCTTCGCGACGGCGATGCGCGAGGACTGGGAGACGGTGCGTGCCTGTCTCGATGGAGACCTCGTCACGCTCCCGGCGGATGCCCTTGAGTTCCGCACCCGGGGCGAGGAGCAGGTGAAGGCCATCGGTCTCCAGGCCGCGGCGGCGTGGAAGGTCCTGCTGGAGGCGCGTGCAGGGGAGACACTCGGCGCCTTCCCCGTCGTCGACCCCTTCCGGGGTGACCGCTCGGCGGTGACCGGCAAGCTGGTCTCACTGCCGACGCTGACGCAGCGCGAGTGGCTGGTCGACATGGGCAAGAACTACCTGGCCTGGAACCAGTCCGGCGCCTGGGTCTTCTGCCCCGCCAACACCCCGGCCATGAACAAGGTCTTCTCCGCCATGCAGCGCTACCAGAAGCGCGTTGCCCCGTCGGTGAGGCTCGACATCGCCGTGCTCGGCCGCATCCTTCCGGATCCCCGCCTGCTCGCGGGCTCGGGCCGCACCGCCGCCGGCCTGGAGGTGGAGCCCGTCGCAGCGCTGGTTGGCGGCGTGGTCTGCGTCGATGTCAGCGACCCGAGCGAGGGCGGACCGCGCTTCGCCGGAGAGGAGACGCTCAGCCAGGAGAGCTTCGGCGCTCCGGCCGACGACGCGAGCCCGCGCGAGGTCCTCACCGCGATGATTTCGGCCGTGAAGCGCGGTGACCAGGAGACCTGGAACGGCCTCTTCGCGGACTGGCGCGCCGTGCCAGACGCCGACCGGCCCATCTACTACCCGGTCTGGACCTGGAACGGCCGCGACAGCGAGTGGGTGCGCGCGCGGCGCCTCATCCTCGACAAGGTGCTCGACGCGCGGGTGCGCTGGATTGGCGAGGTGCGGGTCGTCATCCGGGGCGACGAGGCCCCGGGCCTGCCGCGCGTCGAGGAGGTCGAGTTGGAACTGGACCACGTCGGCCTCTTCGAGGGCCAGACCCGCACCTTCAACTCAGTCGACGTGCATCGGCGCTGGACGGTCCAACGCCGCAGCGGCGGCCCCTGGCGCATCACCAGCGAGCAGAGCCTGTAAGGAGCACTCCATGGGCTGGTACTCAAGCCGCGTCTCTGAACTCAATGAACGGTTGAACCGCGCCTCGGAGGGCGCCCCCGACACGGTGAAGCGCGCCTTGAGCGACGCCATCGTGAAGGTTGGAAACGCGGCCGATCAAGCCCTCTCGGCCATGCTCGACGCCAGCGAGCGCACCAGCGCCGGCAATCTGGGGACGCAGCGCAAGTGGCAGGAGCGCTGCGCCACGGCCACGGCCGACATCAGCCGCGCCTTTGGCGATGCCGCCAAGGACAACATGCTCTCGCCCGCCCTCCAGCTCTTCTGGTACCAGGCGCTGGAGCACGAGATGGCCTTCTTCGGCTCCCTGGCCGCGGTGCAGACGCCCCAGCTCCATGATGACCTGCTCGTCCACCAGGACCTGCTCAACAAGATGCTGGGCGAGCTGTGGGACAAGTGGACCTTCCTGCTGTCCAAGGACGTCATCTTCGAGAACGACCAGCGTCAGGTGGTGCAGCAGGTCTCACGGATGGCGCAGTCCATCGTCGACGAGCTCGCCCCGGGCGTGCTCAAGCGCACCAGCGAGGGCGTCTCGCGCGCCACCGCGAAGTCGCTCGACGTGGCCCTCAAGCTCGATGACAAGCTCCTGGGCGGCAAGGGCGTGGACCTGGCCAAGCTCGTCGCCTCGCTGTTCGATGTCGACATCCCCGACGAAATCGACCGCAACCTGCTGGACGCCGTGCAGGGTGGCTCCGAAGTCTACCAGGTGCAGCAGGGCCACTACCGCAACCTGGTGTCGGCCTACCAAAGCCTGGTGCAGGCGGAGAAGGGCAGCGTCCTGCTGCTCTTCAACGCGACGCGGGCGGAGGTCGACACGTACCGTGAGAAGAACGACCTGGGGAAGGCCAAGGTCATGCTCGACCAGGCCAAGGGCTACCTCTCCGACTGGGCCTCACGCGTGCCCAGCTCGGCCCAGCGAAGCGAGGCCTCCAGCTTCAAGGACAAGGTGTGCTCGGCCATCGACACCGACTGGAGGCTTACCGAGGAGCTCGACAACAAGTTCCGCGACAAGTTCAAGGGCATCTTCGTCCAGTCCCTGGGCAGCGAGACCCTCGAGCAGCTCGCGGAGTCCTACCTCTTCCGTCAGCACCTCGAGGAAATCACTCGCAAGGACGCCGCCGGCAAGCTCAAGGCCCTGCCGGACAACCTCCAGAGCGAGGCCGACAGCGCGCTCGAGCGGGGCCTGCGCCCCCTCGACGACCTGGTCAACCGCGTCCCGGAAGAGGTGCGCGAGCTGGCCCGCATGAAGAACCAGCGGTTCAAGGAGCACGTGCGCGCCAGGCTCAAGGACCGCATCCAGGCCCTGCTGCCGGCCATCGTCGAGCTGGCCGCCCTCTGGGACCCGAACAACCTCTCAAGGGATTTCAGTCGCGAGGAGCTGGAGAAGGCCCTCCGCTGAGATGGGACGGCGCGCCTGCTGGGGTTGGAGGAGCATGAGTGGACTGGCGCTGAGCTCAAGGCGCAGGGGCAGCACGTAGGCCGGCATCGCGTGGCTCGGCTGATGCGCGAGGCCGGGCTGCGGGCCCGTCGGCGCCGGCGCTTCGTGCACACCACGGACTCCAAGCACGGCTTGCCGGTGGCCCCCAACGTGCTCGCTCGCGACTTCAATCCATCAAAGCCCGACCGGGCCTGGGTGACGTGTTGGCCGCGTAACCCACCTGTCCACAAAACCCGGGAAGGCTCAGACAGCCGCAGACCCGTGTCGAGACGAAGTCGGGGCGCGAGCTTCACCGTGCGGCCATGAAGTCGCGCCATCGTCCACGAACCCGAGTAGGTTCTCCCGCCCTGTTCGTTGGAGTTCCGTCGATGCCACAAGCCACACCGCGCTCGTCACTTCTGGGAGCGCGTCCCAGCGTCTTCCTGCTCGCCGGAGCGTTCGTCACCGGCATGTTCCTCTTCGCCCAGGGCGGCTGCGGAGGTGACGAGTGCCAGGACGCCGCCGACTGCCGTGAAGACAAGGGACCGCCGGCTTCGAACACGGAATGGGTCTGCGAGGACAAGCGCTGTGAGCAGCATTCCGTCCAGGTGCCGCCCCCGGATTCCGGCACGGACGCGGGGACGCCCGACGCGGGGAGACCCGACGCGGGGACTCCCGACGCGGGGACTCCCGACTCGGGTCCCACCACGGTGAGCGTGCAGGTGCTCGCGTTCAATGACTTCCACGGGCAGCTCGAGGAGCCCGCGGCCCAGATTCTGACGGGCGTGGCCCCCGACGGTGGACCGGTGCGGGTGAACGCGGGCGGCGTGACGTACTTCGCCCGGCACATCGCGGCCCTGCGGGCCGCCAATCCGAACACGGTGGTGGTAGCGGCGGGAGACCTCATCGGCGCCTCCCCGCTGCTGTCGGGGCTCTTCCACGACGAGCCCACCGTCGAGGCGATGAACCTGATTGGCCTGGACCTGGTCGCGGTGGGCAACCACGAGTTCGACGAGGGCAGCACGGAGCTGTTGCGCATGCAGTCGGGCGGCTGCCACCCGGTGGATGGCTGCCTGGACGGGGATGGCTTCCCGGGCGCGAAGTTCAAGTTCCTGGCGGCCAACGTGGCCACGGGCGTGGACCGCACGCTGTTCCCCCGCTACGACGTGCGCGAGTTCGGGGGCGTGAAGGTGGCCTTCATCGGCATGACGTTGGAGGACACGCCGGAAATCGTCACGCCCACGGGCGTGGCGGGGCTCACCTTCAAGGACGAAGTGCAGACGGTGAACGCGCTGGTGCCGGAGCTGCGACGGCAGGGCATCGAAGCCATCATCGTGGTGGTGCACCAGGGCGGAATTCCGACCTCGGGCTCGCTTGTGAACGAATGCAAGGGCGCGGGTGCGGACGGCCTCATCTCAGGTGCCATCGTGGGCGTGGCCAAGGGCCTCAACGACGCGGTGGATGTCATCGTCAGCGGCCACACGCATCAGGCCTACAACTGCGTCATCGATGGCAAGGTCGTCACGAGCGCCTCGTCGATGGGGCAGCTCATCACGGACATCGACCTGACGTTGAGCAAGGCGACGGGCGACGTCGTGGAGGCGCGAGCGAACAACGTCATCGTCACTCGCGACGTGCAGGAGGTCGGCGCGGTGAAGGAGCTGGTGACGAAGTACCAGGGGCTCGTCACGCCGAGGGCCAACCGGGTCATCGGCTGGGTGTCGCAGACGCTCAGGACACAGTCGGACTCCGTGGGCCAGTCCACCCTGGGCTACGTCATCGCGGACTCGCAGCTGGAGGCGACGAAGCCCGCGAACCTGGGGGGGGCGCAGGTGGCCTTCATGAATCCGGGCGGAGTGCGCGCGGACATCGCCCAGGGCGAGGTCACCTACGGCGAGGCCTTCACCACGCAGCCGTTCGGCAACAGCCTGGTCACCCTGACGCTGACGGGCGCGCAAATCGAGCAACTGCTGGAGTGGCAGTGGCGGCCGTCGGGAGCCACCCTCATGTTGCTTCCGTCGGCGGGCTTCACCTATGCGTTCAGCGCGTCGGCGCCCGTCGGAAGCCGCGTCGACCCGGCGTCCATCCGGATCAACGGCGTGACGGTGGACCCGGCGGCGAACTACCGCGTCACCGCGAACAACTACCTCGTGAGTGGGGGTGATGGCTTCCAGGTGTTCGCCGAGGGGACGAACCGGCTGGGTGGCGCCGTGGACAGCGACGCGCTGGAGGCATACCTGAAGGCACACAGCAGCCAGTCGAGCCCCTTGCCCGCCCCCGCGCTCAATCGCATCACCCTGCTGCCCTACAACGGTGCTCACGGTGGTTGAGGGGGTAGCCGCAGTAGGCGAACCACGCCGCTGCGTCCTGCGGTCGCACGGTTGCCAGAGCCTCTCGCATCGCTTCGCGGAGGGCCACATGCGTGCGGGCTCCGAGGGCCCGCATGAGCGTCTTCATCTTCGACCAGCACGATTATCTGGGCTGTAGGAAGGCAGGAAGAGAAGCCTGGCCTTGCGACTGCGAATGAGTTGCTCGACTACTGGCCGGTGATGGACGCTGAGGTTGTCCATGACCACCACGTCATGAGGCTTGAGGATGGGCAGAAGTCCCTCGCGAACGTAGGTTTCGAAGCGTTCGCTGTTCGTAGCGCCTTCGAAAGTCAGTACCGGCCCCACTCCTCGGAGCGTCAGGTCCCCTATCGTCGTGACTTGCTGACGACGGCCCAGGGGCACGTAGCCTCGAGCGCGCTGCCCTCGCCGAGCACGCCCATACCGGCGCGTCATAGAGAGGGTTGCGGCAGTCTCGTCGATGAAGTGGAGACTCGCGGGCGTCAGTTGGGCGGCCGTAGCCAAATACCGTCTGCGGGCCCGGCGATTCTTCGCCAGCCGCCGCTCGGAGGCGAGGAGCGACTTTTTTTGCGCGTGTAACCCAATCGGCGGAATGCACGTCCCATGGTGGCGCGGCTCACCCACACGCCCGTTTGCTTTACGTAAGCATCCGCGATTTCTTGGGTCGTGCTGTCGGGCGCGGCATCCAGCAACCGCTTCACCTTGCCCAGTTGCGAATCAGGGATGCGGAAGAAGGGGCGTGGGCCCGGGCGTTTCGGCGAGAGAGAGCCGGTTCGCTTCCAGTGGCCAATGAGGCGATCAACCGTCGCGACCCCTACTCGGAACCGCCTGGCGATCTCGTCCCAGGACTCCTCCCGCGTCAGGTACGCGTCGAGTATCCGCTGCCTCAAGTCCATCGAAAGTGGTGCGCCCATGGCCTCAATCTATGGGCTCTGGCGCGCTCGCCCCTGCCCGTCACGCATGGGCTGGGCCTACCGAGGGCTACGCTCTGCGCTTCCCTCGATCAACGGCCATGAGCACCGTCGTAGTCTGCGACGAATGCGGGGGCCATTCGTCGCTTGCCTCATCATAGTCCTCGCGTTCTCTCGGTGCGACGGCAAGAGCGTGTCAACGTGACTTCCATGCATCTAGGAAGGCCATCGTTACAGCGCCCAATGGTGTCGGTAACGCGCGGACCTCTTCCAAGACCTGCTTCTTGTCGTCCTCGTTGATTCGCAGACGTCCAACCGCTAGCGCCAATGCGAACTCCGCAGCAGGAGCAACTGGGTCCTTGAAGATGCGGACAAGCAGCAAGCGTGCGTTGGTGCTTTGGTTCCCCATTTCGGAGTATGAGTAATCCAACTCTGCCGGAGCCGCAGCCCTGAGGATGGCTGCCTGGAGGGCTGGATCATTAAATCGGTAGAAGACACCTACGTCGAGCACCTTGCGATGCAGGGGATATTGCTTGAGAGGTGGCTCCTTGCCCTCCTTGCCCTCCTTGCCCTTGGTTCGAAGGCTGTGGAGGAGGCACCTGATAATGCTGTAGACGTCCGCCTGAGAAACGGTTGAAACATCAATGTCTGCTGATAGGAACACGAAGCCTGGCGACAACGCGAGAATAGAGCCGTTTTCAGATGTCCAGAACAGATGGTCACGGAGTCCACGCTGGGTATGGGCCTTGGCCGCATCAAGTTTGTCGCGGCGTGCTTCGAGTGTGGTCATGAGGGCGTCATCCGAACAACTGTCTAAGAGCCGCTGGATCAGATCCAGTTCATCGTCCCACGCGTTCCCGGTCGCTGCGGATGGGTCCGGGAGTGGGAGTCGGGCAATGACGTGGTAGTCGTAACGATGTCCGTCTTCGGTGGTTGTGACGCTTTGCTGGGTCTGGCGGGCGTGCTCCTCGGTGGAACCCCTGTCTACCAGCACAAAATATGAAACCGATTTCACTGAAGAAATTGGCCGCAAAGTGCGTGATAAATCGATTACCGATGTCCCAGATGCCACAGTCGCCGCGACAACGACCACCGTCTCCGGTGACGCGTTGAACTTTGGGCTGGCCAACGTGCCGGCTGCAATCATCGTAGGGGTGGGTCCACGCGATTGGATGTAGTTCAGGAGCGTCGAGGCCAGGGTCTTGGATGCGGGATCATCAAGATGAACAATCACGTCAGTGGCGGCGGGTAGGGACTGCTGTATGCGGCGACTGAACCGAGCCGCCAATCTGGGTACGGCGCTTGGAGTCTTTAATAGCAGGCTGGAATGAGGCTCCAGGTCCAAGAAGATGTCCGATCTCTCCGTGTGTTGATTCGGTTGATAAAAAACCCGGAACACGTCCTGGCTAACGAGTTGATTAAGTACATCCAGAGTGTCCTTCGGAAGGTCTTTTCGTGTGGGCAGATATGGGGTGACTGCGATGTCGGACACCAGAAATTGCTCATCCGTCAACCAAAGTGCTGTCGAACCAGCGCGACAAAAGGCACAGTTGTCGGGCGCGTAAGACTGGATACGCGGAAACCCCTCCGGGTTGTGCGCATCGTCATAATCGAGATGACATACGGCCGATACGGCCGGCGCCCCGAGCGAGAAGATGCAAACGATTTGCTCGGATGTGACCCCCTGCTTCTCGACGATCTTCTGTGCCAGACTTCCACTGGTTGTCGCCGAGAGCAGCCAGATGCTGTCATGCTTTGCGCCTGCGAAGTTTTCAAGACCCTTGTATGAGCCGAAACTGTCAATGGAAAATGTTGCCGGCGTGTGACTGAATCCCGAGAGAAGATCGCGCACCGATGCTGCGACGAAATTAATCGCACTAGTGTCGGTGTAGACGAAGCAAGTATTTTCCGAAAAGCGGTGTAGACATCCCCATGCAATCATTTCCACTTCGACGCTGTTGATGAGCACGTTCCCAGTGCGGATGAATTGGTCCGTGTGCTTTTGGGATGGCTTGGCATAGTGCACAGCTCCCGAGCCACCCAAAACGCCATGCCGGGCTCTCACGACCTTCGTAAGGATTCGTCTCAGCATCCTTGTTAGACGGGTATCATCGATGCCATTGATCCGGCCGTCACGGTCGAAAAGGCAAGGGTGCCCCTCTACGCCCAGCCTGGCTTTCAACTGGACGAAGTCATCGCAAGCGATCACTTCTTCGACGCGACCATGCCGGAACTTTGGAGCGACGATGCAGATTGCCCCAACTGTCCCTGGGTTTCGTTCCAGGAACGACTTTATCTGCGCTACGACCTCCCTGGGATGCATGGGTGTTACACCGAGGTACACCACGAGGTCGTCTCGTGACGGAGAACGTATTGACTCCTTGGTTACAAAGATCCCGCTCATGGACGAGATGTCGTTCATTGGGACACCTCTGGAATCGGAAGAATGAAAGTCAGGACGGTCCCGGCGACGTTGGCTACGTTTTCCGAGCCTGGCCAGTCGGTAAACGATGCGGGGGCACCCTCCACAAAAGGCTCCTCATAAAAATTCCGGAAAAGGGACAGCCGACCGGTCCGAAGGCGCAAGAACCCGCCAAGTTGATGGAGTTCACGCATTGCTGCGCATAGTCCCATTCCGCGATGCCGCATACCCGATGAAGTCTTGTGCTTGTCGAAGCACTCCAGACAGGCGGCTCGCTCGTCCTCCAGCGATAGCGATGTAAGGTCGCTGGTACCTCGGAAGCGGCGAACGAGTCCTGGCCCACCGTCGAATACGGACATCTCAAGCACCCCCCCACTTCCTGCTGGGTCGAGGTATTTGGCTAAGAATCCCGCAAGCGGAGCGTCCTTCTCGTGACGCTCTTCCAGGCTTGAGTTTGCTTGAGCGGGATGCTGGCGGTATCGCCGGATGAGTAGCCCACGCACACTCTTTCGGAGCGGTACGCCGTCGATCGTGGTCCGCGCCCACTGATGGGTGTTTTTGAAAGTCTCAAACAGGATCGTCCCAAGTCGCGTAGCGACGTCCTCTATACGCACGCGTCGAGCACTGTTCCCTTCGGCAAGCTCGAGACGTTTTGTGAACAAGGCCTTGAAGTCTCTCGCCGAGAGCACGTCTCCATTCGCGTAGTAGAGATTTCGAGGATGCGCTTTGGAGGTCCCGTCGAAACAGAGCACAGCGAACGAGGTTCCTCTTTGGAATTTCGCAGATTCTTGGACCATCGCGTCGACATTTCGACCCGCCGCTGCGTGGCCCAACGATCGAATATCTACGTTGTCCCAGGACGAAATAGCTCGGCTCAAAGTCACCGCAGAAAGTCCGACGACGTTCTCGCACATCTTGTCAAGAGCAGTCTCCGCGTCCTTGTTTAGTAGCCCCAGGGTGCGGAGCTTCGGCACCTTTTGCTTTTGGCTCCACGTCATTAGCAACTGAAGTAATGACGCATCCACACCGATGCGCTCTGGGATGTCGGATGGAAGCCGCAGCTCCGCGTCCCCTGTGCTCTCCTGCAGGTCTAGGAGGTGGCGCTCGACGGACTGAATCGTCTCAATTCGATTGAGTTGAATTGCTTTACTCATCACACCCAGTCCTTGCACACCCACTCGGCCTGCTCGATCTCCACGAGCCCAGCGCGCTCTTGCTTGTCCGGCGTGTATCCGTGCCCATGTTGCAGATCCTTGAACTCAAGGGAGATTTCCTTCAGCGTCATCGTCCTGGTCTTCACGAACGCAGGCATCATCTCGAAGTCATTCAGGCCGAAGGCGATTGTCCTCGTCGTGCGCGCCCTTCTTTGGACCGTGGCGTCCTCGGTTGGTGATGCTTATTAGACGTATCGAACTGTGCGTACAGTTCGTGAAGCTTCGCACGCAGCACCTCCTTTGGGGAATTCGCGATGTGCTGAGTGCAGCACGGTGTCTGTGGCAGAATCCCTATGCGGAGAGAGTCATCGGTTCGATACGCAGGGTGTTGCGGGACCATGTCGTCGTCCTGAATGAAGCCCACGCCCGACACCTGCTGCTCAAGTACCAGCGCTACTACAACGCGAACTGGACGCACCTAGCGCTTGGGAAAGATGCGCCCGAGACGCATGAGGTGCAGGGGGCGGAGCACGGAGCCAAGGTGATAGAGCTACGGGAAGGCTTCGGGCTCCACCACCGGTACGAGCGCCGCGCTGCGTCGACTCTCGGCCCTCCCAACGACACTTTCGTAGACCCGCGCGTGCTGCACCAGCCTACCTGCGGTCGCAGGACGGGAGGGGAATGTCCACACGCAGGCAGAGAGGTGTTGAGGCGTCTGCGTCGGGCGTAATTCCGACCTCTATCGAATGGTAGAGAGGATCTTGCCGCACGTCATGAGTATCGCTCACGTCATGACGCGCGTTTTGACGCAACTTTGATGCACCCATGACGCTGCGACCGAATTTTGGGTAGGCCCAGAGAGGCATCTCGGTCTGCGGGGTGGAGAGCCGAGAGGGCCCTCTTCAGCACCGCGAGCCAGAATCCCTTGGGATTCAGCGGCTTGAGCACGAAGACCCCGCGATATGCATCGCGAGGTCCGTGGAAAAGCAAAAAGGCCCTGCCGGGTTAGGGCAGGGCCTTCTTTTTTGCTCCCCGACGTGGACTCGAACCACGGACATGGTGATTAACAGTCACCCGCTCTACCAGCTGAGCTATCGGGGAATATGTCCCGTCGCGGCGGTGCGTTGCCGTGACGGAAGCGACTTCTAGAGAACCGAGCTTGCCCTGTCAACTGTCCTGTTCGATCCGATCTCCCGGCTTACTTCGCAGCCCTGGTCCGCACTGGAGGGCCTGGGCCCTGTCGTGTCCGACGCGCTTGCCCGTGTCCTCTCAGGGGACCCCGCCGAGCGCGTCCTCGACCGGACCCTGCGGGCCCACCGCGACCTGTCCCGCGATGGGCGTCAGGCCCTGAAGGAAGCCGTCTTCAACGTGGGCCTCTGGCGCCGCCGCCTGGGGTTCCTGCTGGACTCGCCGGACGCGCCGCCTTCCCAGCTCCTGTTCGCGCTCCTGCATGGCCTGGCGGGCGTTCCCGCCCTGGATGCCGCGTCGTGGGCGGGGCTCCCGGCTCCGGTCCCGCTGCGCACGGAGGCGCCCCCCTCCCTGGCGCTCCGGGCTTCGCTGCCGGACTGGCTGGCGGACCACTTCTTCCGGGAGCTGGGGCCGGAGGCGGAGGCCTTCTGCGCCCACCTCAACGTGCCGGGCCCCATCACGCTCCGGGTGAATCCGGCCCGCATCTCCCGTGAGGCCCTGGCCGCGCGTCTTGCCTCCGAGGGCGTCACGACCCGCCCCGGCTCCTGGAGCCCGCTGGCCCTTCAGGTCGATGGTCCCCGACCGAACCTCTATGGGTTGGCCTCCCTTCGTGAGGGCCTGTTCGAGGTTCAGGACGAGGGCAGCCAGCTCCTGGGGCTCCTCGTGGAGGCACGGCCCGGGGAGACCGTGCTGGACCTCTGTGCTGGGGCAGGGGGCAAGACGCTCCAGCTAGGGGCGGCCATGAATGACTCAGGCCGGCTGCTCGCCTATGACCCGGATGCGGAGCGGCTGGACCGGCTCCAACAGCGGGCCTCCCGCGCGGGGCTCACCCGCGTCCAGGTGCTGCGGACGCCTCCCTCGGCGGGGCTGAACGCCGACCGCGTCCTCGCGGATGCGCCCTGTTCCGAGCTGGGTTCCTTGCGCCGGGGCCCGGACCTCCGCTTCCGGCTCACCCCGGACTCGCTCTCCCGGTACACCGCCGTCCAGCGGGACATCCTGGCCCGGGCCGGAGACGTGGTGCGCCCGGGCGGCCGGGTCGTCTATGCGACGTGCACCGTCAACCGCGCGGAGAACCAGGACGTGGTCGCGGACTTCCTCCGCTCCCGTCCGGACTTCCGAGTCGTCACCCCGGGCGCCGGTTGGCTTCCAGACGCGTGTCTCCGCGACGGGTTCCTCTTCGTCACGCCCCACCGACACGGCACGGATGGGTTCTTCGCGGCGGTCCTCGAACGAAGCGCGGAGGGGTAGGGCGGTGGCCAGTCCCGAGCTGGTCCGACTGTCGGACCAGTTGGGCCGCTCCCATCCAGCGACGGGCAGGCGGACGAGCGCTCCACGGGGCCTCGTTCCTCCGTCCTGCGGTACTCAACGCTTCGGGCCACGGCCTCCCTGAAACACCGTGTGGCCTCAGTACCGGGTGCTATGAAGCGCTGCGTGCGTTGGCTCAAGCCCCTTCCGCTCCGTCCCCGCGACACAGTGCAGGTCGCCGCCCCCGCGGGCCCCTTCGAACAGGCCCCCTTCGAGGCGGGCCTGCGCATCCTTTCCGAGCGCTACAGCCCGGTGGTCCGCCCCGACATCGGCGCGTCGCACCGCTACCTCGCGGGGGATGACGCCCGCCGCCAGGAGGAGCTGTCGCAGGCGTTCCTCGACCGCGCCACCCGCGCCATCTTCTGCGCCCGGGGCGGCTATGGCAGCTCGCGCCTCCTGCCGGAGCTGCCGCTCGACAAGGCCGGTCCCGTCGCCTTCACCGGCTTCTCCGACCTGACCTCCATCCACTGCGCGCTCCAGGCCCTGGGCCGCGTCTCCTTCCACGCGCCCGTCCTCACGCAGCTGGGCCGCCAGTCCACCCAGGTCCACGACTACCTCTTCCGCCTCCTCGAATCCTCCGAGGCCCCGCCGCCCCTCACCGGCAACGCCACCTACGTCTCCGGCACCGCCGAGGGCACCCTCGTGGGCGGCAACCTGTCCGTGTTCTCCCGGCTCCTGGGCACGCCGTACATGCCGCCGCTCGACGGCGCCGTGCTCCTGCTGGAGGACGTCACCGAGCGCCCCTACCGCCTCGACCGCATGTGGACCCACCTGCGGCTGGCCGGCGTCTTCTCCCGTGTGCGCGGCATCGTGCTGGGTGACTTCACCGCCTGCGAGGAGAAGGACGCGAACTACTCCAGCGCGGACGTGCTCCGTGAGCTGGCCCGGGACGCGAAGCTGCCCTGCGCCGCGGGCTTCCCCATCGGCCATGGCGCCATCAACTACCCCGTGGCCCTGGGCACCCACGTGCGCCTGGACGCGGACTCCGCGCGCCTCACCTTCCTCGAAGGCGCGGTGAGCCCCGGATGAGCCAGCACCCCATCGCCAACCTCCAGGCCGTGCTGGATGACGGCGTGGAGCTGGGCATCTTCCCCGCCGCCCAGGCCGTGGTGCTCCGCAAGGGCATGCAGGTCTTCGGCGGCGTCGCCGGCAACGTGACGGGCGACACGCGCTTCGACCTCGCGTCCCTCACCAAGGTCCTCTCCACCACCGCGCTCTTCCTGCGCCTGTGGACCGAGGGCAAGGTGGGCCCGGACACGCTCGTGTCCCGCTACTTCCCCGGCTCGCCCGCGGGCGACGCGGGTGTCACCGTCGCGGATCTGCTCTACCACCGCTCCGGCCTGCCTCCCTTCGTCCCGTTCTTCGCGGACGCCCTCAAGGCCCACCCGGAGCTGCTCGACGCGGCCTGCCCCGCGACCTTGCGCGCGCAGGTGCACGCGGAGGTGCTGCACGCCGCCGCCGCCACGCCGCTGGATGCGCCCGTGCGCACGAAGACCGCGTACAGCGACGTGGGCTTCATCCTCCTGGGCGACATCCTGGCCCGCGCCGGTGGCGCCCCGCTGGACGTGCTTTTCCTCCGCCACATCGCGGAGCCCCTGGACCTGAAGGCCCGCTTCCACCGCCTCACCGACTTCCCCGCCGACGGTGCCACCGCGCGCACCGGCGCCATGCGCCCCCGCGAGCCCGCGCCCGGCCAGGAGTCGCTGTGGAAGGACGTGCCGTCCCAGCCTTCCCGGCCCGGTGAGGTGGACGACGACAACGCCTGGGTGCTGGATGGCGTCGCGGGACACGCGGGCCTCTTCGGCACCGCCGTGGACGTGGCGCGCTTCGGTCAGGCCGTGCTGGAGGGCGCCGCGGGCACGCATGCCGCGATTGCTCCGGGCCCTTTGTGGCACCGCGCGCTCGCCACGGATCCGCTCGTGGCGGGCAGCACGCGCTCCATGGGCTTCGACTCGCCTTCGAAGGGCCACTCCAGCGCGGGCCGCTTCATTGGCGACACGCCCCCGGGCGCGGTGGGCCACCTGGGCTTCACCGGCACCAGCCTCTGGGTGGACCTGAGGCGGTCGCTCGTTGTCGCGCTCATCACCAACCGCGTGGCCCAGGGCCGTCAGGACCTGCGCATCCGCGACTTCCGCCCCGCCTTCCACGAGCTCGTCGTGGAGGCGCTCGACCTCCACGTCCTCCCCTGAGGAAACCGCAGCATGGCTGACGACAACGGCAACGTCCTCGACACCCTCGACCCGAAGTCCGTGCGCCGCATCCACCTGGTGGGCGTGGCCGGCACCGGCATGGGCTCCTTCGCCGGCATGCTCAAGGCCGCCGGCTACGACGTCACCGGCAGCGACGAGAACGTCTACCCGCCCATGAGCGACATGCTCCGCACCTGGGGCATCCCCGCCAGCAGCCCGTACTCGCCCGCCAACCTGGACGCGGCCAAGCCGGACCTGGTCATCATCGGCAACGTCATCCGCCGGGTGAACCCGGAGGCCACCGCCGTGCGCGAGCGGGGCCTCAAGCAGATGTCCTTCCCCGCGGCGCTGGGCTCGCTCTTCCTGGACCACTCGCACTCCGTCGTCGTGGCCGGCACGCACGGCAAGACGACCACGTCCTCGCTCATGGCCCACGTGCTGGTGTCCGCGGGCAAGGACCCGTCCTTCCTCGTGGGCGGCGTCACCCAGAACTACGCGGGCAACTACCGCGTGGGGAAGGGCCCGCACTTCGTTGTCGAAGGCGACGAGTACGACACCGCCTACTGGGACAAGGGCTCCAAGTTCCTCCACTACCGCCCGCGCACCGCCATCGTGACGAGCGTGGAGTTCGACCACGCGGACATCTTCCGCGACCTGCCCCACTACGAGGCCACGTTCGAGAAGTTCGTGCGCCTGGTGCCCAAGGACGGCCAGTTGGTCGTCTGCGCCGCGTACCCCAACGCCGTGCGCATCGCGCGCGGAGGCACCGCGCCCGTCATCACCTACGTGGCGAAGGAGGGCGCGGACGCGGACTACACGCCGAAGAACCTCTCCTTTGGCCCGGAGGGCGCCCGCTTCAACGTCCTGGAGAAGGGCCAGGACCTGGGCACCGTGACGCTGCCGATGTCCGGCGCGCACAACGTGGAGAACGCGCTCGCGGTCATCGCCGCCGCGCGTGGCCTGGGCCTCAGCTTCGCTGAAATCCAGCAGGGCCTGTCCACCTTCCAGGGCGTGAAGCGCCGGCAGGAGGTGCGCGCGGAGATTGAAGGCGTGCTCGTGGTGGACGACTTCGCGCACCACCCCACGGCCGTGCGCGAGACCATCGCCGCCATCCGCCACCGCTACCCGGACCGGCGCCTGTGGGCCATCTTCGAGCCGCGCTCCAACACCAGCCGCCGCAACATCCATCAGGAGGACTACGCGCACGCTTTCCCCGGCGCCGCGCGCGCCAGCCTCAAGGTGCCCGAGCGCCACGACAAGGTGCCCGAGGGCGAGGAGCTCAACGTCCCCAAGCTCATCGAAGCGCTCAAGGGCCAGGGCATCGCCGCGGACGGCGCCACCGACGTGCAGACGCTGGTGGACCGCGTCGCTTCCGAGGCGAAGGCCGGCGACGTGCTGCTCGTCATGAGCAACGGCGCCTTCGGAGGCTTCATCGAGAAGCTGCTCGCCGCCCTGAAGGCCCGGGCGGGGAAGGGGACCTGAGCCATGCGCCGTCCGTTCCTGCTCTCGCTGGGCGCCCTGGCGCTCGCCATGGGCTGTGCCTCGTCGTCGCCTTCGTCACTGCCCCCGCTCACGGACCGGACCGGTGACGGTCCTCGCTCCAGCAGCTCCGCCCTGGAGTCGGGCCGGGCCCAGGGCCAGCCGCTGTCCTTCCAGGTGAAGCACTACCCGGACAACACGCCGTATGACCTGAAGAGCGACCGGGGACAGGTCGTCCTCCTGGACGTCTGGGCCACGTGGTGCGAGCCCTGCAAGGACGCGCTGCCCATGTACGCGCAGCTGCAGAAGGAATACGGCACGCGCGGCTTCAAGGCCTACGCCCTCAACGTGGACGAGGACGTGCGCGCCATTCCGACCTTCCTGGAGGAGACGAAGGTGGAGGTGCCCATCCTCCTGGATGCCAACGCGCTGGTGTCCGAGCGCCTGCTGAAGGTGCGGCTGATGCCCACCACCTTCCTGATTGACCGCAAGGGCGTCATCCGGCACGTGCACGAGGGCTTCGCCGAGGAGTTCCTCCAGCAGTTCCAGACGGAGATCGAGCAGCTGCTCGCCGAGCCCGCCTCCTGACTTCACACGAGGAACCCGCATCCATGGCCCACGACTCGGACACGCCCGCCGCGCTGCGCCGCACCGCGGAGGAGGGCGCGCGCATGGCCGGCCGCATCCTCCGTGAGCGCTTCCCTCAGCACCGCACCATCGAGTTCAAGGGCGGCATCGACCTGGTGACGGACGCGGACCGCGCCTCGGAGGCCGCGCTGCTGGACTTCCTGCGCCAGCGCCACCCGCGCCACGCCATCCTCGCGGAGGAGAGCGGGGCCACGCAGGGCACCGACACGTTCCGGTGGATCGTGGATCCGCTGGATGGCACGACCAACTACTCGCACCAGGTGCCGCACTTCTGCGTCAGCGTGGCGGTGGAGGGGCCGGAGGGCACCGTGGCGGGCGCCGTCTACGACCCCATGCGCGACGAGCTCTTCTCCGCCGCGAAGGGGCAGGGCGCCACGCTCAACGGCGTGCCCCTGAAGGCCAGCCCCACGGACACGCTGGAGCGGGCGCTCCTGTGCACGGGCTTCCCCTACGACGTGCGCGAGCGCCCGGACCTGCCCGTGGGCCTCTTCTCCCAGCTCATCCTGCTGGCGCAGGGCATGCGCCGCACCGGCAGCGCGGCGCTGGACCTGGCGTACGTCGCGGCCGGCCGCTTCGACGGCTACTTCGAGTTCGGCCTCAAGCCCTGGGACATCGCCGCGGGCGGCCTGCTGGTGGCGGAGGCTGGGGGCGTCATCGTGCACATCGACGGGCGGCCCTTCGACGTGCTCAAGGGCGACGTGCTGGCGAGCGGCGCGAACCTGGCGCCCCAGCTGATGACCCAGGCGAAGCGCTTCCTGGACGAAATCGGCTGGACGCCGCGCGACTAGAGCGTGTCCGCAAAATAGGTCGAGGGCGCCCGGCGTTGAGAATGCATGAGCCGGGGAGAGTTGACCGACGCGCAATGGGAGAGACTGGCCGGCCTGCTGCCACCACAGCGGCCTGCCATCGGACGTCCCAATAAGGACCACCGCTTGGTGTTGGATGGCATCTGCTGGGTGCTGCGCACGGGCGTGCCGTGGCGAGAGGTGCCTCGGGAGCGTTTCGGCAGTTGGAAGACGCTCAGCAGCAGATTCTACCGGTGGCAAGAGGCAGGTATCTGGGCGCGAATCCTGCGCCAGCTCCAAGCCGAAGCGCACGAGGACGGGCAACTGGATTGGACGCTGCACTATGTGGACGCCAGCGTCGTGCGTGCCCACCAGCATGCGGCCGGCGCGCGCGGCACGCCGGTAAAAGGGGGGAAGCCGAAGCGCTTGGGAGGAGCCAGGGAGGCTTCTCGACCAAGCTCCATGTCCGGGCGGAAGGCGCGGGCCGCCCCCTTGTCTTTGCACTGACGGCTGGCCAGCGGCACGAGACGCAAGCCTTCCCCGCGCTCATGGCGGGCGGAGCAGTCCCTCGGGCACATTCCCCAGGCGCTCCACGCCGTCTGCCGGATGCACTCGTCGGAGACAGGGGCTACAGCTACAACAGCCTGCGCAACTGGTGCCGAGCGCACCGCGTGCAGGCTGTCATCCCCACTCGCTCAGACCAGCCCCGTCTTCGCACCTTCCGCAAGGCGGCCTACCGCAAGCGTTGCCGAGTCGAGTGCCTCTTCAATCGCTTGAAGCAGAACCGGCGCGTGGCGACGCGCTACGAGAAGCGCGCCGCCAACTACCTGGCGATGGTGCTCATCGCCTCAATTCGCCTCTGGCTCTAGTTTGCGGACACGCTCTAGAAGAAGCTCTCCGGCACGAAGACGATGTCGCCGGCCTGGAGCAGGAAGTTGCGCTCCCGGCCCACGCCGATGTCCTCCACGGGCACGCGAATCTTGCGCTCCTGTCCGTCGATGACCCGCGTGACGAGCGTGTTGTTCTTCGCCGCGAGCTTGGTGAAGCCACCGGCCAGCGTAATCGCCTGGATGATGGACATCTCCCCGGTGACGGGGAAGGTGCCGGGCTTCTGCACCTCCCCGAAGACGAAGATCTTCTGCGAGTTGTACTCCCGCACCAGCACGGACACCTGCGGGTGGCGCAGGTAGCGCGCCAGGCAGTCGCGCAGCGTGTCCGCCGCGGCGCTGGCGGTGCGGCCGGACAGCTCCACCTTGCCGCACAGCGGGTAGTCGATGGTGCCTTCCGGCGACACGCGCCAGGTGCCGGAGTGCTCGGGCTCCTGGAAGACGCGCACCTCCACCACGTCCCCGGGGCCCAGGTTGCCGCCGGATGTCGCCGCGGCCTCCGTGGACGCGGCGGGCGTGGGTGCAGGGGGCGGCGGACGCGTGTCCGCGTGGCACGCGCAGAGGAGCGCGAGGAGGGCCGGGAGGAGGACGGTGAGCCGCGAGGAACGCATGGGCGCGGGCCTCAGTAGGAGACGGACACCCGCGCGTAGCCTTCGTGGCGGGTGTAGTTGAGGCCGGCGGCGTCCAGCGACGAGGAGCGGGTGCTCAGCATGTAGCCCACCGCGCCCACGAGCCACGGGCGGATCTGATACTCGGGACCCAGGTCCAGCGTCACCAGCGTGTCGCCGCGGCCGCCCGCGAAGGAGAGGAAGTCCAGCGCGCCCGTCGCGTGCAGCGCGAGCCGGCTGCCCATCACGGAGCGCCCTTCCGCGTAGACGCGGTCGTCGCGGAAGGTGCCGTAGGCGGCCACCGGTTCGAAGGCGCGCAGGTAGCCGCCCTTCACGGTGAGCGACGGGCCCCACAGGTACGTGCCCTCCAGCTGCGCCACCACGGTGCCGCCACCGCCCGCGCCCAGGTTCTGGCTCCAGCCCGCCTTCGCCGTCAGGGTGATGCGCGGGGACACCAGGCCGGAGACGCCCGCCATGGCGTGCAGCAGCGTCGCGCTGGGCGTGGTGGTGTCGTTGAAGTAGCCCCGGTACTCCAGGCCCGTGTCCACCACCACCGCCGTCTTGGGCAGGAAGCGCCAGCGGCCCTCCGCGCCCAGCCGCAGGTTGCCGTAGTTGAACTGGCTGGCGGCGAGCGGATCACACGCCGTCTCGGTGCAGCCCACGGGGGCCATGCCGCCCAGGGGCTCGAAGAACTCCATCGCGTACGCCACGGCCGGCGTCACTTCCAGCGCGCCGCCACCGGGCTTCCACTGCGCCTTGACGTGCGCCTCGTTGAAGAGGCTGAGCACGCCCGCGCCCAGCGCCACCGTGCGCGTGCGGTCCGAGCGCGTCAGCGCGTCGCCGACCTCCACGGACAGCGTGCTCTCCTGGTTGAAGAGCAGCGCCAGGTCCGCCGCGCCCTCCAGGTGCGACGCCGCGCCGGAGCCCGCGGTGATGAGGCCCGTGTAGGCCACGTAGTCCAGGTTGCCGCGCAGCGCGATGGCCAGCTTCGGGGACGGCACGTCCAGCAGCAGCCCGGGGCGGATGTGCAGCGCCAGCTCTCCGGACAGGTCCGGCGACAGGGGACCCGTGCCCGCCTCGCGGAAGTAGCCCACGCCGCTGTCCAGCCGCGTCTCCAGGTCCAGCGTCGGGTGCAGCCGCCCATTGCCCACCTTGAGGCCGTTGCCACCCGGAGGCCGTCCCCCCGTGAAGGCCTGCGCCGACGCCGTCAGCGGCAGGAGCGCCGCGAGCGCCAGGGCCCCGAGGGCCAGACGGAATGTCCCAACAGGCTGCTTCATGGTGTCAGCGGCGCTCCGGACGGTGGGACGGCGGGCATAGCACGCAGGTTCCCCCATCGGAACAAACGGTCCAGGGCCGGGACCGGGGAAGGTGGGAGGAAGCAGGCACTCAGTCCACGGGGCTCGCGGGCGGAGGGCGCACGACGAGGTCCGGCGGCGGCGGGGGACGCGTGGGGTCTCCACCGGGCAGGTTGTCGGGCTCCTCCACCTCCACGAAGAGGTTCTCGTCGGTGCGGAAGGCGAGCTGGCCGATGCACTCCTCGGCCTCCGAGCGCAGCTGGCCCACCTTCTGCTGGGCGATCATCACCTTGGTGAACTCGTGCTCGCCGGGGGCCGCCTCGCTCTTGCTAACGGCCTCCTGGAGGGCCACGTCGGCCTGCTCGGAGATGCGCAGGAGGCCTTTTATCTGCGTCAGCTTCTCGTTGGCGCAGTTGAGCTTCACCACGTCCTTGGTGCGCCGCGCCTCCTCCACCTTCTCCAGCACCTGGCGGAGCGCCTCGCGCATGCCGCCCAGGGCCTGCGTGCTGCGCTCCAGCTTCTGGCTGTCCGGCACGTCACTGGCCTTGTCCAGCGCGGGCGGGGCGGCGGGGCGCGGCAGCGGCGCGGGCGCCTGCGCGTGCGCCATCCCGGAGGTGACGAGTCCTCCGACCACGGCGAGCATTCCCAGGATGCGCATGCGCTTCACGAGTCCTTCCGGCCCCTTCAAGCTTCTGGGTTCGAGCGTAGGAGCGAGGGGGTGGGGTGTCAACGCAATGCCCCATCGTCCACGCGTCCGGTTTTCGGACTCCGGTTTTCAGTCCTGGGGGACCAGGCGGGCGTTGGCCTCCCGCAGGCGGGCGGACAGGCTGCGCGCGATGTTCACGACGATGAAGGTGAAGCCGTCCGCGTGAGCCAACCGGAAGGTCCGCAAATCCTGCGCGGTGAGCTGGAGCAGCTCCACCTCGCCCAGGGCGCGCACGGTGGCGGAGCGGTGGTCCTTGTCGATGAGGCCCATCTCCCCGAAGAACTCCGGCGGGCCCAGCACGGTGAGGCGCTTCACGCCGTGGTCCGTGCCGCGGCGCACCACCTCCACCTGGCCGCGCACGATGACGAAGAGGCTGTCGCCCAGGTCGCCCTCCTCGAACACCACCTCCCCGTGCGAATACCGGTAGAGCCGTGCCAGCTCCGCCAGCCGCGCGAGCTCGGCGGGGGCCAGCATCTCGAAGAGGGGGGATGTGGCGATGACGGCCAGCTTCTCCATGTGCTCCCCGCGAGTCCGGTGCCTCCGGAAGGTCCGGGAGGTCGAGCCTATTCCCCTGGCGAGAAGATGAACGGGTAGCTGACGGGGACGTCGTCACTCGGTTGGAAAGGGAACTTCCAGCCGCGGATGGTGGTGATGATGCAACTGCTGACACCCTCGGAGCGCAGGGTGGATTCATCCACCTCCACGTTGCCGGCGCGGCCGTCCGGCTTGAGGTTGAAGCGGACCATCACCCTGCCCTTGAGGGTGGGGTCGCGCTTGAGTTCCTTCTCGTAGCAGCGCTGGATGGACGCCTTCATGCGCTGGATGAAGCGCGCCAGGTCCTTGGGGCTGACCTCGGAGCTGTCCACTTCCGGCACCGCGTCCGCGACCTGGGGCACCTTGACGGCCTGCTTCTGTCCGGTGTTCACGGCGCCCGCGCCGGACGTCTGCGTGGCGCCAATGCCCGCCACCTTGCCGCCGGTGTCGCCCTGCGGGTTGGCGATGCCGTTGCCCCCGCCAGCGCCCACCGCGAGCGCGCCGCCGGACTGCGCGCCCGCGAGCGCCTCCGCCACGTTGGTGCCGCTGCCGGCGCTCCCGAGCACGTCCGCGATGGCGTCCCCGCCGCCGGGGCCCTTGCCGCCCAGCAGCTTGAGGATGCCGGTGCTCGCGACCTTCGCTTCCAGCTGCTGCCGGTGCTCCGCGCTGTTGACGGGAGCGGACGTCGAGGCCTGGGCAGGCGTCTTCTTCGGAGCGGCCTTCTCCTCGTCCGGCTTCTTCTCCTCGGTGGGGCCCTTCTCCTGCGGCTCCTCCTGCTTCGGAGGCTGCTGCGGGATGATGGCGCGCACGAAGCGGTCTTCCAGCTGGTCCAGCTCCACCTCCGCCTCCACCGGCGCCGGCTGGGCGACGATGAGCGCGACGCTGAGCACGTAGAGCACCAGCATCGACAGGAGGATGCCGAAGAAGAGGCGGTCCACCGTGCGCCACGGGCTGGCCTTCAGCTCCGGGGGCAGCGTGGCCTTGGCGTCCTTCGCGGGCGCGGGGACGAAGTGGAAGAAGAGGGTGGCGTCCGGCAGCTCCACCTTGCCGCGAGCGCTCTCCTGGAGCGGCAGGTCGAAGGTGTCGTCCGCGCGGCGCGTCGCCAGTCCCTGGGCGCGCAGCGCGTCGAAGTCCACGTCCGACGAGCCCAGGTTGACGCGGCCCTGCATGTGCTCGTCGATGATGAGGTGGAACTGCTGGCCGCGGTTCTCCAGCACCTTGAAGCGCGGCGGGCGCGCCTCGGACGGAGGCAGGACGATGGTGTTGCGGGCGTCGTCGCCAATGGTGACGGAGTCGTGGAGCAGGTGGTGCTCTTCGACGATGCGCCCGTCCTGGATGACGCCGACGCGCAGCAGCTTGGGGCGGGTTTGAAGGGCCATGTGACTAGAACGGGTCCTGCTGCACGCTCTGGACCACCTTGGGCACGAAGCTCTCCGTGCGGTTCAGGTCGTCGAAGCTCGGCTTGGAGCGGTCGAGGAAATAGAAGGCTTCCGGCTTCTGGATGCGCCCTTCGACCTTGATGGCTTCCAGGTGGATGGCCTTGGCCGGCTTCTTCGCGGCAGGCGCGGCGTCCGCTGCCTTCTTCGTGGACGCGGGGTCCTCCGCCCAGGACGGACGGGCGACGGCAAGCAGCAGCAGGAAGAGGGCGGGGCGCATGGGCGGAGGTCGTGGCTACCGGACGTCTTTGGACACCTTACCCGAGGCGCCCGGCCGCGTGGCAGGG
>NZ_RAVW01000219.1 GCF_003611585.1 Corallococcus exercitus | reverse complement strand
GGGCATGGGCGGTGGGGTCCTCTAGCGCTTCTGGTAGAGCCGGTCCTCGGGGACGACGGGGGTGAACGCGGCCTCGTGCGAGGAGAAGCGCAGCGACTCGCGCGCCCCCAGGCCCAGGAACCCCTTGTGACAGAGCGACTCCGCGAACAATCCCAGCGCGCGCTCCTGCAGCTCGCGGTTGAAGTAGATGAGCACATTGCGGCACGACAGGAGCTGCACCTCCGCGAAGACGCTGTCGGTGGCCAGGCTGTGGTCCGAGAAGACGATGTGCCCCTTGAGTGAGCGGTCGAACACCGCGCCGCCGTACGCGGCCGTGTAGTAGTCCGACAGCGACGTGCGCGCGCCGGACTGCCGGTGGTTCTGGGTGAAGGCCGCGATGCGGTCCACCGCGTACACGCCGGCCTCCGCGCGCTGGAGCGCGGTGGGGTTGATGTCCGTGGCGTAGATGAGCGTGCGCTCCAGGAGCCCCTCCTCGCGCAGCAGGATGGCCAACGACCATGCCTCCTCGCCCGTGCTGCACCCGGCGACCCATACCTTGAGCGACGGATAGGTGCGCAGCACCGGCACCACGTGCTCCCGCAGCGCGCGGTAGTAGGACGGGTCGCGGAACAGCTCGCTCACCTGCACGGTGAGGTAGTCCAGCAGCGCGGGGAACAGCGCGGGCTCATGCAGCACCCGGTCCTGGAGCTGGGACAGGGTGGCGCAGTCGAAGTGGTCCGCGGCCTGGGCCATCCGCCGCTTGAGCGACGCCGCCGCATAGCCTCGGAAGTCGTAGTGGTATTTCAGGTACAGCGCCTCGAGCAGCAGTCGCAGCTCGATGTCGAAGTCCTTCGACGCCACGTCGAGCATGCGCGGCCTCATGCCTTGGGCATCCACACGCGCAGGAGCGACAGCAGCTTCTCCACGTCGAGCGGCTTGGCGATGTAGTCGTTGGCGCCCGCCTGGAGGCACTTCTCCTGGTCGTCGCGCATGGCCTTCGCGGTGAGCGCGATGATGGGCAGCTTGCGCCACGCGTCCTGCTTGCGGATCTCTCGCGTGGCGGTGATGCCGTCCATCTCCGGCATCATGACGTCCATGAGCACCAGGTCCACCGCGAGCTGGGGCTGGGCCAGGCTCCGGGTGAGCACCGCCAGGGCCTCCTTGCCGTTGCGGGCGATCTCCACCTTCGCGCCCCGGGGCTCCAGCACGCTGGAGAGGGCGAAGATGTTCCGCACGTCGTCCTCCACCACCAGGATGCGGCGGCCCTCCAGCGTGGACTCGCGGTCGCGCGCGGCCTGGAGCATGCGCTGGTGCTCCGGCGGCAGGCGCGACTCCACCTGGTGCAGGAACAGCGTCACTTCATCCAGCAGCCGCTCCGGGGAGCGCACGCCCTTGATGATGATGGAGCGCGAGAAGCGGCGCAGGCGCTGCTCCTCGTCGCGGCTGAGCGTGTGGCCGGTGTAGACAATGACGGGCGGGAAGGAGACGCCTTCCTCCGCGGCCATGCGCTCCAGGAAGTCATGGCCGCTCAGGTCCGGCAGGTGCAGGTCCATCACGATGCAGTCGAAGGTGTGCTCGCGCAGCCGCTGGAGCGCGGCATGCGCGGTGGCGATTCCCTCCACCTGCACTCCCTCCGTCTCCAGCAGCTTCTGGAGGCTCTCGCGCTGGCGGGCGTCGTCCTCCACCACCAGCACCCGGCGCGGGCCCGGCGCGGCCTTCGTCTCCAGCGTGCGGAAGACGTCCAGCAGTTGCTCGCGCGGCACGGGCTTGAGCGCGAAGCCCACCGCGCCCAGCTCCAGCGCCTCGCGCGTCCGGTCCGCCGCGGACATCACGTGCACCGGGATGTGGCGCGTGCGCGGGTTGCGCTTGAGCTGATCCAGCACGGTGAAGCCGGAGTGGTCCGGCAGGCTCATGTCCAGGATGATGGCGTGGGGCGTGTAGCGGAGCGCGGCCGCCAGGCCGTCCGTGGCGGTGGAGGCCAGGACGCACTGGAAGCCCAGCTCGCGGGCCTGGTCGCGCAGGACGAGCGCGAACCGGGCGTCGTCCTCCACCACCAGCAGCACGCGGGAGCCGGACGTGAGCCGCTCGCGGTCGTCCTCCAGGCCGGGCGGTGGGGCCGGTGGCTCGGCCATTGGCTCGGACGACGGCTCGGCCATTGGCTCGGACGACGGCTCGGCGCGCGTGGCCACGGGCTGGACGGTGACAGGGGCGGCGGGCGCCTCGCGGACCCTCGGCACCGGCGTGCCAGGGCGCAGGGGGAGGGTGACGGTGAAGGTGCTGCCCTCGCCCGGCGCGCTCTTCACGGTGACGTCGCCGCCCATGAGCCGCGCCAGGTCGCGGGAGATGGACAGGCCCAGGCCGGTGCCGCCGTACTTGCGGTGGGTGCTGCCGTCGGCCTGCCGGAAGGCCTCGAAGATGAGGCCGTGGAGTTCGCGCGGGATGCCGATGCCGGAGTCGCGCACGCTGAAGGTCACACGCGCCGGGTCCGCGGTGGCGATGGTGAGGGCCACCTCGCCGGACTCCGTGAACTTGAAGGCGTTGGCGAGCAGGTTCTTGAGCACCTGGCCCAGCCGCTGCGGATCCGTCTCCAGCGTCGCGGGCACGTCCGGCGCGACGGTGGTGGTGAAGCGCAGGCCCTTCTGCCCGGCCACGGGCTGGAAGGTGCGGCCCAGGCTCTCCACGAAGCCCTGGAGGCCCACGGACTCCCACTGCACCTCCACCTTGCCCGCCTCGATGCGCGACAGGTCCAGGATGTCGTTGATGAGGGCCAGCAGGTCGTTGCCCGCGGCGCCGATGGTCTGCGCGAACTTCACCTGTTCGGCGGTGAGGTTGCCCTCCTTGTTGTCCGCCAGCAGCTTCGCGAGGATGAGCGAGCTGTTGAGCGGCGTGCGCAGCTCGTGGCTCATGTTGGCCAGGAACTCGCTCTTGTAGCGGCTGGTGCGCTCCAGCTCCGTGGCCTTCTCCGTGAGGGTGGCCTGTGTCAGGACCAGGCTGTCGCGCTGGGTCTCCAGCAGGCGCGCCTGCTCCTCCAGTTGCGCGTTGGTCTGCTCCAGCTCCGCCTGCTGGGTCATCAGCCGCGACTGGGACTCCTTGAGGACGCGGCTCTGCTCTTCAATCTCCTCGTTGGAGACGCGCAGCTCCTCCTGCTGGACCTGGAGCTCCTCGGCCTGGCGCTGCGTCTCTTCCAGGAGCTCTTCCAGGCGGGTGCGGTCATGCGAGGCGCGCACCGCGACGCCAATGGCGTCCGACACCCGCTGGAGCAGCTCCAGGTCCGACGGGTGCACCGGGTGCAGGAAGCCCAGCTCCACCACCGCGTTGACCTGTCCGTCCACCTGGGCGGGCGCGATGAGCACGTGGCGTGGGCGGCCCCGGGCCAGGCCGGATGCGATGGGCAGGTAGCCTTCGGGCACGTCGCGCAGGTGGACGGCGCGGCCGTCCTTGAGGGCCTGTCCGGCGAGGCCTTCCCCGGGAGCCAGGTGCTCGTTCCTCGCTTCCAGGTCCGGGGGCAGCGCGTGGCCCGCGACGCGGCGGAAGCGGTTCGTCGCGTCCACGAGGTAGAGCGCCCCCACCTGGGCATCCAGCGTGTCCGCGAGCCCGCGCAGGATGTTCTCGCCCAGCCGGTCCAGCCGCTGGTCGCCCTGCATGCGCGTGCCGAGCGCGGCCTGTCCGGCCTGGAGCCAGGACTCGATGGCGCGGGCGCGGAAGTCGCGCGCGGTGGTGTACGCCGCGATGCCGAGCAGCGCGAACAGCACCGCGGAGCCGCTCAGCGTGACGGCGAGGGACAGGTTGGCGGACGCCTGGAACTCCGCGTAGCGCCGCGTGAGCAGCGTGCGCTCCTCCAGCTCCATCTCGTCCAGGGTGTCGCGGATGGCGCGCATGGCGTCGAGGCCCCGGTCGTCATTCACCCTGGCGATGGCCTGCCGGCCCTCACCCCGCAGCCGCAGGTCCACGGTCTCCTGCAGCTCCGCCAGCTTCTCCGTGATGGCGGCCTCCAGCCGGTCCACCCGCTGCTGCTGCCCCGCGCTGTCGGCGACGAGCGCGCGAAGCTCCGCGAGCTGCGTGGGCAGCGTCTTCTTCGCGAGGGTGTAGGGGCTCAGGTAGCTCTCCCCACCCGTCAGCAGGAAGCCGCGCTGGCCCGTCTCCGCGTCCTTCACGGTGGACCGCAGCTCCTCCAGCTTCGCCATGACCGTGAAGGTGTGCGTCACCAGCTCCCCCGTGGACGCGCGCGTCTGGAGCGTGCGGTAGGAGAGGAGCGCGATGGCGAGCACGGCCAGCGCCGCCACGGCGAAGCCCGTGAACGTGGAAGGCGGCAGCGCCGGCCCGAAGCGTTCGACGCGCGGGGCGTCCTTCAATCGGGGCGGGCTCATGGGCACCGCCCCGGGGCGCGCGGGGGAAGGGCAGTCAGGATGGAGCGCACGGAGGGACCCGTCCGACGAAGGTGGACGGATCGCGTACCATGGCGCGCGTGTGCGTCCAGGAGCCGTGACGGCCGAAGTGTCGGCTGGTGCGCGGGTGGAAGCGGGCGTGCCTAGAAGGCGCCCGACAGGCCCACCATCTGGCTTCCGACCATCGGGTTGAGCGACACCGAGGACGCCCGCGTGTGGGTCGACGGAACGTCGTCCTCCTCGCGGCCATGCAGGAGCAGGGGCACGGCGAGGCCGAACGCGGTGCCCATCACGGCGCCGGTGAGCACGTCGGTGAGGTAGTGCTTGTCCGCGCCCATGCGCAGCAGGCCCACCGACGCGGCCAGCGGCAGGCCCACGCCCCAGATGAGCCCCTGGTGCTTGTAGCCGCGCATGGAGGCAACGGTGCCGGCGGACACGACCAGGGAGAAGGCCAGGTTGGTGTGGCCGCTGTAGAAGGACAGGTTGTTGTCGGTGGGGTGCGCGGTGAGGCCCTTGGCCTCATCCGGGAGGACGTGGACGAAGGGGCGCTCGCGGCCCACGGCGAACTTCACCGCCTGGTTGGCGACGGAGGCGAGGACGGCGCTCTGGACCATGATGGTGGCGTCCTGGGCGAAGTACTCACGGGAGGCGCCGCTGCTGTGGCCCACGGCGTACTGGGTGCCCAGCAGGGCCAGCGGCAGGCCCGCGAACCCGAGGACGTTGCTCCAGGTGTCCGCGCGCTTGCGGGACGCCTCCGTGTCGCCGGCGATGCCGCGGCCCCAGCGGTCCAGGCGGTTGAGCCGGTCCGTGCCGTCCGGAGCGCGGTCGCACCAGCGGCACTGCGCCGGGGCCAGGTCGTCCTTGAAGACCGACTCGCTGGAGATCCACAGCACGCCAGCGGTACCGGTGATGATGCCGTCGCGGGTCCAGTTGAAGCGCAGCGCGCGCGGTGCATCGGAGGTGTCCTGCGCGGCGGCGGGTGACAGCGGCGCCAGCACGAGCAGGCAGAAGGTGAGGAAGGTCCGGTAGGAGGCAAGCATGGGACCGTGGAGCATAAGGGCGCTCCGCCCCCTCGCGGCAATCCGGCCGGAGTGGGGTCAGCGCGCCCCGGCCTCGTCCTCCTCGACGAGCCGCGCCAGGAAGTCGCCCAGGGCCTTCACCTTGGGCGGGGTGCGCCGGGTCTGGGGCCACACCAGCCACAGCGCGCCGCGCTCCAGGGAGTGTTCGCGCAGGAAGGGGCGCAGCGTGCCGGCCTCCAGCTCCGGGCGGATCATCAGCTCCACGAACTGCGCGATGCCGAAGCCCGCCCGGGCCGCGTGGGTGACGGCTTCGCTGTTGTTGAAGACGAAGGTCTCCGGGATGCGAGGCGCGGGGGCGCCCGCGGGCTGACGCAGCGCCCAGGACTCCACGCGGCCGGTGGACACGAAGCGGTAGCGGATGCAGTCGTGCTCCTGGAGCGCGTCCAGCGAGCGCGGCGTGCCATGCGCCTGGAGGTAGGCGGGGGAGGCGCAGAGGATGAAGCGCTTGGGGCCCAGGCGGCGGCGCATGAGGCGCGAGTCGGTCAGCTCTCCGCAGCGCACCGCCGCGTCCAGTCCGTCCCCGACGATGTCGGCCAGGTGGTCGTTGACGTCCAGGTCCAGCTCCAGGTGCGGGTACTCGCGGCGGAAGCGCTGGAGGTTGGGGATGATGAGCCGCAGGGCGAGCATCTCCGGGACGGAGACGCGCACGCGGCCGCGAGGCGTGCGCACGGCATGGGCGAGTTCTGACTCCGCATCGCGCAGCTCCGTGAGGGCGCGCACGCAGCGCTCGTGGAAGCGGGCGCCCTGTTCGGTGAGGTGCATCCGCCGCGTGGTGCGCTGGAAGAGGCGGGTGCCCAGACGGTCCTCCAGGCGGGCCACGCTCTTGCTCGCGGCGGAAGGGGTGATGCCCAGCGCGCGTGCCGCGGAGGCGAAGCTGCCGGTCTCCGCGACGCGGGCGAAGACGCCGATGGCGGACAGGCTCTCCATGCGTTCCTCCAGGGCTTCGTGATTCAGGACACCGGTGTCCCGGGTGAAATGGCAGGCATCGTCATTTCGCGCACGCCTTTTCCACCGCATGAATGGCGGCGAAAGGAAACACACGCCATGTCCACGCCCTGGAAGACACACGCATCCGTCGGTCCTGGATGGATTGCCCGGGAGGCATCCCCGCGGGTGCCCGAACCTTCCGACAGCCTCCGACCCGCCGGAGATACGGGAAGACCGTCCGTGGTTTCTCGTCGCGGTGTGCTGACCGCGGGCGCCGCGCTGATGCTCGCGGGCTGCACGACACCGTCGGCCACGGGTTCGCGCGCGGCTTCGGAGGAAGCGAACAAGCAGGTCCCCTCGGCCTTCACCCAGCACCGGTTCATCTCCGCGGATGGCACCTCGCTGTCCTACTTCCGACAGGGACGGGGACCCGCGCTCGTCTGGGTCTACGGCACGCTGAGTACCTGGGACGACTGGCGGGACGTCGCGTCTCGGCTGTCTCCGCACTTCACGAACTTCGTGCTGGAGCGGCGTGGACGTGGCTCCAGCGCGGACGGGATGGCGTATGCGCTGGAGCGTGAGGTGGAGGACGTGCTCGCGCTGATGCGGGAGGCCGGGCCCGGTGCCTCGCTGTTCGGCCACTCGCTGGGCGGCATCCTCGCGCTGGAGGCGGCGACACGGCGACCTCCGGCGCGGCTGGTGCTTTATGAGCCCCCGTTCCCCATCTCCCAGCGCATCGCGCCCGAAGCCGTGGACCTCGTCCGGACGACCTGGAAGCGCGAGGGACCGGACGCGGCGCTCGTGGCCGCGCAGCACCACATCTTCCGGATGCTCAAGCCGGAGCAGCTTGAAGCCTTCCGCCAGACGCCTCAGTGGGCGAAGCAGCTCGGCATGATGGAGACCTTCCTGCGCGAAATCAGCGCGGTCGCGGACCTCCCACTGGGGGTGGAGCGCTTCCGCGCCATGGACACCGCGACCCTGGTGCTCCTGGGCGACCAGAGTCCCCACGTGCTCCTCGCGGAACCCGCTCAAGCCCTGGCGAAGGCGCTCCCGCACGCGTCCCTGCGCGTACTGCCGGGTCAGGGGCACGTGGCCCACGTCACCGCCCCTGAGCTGCTTGCCCGCGAGGTGGAGGCCTTCCTCACCGAGCGCTGAAAGACGGGCATTGCCCTGACCCGGATGTCCCTGCGGTGCACCACCTCCCTGCCGACATGGGCCCAACCTGTCCGACAGTCGGACAGGTTCGTGCGGTGCGCCGCCGGCGGGAGTCCCCGCGGAGTCCGCTCCTGGCCTGGGCGCCTCCGGGCTGAACGGTGCTGTCCCAGGTCGGGCGGAAGGCCCGTGTCCTCGGACTTCCCGGGTTTCGAGGACAGCAGGCGGGCGGACAACGGGCCAGGGTGTGGGAATGCCTCGAAAGGAGCATGAAAACGGCGCCCCTGGCCGTTCTAGAGTCCTCGCCCCGCATGTCCCGCCCTGGCCGCACACTCCACGTCTTCCCCGATGCCGCGCGCCGCCAGGCTGCCCTGCGGGCGGAGCGGCGTGCGCGGGGCATCGCCGTGGGGACCCACCTGCTCACGTGGGACGACTTCGTCCACGCGCTGGGCGGGGCGCGCGAGCTCAACCGGCGGCCCTGTCCCGCGATGACGGCCCGGGCCGTGGTGTCAGGCCTGGGCGGTACGCTGGGCGACACGCCGTTCGGCGACTACGTGCGCGAGCCCGCCTTCGCCCGCGCCGCTGCGGACGTGCTGCTGGACCTGAAGGCCGGGCGGCTCTCCCCGCGCGAGCTCCAGGACGCCGCGGAGGTGCTGCCGCCAGAGCGCCGCACCCGCGCGCGCGTCCTCGCCCGGCTCTATCACCTGTACGAACAGCGTCTGGCGGAGCTGGGGCTCGCGGACCGCGAGGACGTGCTCCGCGGAGCGCGCGAGGCGCTGGACCGGGGTGCGTGGCCCACGGGCTGGGACGGCGTGACAGGGCTGGTGCTCCACGGTGTCTACGACGTGCGCCCGTCGAAGCTGGAGCTGCTGATGGGCCTGGCCGCGGCGTGCGAGGCGCGCCGCGTGTCGCTGCGCGTGGAGACGCCGGTGGGTGGCTCGCCGGTGGCGGACGCGGCGCTCGCGGCGCTGTTCCGCGCGTTCGAGAACCGGGGCGAGACGATGCCCCACGTCGACCTCTTCAAGGCGGATGTCACCTTCGAGGGCCGCCCCTTCACGGACCTGGGCCGGCACCTGTTCTCGCCCCGCGCCGCGCGCGACGTGCTCAAGGGCGCGGTGGACGGGCTGGCCGTGTGGAACGCGACGTCCGCGCGCGAGGAGGCCCGCGTGGCGGCCCGCGACGTGCGGCGGCTCATCGACGCGGGCAGCGCGCCGGGCGACATCGCCATCGCGTACCGCGACCTGGGCCCGGAGGCGGGCTGGCTCGCGGAGGCGCTGGGGGACCTGGGCGTGCCGGTGCGCCTGCCCTGGGGTGAGCCGCTCGCGCTGGCGGGGCCCGTGCGGTTGGCGCTGGAGCTGCCGGTGCTGACGGAGGACGGCTTCCCGGCGGAGCGCGTGGCGGAGCTCGTCTCCAGCCGCTACGTGCCGTCGCTGTCGCGCGGAGGCCCGGATGCGCCCGCGACCCTCTTCGCGCTCGCCGCCGCGCGGGACGACCGCCTGGGCGCGACGCGAGGGAAGGGCGCCTACGACGTGCGCCTGGACGGGCTCGCGCGCCGGATGGCGGCGCAGGGGGGCAAGCGCAAGGAGGACGCGGTCAAGGTGATGGCCGTGCGCGCGCTGCGCGACCGCGTGATGCGGCTCATCGACGAATGCCGCCACATCCCCCAGGAGGCCCCGGCCGCGGAGTCGGTCGCCGCGTGGTGGAAGGTGGTGGAGCGGCTGGGCCTGCTCGACTCCGCGGGGCCCATGGAAACGAAAGAGGCCGGCGCACTGGGCGCGCGCATCGAGGACGCGAGGGCCCGGGACGACGCGGCGCTCGCGGCCTTCCGCCAGCGGATGGAAGCGCTGCTGCGTTCGCTGCGGGCCGTGGGCGGAGGTCCCCGCATCACCCGGCGCGTGCTGGGCCGGTGGCTCGCGGACGCGCTGCGCGACGTGCACCTGCCCGCGCGAGGACCCTCCACGGGCGCGGTGGAGGTGCTGGACCTGGCCGACGTGCCGGGCCGCACCTTCCGCCACCTCTTCGTCGCCGGGCTCACGGAAGGCCGGCTCCCCGGGCGCGATCCGCCGTCGCCCCTCTTGGGGGATGCGGAGCGCGTGGCGCTCAACCAGCACCTGACCCGCGACGTCTTCCGCCTCACCGGCGGCGAGTTCGACGACCGCGCGCCCTGGCGCCTCACGGAGGACCGGCTGCTCTTCGCCAGCGCGCTCGCGGCGGCGGAGGGCACGTTGAGCCTGTCGTTCGCGGTGAAGGCCGCGGGCGGACAGGAGCAGGTGCCGTCCGCGTTCCTGGAGGAGGTGCGCAGGCTCACCGGCCACAAGTGGGCCACGCGCACGCTGCCCCCCGTGCTGCCGCTGGACGAGGTGCTCACGCCGTCGGAGCTGCGGCGCACCGTGGCGCTGGAGGCCCTGGCGGGCCTGTCGTTCCCCACCCTGCGCGTCACGGAGCCCGACCCCGCGGGACAGCTGCTCAAGGACCGCTTCGGCACGGACGACTGGTTCCGCACCGCGCGCGAGCTGGCCCACATGGAGGCCGCGCGCCTGCGCTTCTTCGGCCGCGAGGACGAGCTGCCCGGCGAGTTCACCGGCGGCGTGCAGGGGCCCCAGCTGGAGCAGAAGCTGCGCGAGACGTTCCACTTCGGCCTGGAGCGCCCGCTGTCCGCGAGCGCCCTGTCGAAGTTCGGCAACTGCGGCTTCCAGGGCTTCATCGCGTACGGCCTGAAGGTGGCCGAGCCCGTGGTGGCCAGCGAGGAGTTCGACGCCCGGGGCCGCGGCACCTTCTGGCACCGCGTGATGGAGGAGGTCTTTCAGTCGCTCAAGGAGAAGAAGCTCCTGGGCCAGGCGCCGGAGGACATCCCCAACGACGTGCTGGAGAAGGCGGTCAAGAAGGCCAGCCGGCACTTCGCGGAGCTCAACCACGTGGGCCACCACGAGCTGTGGAAGCTCGCGGGCGAGAAGGCCCACGCGATGGTCCGGCGCATCCTCACGGATCAGCGGCGGGGCCTGCCCTTCGACCCGCTGGTGCCCGAGGGCTTCGAGCTGCGCTTCGGCCCGGCCGCGGAGGACAAGCGCTGGGCCGACGTGAAGCTGATGGTGGCGGATGACGCCATCGTCTTCGAGGGGCAGATCGACCGGCTGGACACGGCCGGCACGGAAGTGGGCGTCATCGACTACAAGACGGGCCGCCTGGACAAGCGCACGCTGAAGGAGAACCTGCTGCGCTCCGACTTCCAGCTCCCGCTGTACCTCTACGCCGCGCGCGTCGCCGGCCACGTGGGCGCGAAGAACGCGGCGTGGTTCTCGCTGCGCACGGGCGACGCCATTCACCTGTCCTCCGTGCTGCCGCCCGCGGAGCTGGAGGACCTGCTGTCCACGGACCCGGAGGTGCGCCAGCGCGTGGCGGAGGCCGCCGGGCTCAACCTGCCCAACGCGGTGGAGGACCTGGTGCGCAGGCTGCGCAAGGGTGACTTCCCGGCGCGGCCCAACGACTGCGGCAAGTGCGGCTACCGCGCGGTGTGCCGCATCACCGAACGCCGCATCTCGGACGAGGGGAGCGGATGAGCGACACCGCGCCCCACATGCTCGCGCTGGAGAAGAACCTGGCCCTGATGGCGGGTGCCGGCGCGGGCAAGACGTACAGCCTGGTGACGATGACGCTGCACCTGTTCGCGGGAGCGCGGCAGGCGGAGCCGCTGCGTCCCTCCCGCCTGTGCATGCTCACGTTCACGGACAAGGCCGCCGCCGAAATGCGCAAGCGCGTCCGCGAGCGCCTGGACGCGCTGGCCCAGGGGGACGTCCCGCTCGACGCGGAGAAGGACCTGCGCGCGTCGCTCGCGAGGCTGGAGCGCCCGTTCCCCACGCAGGACGCCTGGCGCAAGGTGCGCGAGGACCTGGGCGCCGCGACGGTGGGTACGTTCCACTCGCTCTGCGGTCAGCTCCTGCGCCGGGCCCCGCCCGCGGTGGGCATCGATCCCGCCTTCGAGGTGCTGGACGAGCTGGAGGCCGCCGGCCTGCTGGAGGACGTCACCGAACGTGTGGTGCTGGACGCGCTGGAGGGCGGCGACGCGCGCGTGCGCGAGCTGTGCGCGGAGCTGGGCTTCTCCGGCTCCGGGTTCTCCGACGGCCTCGTGGCCGCGCTGATGGACGTCTACGGCAAGATGCGCGAGGAGGGCCTCAAGGCCGCCACGGCGCGCGTGGGCGATGGCGTGGCGGACAAGGCGCAGCTCGAAGGACTCATCGAGGACTGCCGCCGCCTGTGCATGGAGGCCCGCGCCCAGGACACCAAGGGCGAGTGGAGCACCCTCCTGAACGCGTGCGAGCCCCCGCTGAAGGGGATGACGCCGGACACGTTCATGCAGCCGGGCCACTTCCCGACGCTGCGCAACGTGCTGCTGTCGGAGCCTCGCAACCTGGTCAACCTGCGCAAGGGCGCGGGCGCGTGCCTCAAGGAGCTGCTCTGGAAGGTGAAGGGCAAGAGCGACGGCTCCGTGCGGCGGCTGGAGGATGCCTACGCCGCGTGGCGCACGGCGCCCTTCGAGGAGACCTTCCGCGACCTCCTGGGCCAGGTGGAGGCCCGGCACGACGCGGAGCTGATCCGGCGCAACGTGTTCGACTTCACCTCGCTGCTGGTGAAGGCGCGCGACCTCTTGCGCGACCATCCGGAGTTCCGGCAGCAGGTGCAGGAGCGGCTGGGCGCCCTGCTGGTGGACGAGTTCCAGGACACCAACCGGCTCCAGCTGGAATTGGTGCTGCTGCTGTCGGAGAAGCGCGAAGGCGGCCCGCGCGAACTGACGCCGGACGCGGACCTCGTGGCCGCGCTGCCCCTGGAGCCCGCGTTCCTGTGCGCGGTGGGTGACCGCAAGCAGTCCATCTACGAGTTCCGTGGCGCGGACGTGTCCGTGTTCAAGGTCCTGGCGGACAAGATCGAAGCCGAAGGCGGCATGCGCGGCTTCCTCCAGAACAACTACCGCTCGCTGCCGGGCGTCCTGTCCTTCTTCAACCGCGCGTTCGCCGGGCTGCTCGTGGCGAAGGAGGCGACGCCCCGTCCCTTCGAGGTCGTCTACGAACCCGAGACGGACGACCTGTCCCCCACGCGTCCGGACCTGGCCGAAGGGCCCGTGGTGGAGCGGCTCACGTTGCCGGAGGCCGACACGGCTCCGGAGCTGCGCGAGTACGAAGCGGACGCGGTGGCCCGCAGGCTGCGGGTGATGCTCGCGCCGGGCGCTCCCGCGACGGTGATGGCGGAGGACAAGAAGGGCCTGCGTCCCGCGCGCGGCGGCGACGTGGCCATGCTCTTCAGGACCTTCACGCACCTGGAGGAGTACCGGCAGGCGCTGATCCGCCACGGTGTGCCGCACCGGGTGCTGCGCGGCCGGGGCTTCTACGGGGCCCAGGAGGTGCGCGACCTGGCCTCGTTGCTGGCGCTGCTCGCGGACGCGGACGACGCGCTGGCGTTCGCCGCGGTGCTCCGCTCGCCGCTGGTGGGCCTGTCGGACGCGTCGCTGTTCCGGCTCGCGGGGGACCTGCCGCTGTCGCTCGGTTCGCCCCGGCTGGTGGATCCGGAGGTCCGCGCCGCCATGTCCGCGCGGGAGCAGTCGCGGCTCGCGCGCTTCCTGGAGCTCATCCCCGTGCTGCGGCGGGAGCGCGACCGGCTGGGCGTGCATGCCCTGCTGCAGGCCGCGCTGGAGGCGACGGGGTACCGCGAAGCGCTGGCGGGCTCACCCTACGCGGAGCAGGCGAGCGCCAACGTGGAGAAGCTCCTCTCGCTGGCCGCCCGGAGGGACGAGCGCGGCACGGGAGGCTGCGTGGCCTTCGCGCGCGAGCTGCGCCAGCTGGCGGACTCCGACCCCAACGAGGCGCAGGCGGACCTCCTGGACGAAGGGGACCCACGCGCCGTGCAACTGCTCACCATCCACCGCGCCAAGGGCCTGGAGTGGCCCGTGGTCGTGGTGCCCGGCATGGGCGGCCGCAGGCGCACCACCACCGCCCGGGCGTACTTCGAGCGCTCCTTCGGCCTGGCCCTGAAGCCCTGGATGCCGGACTCGCTGGACACCTTCACCTCCGAGCGCTTCGAGGCCGTGCGCGCCGAGCTGAAGGCCCGCGAGGACGCCGAATACCTGCGCCTGCTCTACGTGGCCCTCACGCGCGCCAAGGACCTGCTCGTGCTGTCGGGCGGCGAGGAGAAGCGCGCGGGCACCGATACGTGGTGGCACCGCGTGGACCGCCGGCTGGACGCGGATCCGGACCTGCGGGCGCTCGCCATCGACGTGGACGTGGAGCAGCTGCCGCCGCCCGCGGATCCGGAGCCGCCCACGGAGGAGCAGCTCGAACAGGCGCGGATCCGCATCGAGTCCGCGCTGGAGCGCATGTCCGACGAGGCGCTCCGCGCCGGTGCCGCGCTGTTCACCGACGCCCCGGCGGTCGCCACCGCGCGCGCGGTCCAGGACTTCCTCACGTGCCCGCGCCGCTACCACCACCTCCACCGGCTGGGGCTCGCCGTCGGATCCGAACCCTGGGAGGCCCCGGCACGCGCCGCGCCCCTCTTCGTCGAGCCCGACGGCTGGCTGCCCGTGGAGCGTCCGGATCAGCTCGTCACGCGGCTGCTGCGTGAGGTGGACCTGTCGCTCGCGGGGACGGACGCGGAAGCCTCCGAGCGGCGCGCGCACCTGGAGAGCCTGCTGCGGACCGCGGGCCGGGATCCGGAGGAGGACGAATTGGGCGGCGTGCTGTCCACCGTGGAACGCTTCCTGGGCACGACCTTCGCGCGCCAGCTCGCCGCGGCGCCCGCGTCCTCCATCCACCGGGGCCTGGACTTCGTGCTGGACCTGGACGACGGCGCCCGCGTGGAAGGGGCGGTGGACCTGCTCTGGGAGTCGCCGGACGGCGAGGCCGTGGCGGTGCTCCTGCGCCCGGGCGCTCGCCACCCCCTGGGCCCGGCCGCGTGTGTCCATGAGCTGACGGCCCTGAGCCTGGCGGCGGCCCGGATGGTGCGTGACGGGGTGCCGGTGCGGGTGGGCGTGGCCTTCCTGGGGGAAGCGTCCCCGGAACCGGAATTCCTCCCGGCCGGATCCGCCGACGCCGGGGCGGTGCGGCGTCTGGCCGAGGGCGTCCGGGCGCTGGCCCAGGCGGAATCCACCGGGGCATGGCCGGGGTGGGACAAGGCAGCCTGCCAGGCCCTTCACTGCGGCTTCGCGGAACACTGTCACCCGGCCCCTCCCGCGTGCTAAGCGGCGGGCACCATGCCGAACGTCGTCGTCATCGGAGCGCAGTGGGGAGATGAGGGGAAGGGCAAGGTCGTCGACCTTCTCACCGAGCACGCCCAGGTGGTCGTCCGTTTCCAGGGCGGCAACAACGCGGGCCACACGCTGGTGGTCGGGGGGCAGAAGACCGTCCTGCACCTGATCCCCTCGGGCATCCTTCACCCGGGCAAGACGTGTGTCATTGGCAACGGGGTGGTGGTGGATCCCGCCGTCCTCGTCGGGGAGATCGACGCGCTCAAGCCGCGCGGCTTCCTCAAGGATGATGCGCAGCTGCTCATCTCCGACAACGCCCACGTCATCTTCCCGTGGCACAAGCTGCTGGACAGCTTCCGCGAGAAGGCCCGCGGAGGCAGCGCCATCGGCACCACGGGGCGGGGCATCGGCCCGGCCTACGAGGACAAGGTGGCCCGCCGGGGCATCCGCGTGCGCGACCTGCTCCACCCGGAGCGCCTGCGCCGCCGCATCGACGAGCGCCTGCCCGCCGCGCTGGAGGAGCTGAAGGACCTCTGCGCCCAGGCCGGCGTGGACGTGCCGCGGCTGGAGACGCCGCAGGTGCACGCGGAGTTCTCCGCCCTGGGCGAGCGGCTGAAGCCCTACGTGCACGACGTGTCGCTCTTCCTCTCCGAGCAGGTCCGCCGCGGCGCCCGCATCCTCTTCGAGGGCGCGCAGGGCACGCTGCTGGACGTGGACCACGGCACCTACCCGTTCGTCACCAGCTCCAACTGCGTGGCGGGCAATGCCGCGGTGGGCTCGGGCCTGGGGCCCACGGCCATCGACAAGGTGATGGGCATCAGCAAGGCGTACACCACGCGCGTCGGCGGAGGCCCGTTCCCCACGGAGCTGAGCGACGAGCTGGGGGACCGGCTGCGCAAGGTGGGCGACGAGTTCGGCGCCACCACGGGCCGCCCGCGCCGCTGCGGCTGGCTGGACGGCGTGGTGCTGCGCTACGCGGTGCGCGTCAACGGCCTGTGGGGCATCGCGCTCACCAAGCTGGACGTGCTCAGCGGCATCAAGACGCTCAGCATCTGCAACGCGTACGAGCTGGACGGCCAGCGCGTGACGGAGCTGCCCGGTGACTACGAGGACCTGGCGCGCGTGAAGCCCATCTACGAGTCGCTGCCCGGCTGGGACGAGAAGCTCGCCGGCGTGCGCACCTTCGACGAGCTGCCGGAAGCCGCCAAGCGCTACGTGCGCCGCGTGGAAGAGGTCAGCGGCGTGCCCGTGGTGTGCGTCTCCGTGGGCGCCGACCGCGGCGAGACGGTGCTCCTGCAGAACCCCTTCCGCAGCTAGGAAGGACGCAGGCCGAAGTGGTCCTGGCCCGCCGGGGGCCAGGACGGGAGAGGGACATGGTTCGCACGCGCAGGTTCCAGCTCGGGGTCTCGGCGGTGGTGTGGCTCGGCACGATGGCGGTGCCGGCCTGGGCCCAGGCCCCGAATG
>NZ_RAVW01000218.1 GCF_003611585.1 Corallococcus exercitus | reverse complement strand
GTCCGCCACCACGAACAGCCCCCGTTCGGGCAGCACGCAGTACGCATCCTCGTTGTGCGTCCGGCGCCCGATGTGGGTCTGTCCCGCGCTCTCGAATCTCATCACCACCGCCTCCTGGCTGGGCTCCCGGACAGCAAACGGGAGGCCAACGGCCCGGTCACTTCATCCCCGGGACGCCCCCACGGGGTTCTCGCCCTTGAAGAACGTCCGGGTGCGACTTCCCTCCGCGCGCCCTCGCTCCCCTGTCCGCCGACCGACGTTGCGGTCGTCCCCGTCCCGTCCCGCCGTGACTTTTCAACGGGCGGGAGACCCTGAAGGCCCGGGCGGACTTCGTGGGAGGACGCAGGACGCGCGTCCACGTGGGGACCAGGGGTGGGAGTCATGGCGCCGGTAGGATACCGGGACTTGCAGCCAATGGGGATCGCGTGGGTCCCCCTAGCAACTCCCGCCGGGACCGGCGGACAATGCAGGAGCCGCCCGTGCTGCGGGCCATCACCCGAGGAGAACCATGACATCCATCCGCCGTGTGGGTTCTGGCATCTCGACGTCCCGGGCCTGGTCCATCTCCTCCGAGCTGGAGGTCACCGCCCCGGTGCAGCAGCAGCCCATGACGCCGGTGGAGCCGGTGCGGCGGGGCTTCTCCGACGCGAGCGACTTCCAGGCGGACGCCGACGGCGACCTGGCGGGCGCGCTGCTCGCGGACCTGGGGCTGACGCCGGACACGTCCTCGGAGACGCGAGGGCGCGCGGCGGGCCTGGAGGCCCCGGAGCCCCGGGCCGCGCTGCTGGAGAACGCGCAGCTGCGCACCTTCGCGGGCGAGAGCACCTTCGAGGAGGCCGCACCCGCCTACGCGCAGCGGCTGGGCACGCCGCAGACGTCCACGCCGCTCCTGCAGGCGCGCCACTTCCAGCAGGCGGAGCGCCGCGCGGAGGCCCCGCCCGCGGATCCGTCCATGGACCCGTCCGACATCCTGTCGCCGGACGCGGCCGCGTGGGAGCTGCAGAACCTGGACACCATGCCCAGCACCGTCTCCGCGCAGGAGGCGGAGGACCTGCTGTTCCTCCTGGAGTCCGGCGACCTGTCCAGCCTGAGCGACGAGGAGCTGCGCGCGCTGAGCGACGACATGGGCGCGGAGGACGCGGAGGCGGAGGCGTCCGGGACGCCGGACGACCCGGACGGGTTCCTGGCCACGCTGGAGGACGGCGGGCCAGAGCTGTCCCAGGAAGCGGCGCCGGGCCTCGCGTCAACGGGGAGTGACTTCCTCGCGGACGCGGACGACTTCACGATGGAGGCCGTGCAGGCCGAAGCCGCCTACGCCGCCGCGTACGCGGAGGCCCGCGCGACGGGCGGGGCGCCCGACGTGGAAGCCCCGGCCGCGCGGCGCGAGCCGCCCGCTTCCGAACCGGAGCCCAGCGTCGTGGTGGCCCCCGACGTGGAGGCCGCGCCCGCCGTCGCGACCGCGGACGACCTCCTGGACATCGACGACGTGCAGGACGCCGACCTCGTGGAGGTCGACGCGGCCCACACGCCGCCTCCGCCGCCGCTCGAGTCCTGAGCCCGGGTCCGGGCTCCGCGCTCCGGGCTCCAAGCTCCAAGCTCGGTGACGCTCAGGGCGCGGGCGTGTCCTTGAGCGCGGCGTCGAGCTGCTTCTGCGCCTCCATGACGTCCTTCTCCAGCTCGTTCGTGTAGCGGTCGCGCTCCGGGCTCCTCCACTCCGCTTCGGAGAACTGCTGGAGCGAGTACTCGCGCGTGGTGTGCACGGGCCCGCGCAGCGTGACCATCAGCTCGCGGTCCGGGTCGCCCATCTCCTTGAGCAGGAAGCCCTCCACGTCGCGCAGGGTCAGCGGGAACGTGGGCGCCTCGTCGCGGATGAGCTTGCCGAAGACGTTGAGCTTCACCTCCTGCGTGCCCTCCTGCAGCTCCTCGTTGAACGACACCGACGCGAACGGCACGCCGCCCTCGTCGTCCAGCCGGCCGGACACCACGTACCGCCCCGCCTTGCGGACCTGGACGGACAGGTACAGGTCCAGCGACCCCGCCTCCACCGCCTCGCGCACCTTGCGGGTGAACGTGGCCGGCGGCGCCGGCGTGTAGAGCACGTCGAAGAACGCCGTGTCCTCCAGCGACCCCGAGCGCACGCGCACGTCCACGCGCAGCGTGCCGGAGAACATGGGGAAGCCCTGCTTCGACGGCTGGAAGCGCCCGGTGATCATCCCGTCACCCGCCACCGTGTCGCCGCCCTGCCCCGCGTCCGTGAAGACCACCGGCACGCCCGGCACACCGCCGGCGCCCACCAGGTGGTCCGCCTCGTGCGCCAGCGCGGACACCACCTCGCACGGGCGCGGCGTGCGGCGCGAGTCCTCGCACGCCACGCTGAGGAGCACCGATTCGTCACCGACGACGAACACCTTGTCCTGCTTGAGCCGCAGCTGCACGTCGGAGGTGCCGTCCTCCGCGGCCTTCGGGCTCAAGGGCCGCGTGCGCTCCGGCTCCGCCAGCTCCATCTGATCCGGATGCTCGCGGCTGGGCCGCGACTCCGGCGGATAGCGCGTGGCCGCCACGTAGGATTCCAACGAGCGCTTCGCGCGCTCCAGCCGCTTCTGCCACAGCTCGCGGCGGGCCTCGCGCTCGCGGGCCTCCGGGCTGAGCAGCGACGGCGCGGCGGACTCGGACGCCATGGCCGCGCCGCGCTCCGCCGGTGCCCTCGCCACCTCGCGGGGGTCGGACACCGGGGCGGAGGCGGGCTCGGGTGCGCCCTCCGGCGCTTCGGCCCCTTCGCTTCCCTGCCACCAGAAGAACACCCCGCCCACGAGCACCAGGGGCACGAGCGCAAGCAACCACCGGCCGTGGCGCAGCCGGGAGGCGGAAGAGACGGGACCGTCGTCGCGTGTCATGAGCGGGCTTCGCCGGAGGGGGCGGGGGAAGCCGTCAGTCTAGTACGCGTACGTCGCGACGTCCTCGCGCACCTTGGAGACGATGCCGCCCCAGTTGCCGTTGGCGTAGTGGTTGTACGCCTCGCCGTCATCGCGCAGGGACACGGTGTGGAAGCTCCACTTCGCCCGGCCGTCGCTGCACGCCGCCGTGCCCGTGTTGAGCGTGCCGCCGCAGAACCAGTCGCCCGGGTTGCAGTAGGACCCGTTGCCCGAGCCGGACACACCGCCCGTGGAGTGGTAGGCCACCGCCTCGTCGTCCTGGCCCGGGAGGATGCCGGAGTACGCCGTGCCCTTGGCGCCAGCGAACATGTAGAACCACACGTTGCGCGTGGTGTTGTGGTTGAACATGGCACGCGCCGTCGTGGTGACCAGGTCGCTCACCAGCGGGTCGCTCACCGCCCAGTCGCCGTGGTCCGCCAGCTCGCTGCCGCCGCCCGCGCCGGACGCGATGTCCACCCACTTGATGTTCCAGCCCGTCTGCGTGGAACCGTCCGTGTTGCCGCACTCGCCGTTGGCGTTGGGCGTGGCGTTCTTCTTCTGCCGCGCGCTCCCGCCGTACAGCGACAGCGCGTAGCCGATCTGCAGGTCACCGGCGCTGTGCGCGGCGATGTAGCACCAGTTCGTGCCCGTGCAGAAGCAGTCCAGCGCGTTGCGGATCCGGTAGTTCTCCGTGCCGATGCGCTGCGTGCCGTTCCAGTTGACCGCCTTCTTGTTCACGCCCGCCGCGGTGGAGGAAGGCCCCCAGTAGCTGAAGTCGTTGTAGTTGCCCGCCTGCGTCGAGTTGCCGTTCTTGCCGTGGATCCACAGCGTGTAGTTCGTCGCGGCGGCCTCGGTACCCACCAACAGCGTCGCGGCGGTCACGGCCGCGCCAATCAGCATCTTCATCGGGGTGTGTCTCCTGGCCTCTCAGGGGGATGAGAGGGCTTCCGCACGGCCCCAGGCCGGGCGAGGGGACAACCACTCTAGGGTGTGTTTCAGATGAATGCGATAAGCCGAAAGTCCAGTCGTCAGTGTAAATCCTGACGCGGCGCGCCGGCTGTCGGCGTCACCCCAACGCGTCCAGACCGCCCTCTCGTACGAAGCGTTCCAGTCGCTCCAGTGCTTCCGGCAGGTTGACGCGTCCCAACCCCAACCGGAAGTGATTGCCGGGAAAGCCATACACGTCACCCGGCAACAGCAAGACACCCTCACGGGTAATCAGTGACTCAGTGAAACGGGCCACCGGAATGTTTCGCAACAGACGGGGGAAGGCCACGCTGCCGGCTCGCGGACGCACCCAGCGGAAGGTGTCCGCGTGGCGCGCGAAGAAGGCGTCCAGCAGCGCGAGGTTCGCGGTGAGCAGGCCGCGGCTGCGCTCCAGCACGCGGTCGCGGGCGCGCAGGGCGATGAGGGACAACAGCTCGCTGGGGGCGCTGTTGCACAGCGAGGTGTAGTCCTTGAAGGCGCGGCAGCGCGCCAGAAGCTCCATGTCCCGGGTCGCGAGCCAGCCCACGCGCAGCCCCGCCAGGCCGAACGCCTTGGACATCACGCCCAGGCTCACGCCCTTCGTGAAGCACGACGCGGCGGGCGGCAGCGTGTCGTTCACGTCGTACTCCAGCAGGCGGTACACCTCGTCGGAGAAGAGGTGGATGCCGCGCGCTTCGCACAGCGCGCACAGCTTCTGGAAGGTGGCGCGGTCCGGCAGCGAGCCCGTGGGGTTGTGCGGGAAGTTCACGACGACCATGCGCGTGTCGGGGCGCAGCGCCGCGGTGAGCGCGTCCAGGTCCAGCGCCCAGCCGTCCTCCTCGCGCAGCGGCAACAGCGTCACGTCCGCGCCGGTGGCGCGCCCCACCTCGTACAGCGACTGGTAGCCCGGCCAGGTGACGATGGCGTGCGTGCCGGGGCCCAGCAGGACGTTCATCGTGACGAACAGGGCCTCCTGCGCGCCCGCGAAGGTGAGGACGTCCTCGGAGGACAGGCCCGGGTACATCCCGGCGATGGCCTCGCGCAGCGCGGGCAGGCCGGGGGTCTCCGTGTAGCCGAGCGTCAGCTCATCCCAGCGCGAGCGGTCCTCCGGCGACGCGAGCGCCAGCAGGTCCGCCATGCGCCAGCCCTGCACGTCGGAGGCGCACAGCAGATAGGGCGCGGCGAACTCCCAGCGCGCGAAGTACCGCTCCAGGTCGAAGTCAGGAATGCGCATCACGTCCTCCATGCCGCCTGCCTGCCCACCGGGGGGTGGAGCGGGCCACCACACCTTGCCGGACAGGCGAGCGGACGGGCGCGCAGCCGGGAGCAGCCGATGGCGCATGCATAGCTTGAGTCACGTCCCGTTGAAGCGCTTTCCACTTCCCATAGGGAGCCCGCATGGCCTCGACGAAAATCCCCCTCACGCTCCTGGACCCGGATGGCGGATGGGTGAACGCCCCCGTCCACGTCTCGGAGCTGGATGGACTGCCCGTCCTCCTGCACTTCTGGACCATGGACTGCGCGGACTGCGCCGCGCAGTTCGAAGCCGTGAATCAGTGGATCGTCGACTACGGGCCCAAGGGCCTGAAGGTCATTGGCGTGGACGTCACCCACTCCGAGACGGAGCTGCGGGACACCAACAAGGTGGAGGGCTTCGCGCGCGAGCACGGCCTGCGCTACCCCATCGCCATGGATGACGGCTCCATGGCCAAGGCCTACGGCGTGGACAAGCACCCCGCCTTCCTCCTCTTCGGCACGGATGGACGGCTGAAGAACCGCATTGGCGGCAAGGACGCCCTGCGCCGCATGCGCGCGGAACTCAAGAAGCTGCCCGGCCAGGAGCCGCCCGCGCTCCACGGCGAGGTGTCCCGCGAGCAGGAAGACCAGGCCGCGGCCTCCAATCCCTAGCGCCCGGCCCCATACCCCTTCCCTGGAGAGTCGCACCATGGCTGACCGACGACACACCGAGCGAAAGGGCTTCTCCCTGGGCGCGCTTGCCGCCGGGGTGGGGGCCGCCGTGGGGTTGAGGCGCGCGCTGCGGCCGCGCTTCAGCTTCAAGGACAAGACGGTGATCATCACCGGCGGCTCCCGGGGCCTGGGGCTGGTGATGGCGCGCATGCTGCTGAAGGAGGGAGCGCGCGTGGCCATCTGCGGCCGGGACACCGAATCGCTCCAGCGCGCCCACGCGGACCTGGACCGCATCGGAGGCCACATCCTCTCCCTGCGCTGCGACGTGCGCGACCAGGTGCAGGTGGACGCGATGGTGGGCGCCGTCCACGAGCAGTGGGGCGCGGTGGACGTGCTCATCAACAACGCGGGCGTCATCATGGTGGGCCCGCTGGAGTCCATGACGCTGGAGGACTTCGAGGAGGCCGTGGACGTCCACCTCTGGGGCCCGCTGTACACGACGCTCGCGGTGGTGCCGGCCATGAAGGCGCGCGGCGAGGGCCGCATCGTCAACGTGTCCTCCATGGGCGGCAAGCTGAGCATCCCGCACCTGGTGCCGTACTCCGCGAGCAAGTTCGCGCTGGTGGGCCTGTCGGACGGGCTGCGCACGGAGCTGGCGCAGGACGGCATCCGCGTGACGACGGCGTGCCCGTCCCTCATCCGCACGGGCAGCCCGCGCAACGCGAACTTCAAGGGCGACCACGAGAAGGAGTACGCGTGGTTCCACGTGAGCAATTCGATGGTGGGCGTGTCGATGAGCGCCGAGCGCGTGGCGCGCAAGGTCATCGAGGCGTGCCGCCGGGGTGACGCGGAGGCGCTGGTGGGCATGCCCGCGAAGCTGGGAGCGGTGGGACGCGCCCTGGCGCCCAACCTCACCGCGGCCGTGCTGGACGCCATCAACCGGCTGCTGCCCCAGGACAGCACCCCGGAGCGCTACAAGGGCAGCGAGAGCGAGACGCCCCTCACCCGCTCCTGGCTCACGGAGATGAGCCGCCGCGCGGCGGAGCGCAACAACGAGAACGAGGTGTCCCTGCACTGAGCTGTCAGGGACACCCGGTGGACGGCGGGCTTCAGGCCTTGCCGTCCATCTCCGCCAGCTCCATGCGCCAGTGGCCGCGGTGCTCATATGCCTGCGCCAGCTGGTCGTTCAGCGCGCTGAGCATCTTCACGTTCCCGTCCTGCTCGTAGCTCTTGAGGGCCTCCGCGCAGGCGGGCACGCGGGACAGGAACGTCCTCAGCGCGTCCAGGCTCAATTCCTTCACATACATCCCGTAGCCCAGCTTCTCCAGGTAGAGGGCGTTGAGCACCTGCTCGAACTGGCCTCCCACGGGGATGCTGAGCAGCGGCTTGTGCAGGTAGACGGCCTCGCTCATCAGCGTGAAGCCGCCACCCGCCACCACCGCGCGCGCGGTGCGCAGGTCGTCGATGAAGCCCGCCTCGCTGAAGGGCCGGTAGGTGAGGTTGCCGTCCACCACGTCCTCCTTCAGGTCGCGGCGCAGGCCATACACGCGGCACGGCACGCCGGACTGCTTGAGGATTTCAGGCAGGTGCGTGTTCGTCGTCGCCGTCTGGTACACGAGCAGGTGCTCACCGGCCTCCGGCTTCGCCGAGATGATTTCCGGCCGGAGGATGGACGGCGCCAGCGTGGTGCGGCGCTTGCGCACGGGCGGGTAGAAGAACGTCGTGGTGAGGTAGTGGAAGGCCCCGGGCAGCTTCGCCTTCACGATGGCGCGCGAGGCCTCGAAGCTCTCCTCGTGGCCCGCGAGCAGCGCCGGGTCATGCTGACAGCGGTTGATGATCTGCATGTTGTCCACGCTGATGACGGGCAACCGGTGGTTCTTCGCGAACAGGTAGCTGAACGTCTCGAAGTCGCTCACCACCACGTCCGGCTTGAAGCCCTCCACCAGGTCGAAGTACTGGCGCACGTTCTGCGGCCAGCCCTTCACGGCGCCCTGCAGGTTCTGCAGCACCGTCTGCCACTTCTTCACCGAGTTGCCTTCGTAGGCGATGGTGAGCCCCCAGATGCCGTGCACGTTCTGGAAGCGCTGGGCCAGGTAGTGCTGCGCCCGGCCCGACACCACGATGTGGACCTCGTGTTCCTTCGTCAGCGCCTCCAGCAACACGCGCGAGCGCGTGGCGTGGCCCATCCCTTCGCCGACGACCCCATACAGGATTCGCATGGTCCGGAAGCATACGCCCGGGACACCCTCCCCTGTCCCTTCCGGCCCGGGACGGTGCTACGCCTCCCGGTCCATGACCTCCCTGCCCTCCCCCCGGGGTGCCTCCGTCCTGCGCGCCGCGGCGTTCGGGGGCATCGCGGGCCTCATGCTGGGCGGCCTGGGGCTGCTCGGGCTGGGCGTGAGGGCCGTCTTCGTCCCCGCGGACTGCACCCACCTGTCCCCGCAGGAATGCCAGCTCCTCCATGAGACGGACCGCGACCTGGGCCGCGTGCAGACGCTCTCCGGCGGGGCGCTCGTCGCCCTGGGCGCCGCCCTCTTCGCCCTCACCCGCCCGCGCCCTCCCACGGCCCCCGATGACTCCAGCGGTTGAGAGCCCAAGGATTTCGCCGCGGCGCGCAAGCAGCCGGGCGCATTGTCCCTGTAGGCCATTTTCGCGCGCGGGGTAGGTCAACTAATTACTACTGGCCCGGCCATTAGGTTTGAGGGTAGGAGACGGCCCATGCAGCTCGAATCGTTGAAGATGTTCTGTGACGTGGTCGAGACGGGCTCGTTTTCGCGCGCGGCGCAGCTCAATCACGTGACCCAGTCCGCGGTGAGCCAGCAGATCCGCGCGCTGGAGAACCGCTATGAGCAGAAGCTGCTCTCGCGCAGCGCGCGGCAGGTGACGCCCACGCCGGCGGGCGAGCGCCTGTTCCGGGGCTGCAAGGAGATATTGGCGCGCTTCGCGGAGGTGGAGCAGGAGATCCGCGAGCAGGCCACGGAGGTCCAGGGCGCGACCACCGTGTCCACCATCTACTCGGTGGGTCTGCACGAGCTGAACGTGGTGCAGAAGCAGCTCTTGAAGACGCACCCCAAGGTCAACATGCGCCTGAACTACCGGCGCAATGATCAGGTCTACGACGACGTCATCCTGGGCGCGGCGGAGATTGGCATCGTGGCCTATCCGCAGCCGCGCGCGGGCGTGGACATCCTGCCGTTCCGCGACGACAAGCTGGCGGTGGTCTGCGCGCCCAACCACGCGTTCGCCAGCAAGACGAAGGTGAGCATCACCGCGCTGTCGGGCGTGCCCTTCATCGCCTTCGACCGGGAAGCCCCCACGCGCAAGGCCCTGGACCGCCTGTTCCGCGAGAAGAACATCGACATCAATCCCGTGATGGAGATGGACAACGTGGAGACCATCAAGCGCGCGGTGGAGATGGGCCTGGGCGTGGCCATCCTCCCGCTCGCCACGGCCCACGCGGAGATCAAGAACAGCTCGCTGGTGGCGAAGCCCTTCGCGGAGGGGCCGGTGTCGCGCCCCATCGGCCTGCTCATCCGCAAGGGCAAGTACCTGGACCGCGCGTCCGCCGCGGTGCTGGAGGCCTTCAAGCAGGCCGCCCTGATTCCGCAGGAGGACTGACGTCTCAGTAGAGCTTGCGCAGCCGGGCCGCGAAGAAGCCGTCGTAGCCCTCCGGCCCGGGGAGCGTGCGCAGCCAGGCCTGGGCGAGCGGCAGCTTGAGGCCGGGCAGCACGGGCGGCTCGGCCGTCCACTCCGGGTGGCTGCGCAGGAACATGTCCACCTGGTCCTGCCCCTCCTGCGGCTCCGGCGTGCAGACGGCATAGACGAGCAGGCCGCCGGGCGGCACCGCCTCCTGGCAGTTCTCCAGGATGTGCCGCTGGAGCGTGGCCAGCCGGGCCACGTCCTCCTCCTTGCGGCGGTATCTCAGCTCCGGGTGCCGGCGCAGCGTGCCCAGGCCGGTGCACGGCGCGTCCACCACCACCGCGTGGAACTCGCCCCAGCTCTCGGGGAACGGCTCGGACGCGTCGTGCGCGTAGGCCTTCAGGCGGCCGGACAGCCCCAGCCGCTGGGCCTCCGCGTCGATCTTCCGCAGCTTGTTGGCGTGCAGGTCCACCGCGACGACGTCGTGCGTCTCCGCCTGGTGACAGGCCTTGCCGCCCGGCGCCGCGCACGCGTCCAGCACGCGCGCGGTCTCCGGGATGGCGCCGTAGACGCCCACGAGCTGCGCGGCCTCGTCCTGCACCTGCCACAGCCCTTCGGCGTAGCCGTACAGGTCCTCCACGCGGCCCACGGAGGGCAGGATGATGCCCACGGGTGACGCGTCCGTGGCGCGCGCGTCCACGCCCACGTCCTTGAACTGGGCGAGCAGCGCGTCGCGCGTCACCTTCGCGCTGTTGGCGCGCACGACGACGGCGGGCGGAAGGTTGTTGGCGACGAGCATCGCCTCCGCGCGCTCGCGGCCGAACTGGCGGATCCACCGCTCCACCAGCCAGCGCGGGTGGCTCTCACGCACGGACAGGTACTCCACCGGGTCCGTCTGGGCAGGGAGCGGCGGCGAGGGCAGCTCCGACAGCTTGCGCAGGATGGCGTTGGTGAAGCCCGCCGCGCGCCCGAGGCCCACGTCCTTGAGCGCCTGGACCGTTTCGGCCACGGCGGCGCGCGCGGGCACGCGGGTGTGGAAGAGCTGGTAGGCGCCCACGCGCAGGGCGGCCAGGACCTTGTCCTCCAGCGCGTCCAGCTTGCGGTCCGCGAAGCGGGTGATGGCGTAGTCCAGCGCGAGCTGCCGGCGGGTGGTGCCGTACGTCAGCTCGGTGACGAGCGCCGCGTCGCGAGGGTCCTTCGGAGGCGACTCCGACAGCACCGTGTCCAGCACCACGTTGAGGTAGGCATCCGTGGCGCGCACGCGCGACAGGATGTTGATGGCGAGGATACGGGCGTTCATCCTTCTTCCAGCCGGGTCATCAGGTCCACCAGTTGCGTGTCCGTCAGCCGCGTCGCGGGCAGATGGGACAGGGTGAGGCTCTGGAGGCTGTCCTCCAGGAGCTCGCGGTGGCCGCTCTCCGCGGGCTCACCACGCTGGACCTGCTGATACTTCGCGCGAGCCCAGGTGGCCAGCTCCGCTTCACTGAGCCGTCCGGCCAGCCGGTCCGCGATCTTCTGGCGCACGAGCGCCCGCGTGAGCAGGTCCGACGCGGGCGTGGCCCCGGCCTTCGCCGCGCGGCCCAGCGTCTTGCCCGCCTTGCCCTCCGCCTTCACGACGGTGGGCGTGGACTTGCGGCCCAGCGTCTTCAGCGGCCCCCCGGCCTCCGCCGTGCGCCGGAGCGAGCGCGCGGGAGCGGCCAGCGGCGTGGGCTCCGGCGCGTCGTCCTTCTTGAGCGGGTGCACGCGGCCCACCAGCTTGGGCTTCGGGCGGGGGCCGTCATCCTCCGGCTCCGCGCCCTTCTTGCGGCGGCCCAGCGTCTTCACCGGCCCGGGGATGGCGGGGTGGAAGATGCCGCTCGCGAAGGTCTCCAGGGCCTGGATGTACGGGTCGAAGCCGTGCAGCCCCAGCACCTGCATGGCGCACGCCTCCGCCACCACGGACTCGCGCGCGGGCGGCTTGAGCAGCACCTCGATGGCGGGCAGCCCCACCGCCTCCAGCGCCTCCTTCAGCGCGTAGGACGTGAAGTACCCCGCCGGGTTGATGAGGATGCCCTCCACGCTCTTGCGCTCGGCGTGGATCGTGTCGATGAGGACGCCCTCGTGGTTGGACTGGACGATGGTCAGCTCCAGCCCCAGGTCCTTCGCCTTCGCGCGCAGGGCCGCGTCGAGGTCCGCCAGGCGGCCCCCCGCGAGGTCCTCGCGCTCGCCCAGGAGGTTGAGGTTCGGCCCGTGCAACACCAGCAGCTTCATGCCCATCCGTGAGACTCCATCGCGCAAGGATTCCACATGGCGCTCGGGGGCGCGCTTTACGACGTGAACGGCTGACTGCCCGGCTGCAATCTGTTTCCGGAGAGGAAGTCCGCCGCGCGCATCACCCGCTTGCCCTCTGGCTGGACCTCCAGGAGGACGACCGAGCCCTCGCCGCAAGCGACCTCGATGCCCTCCGGTCCCGCGGACAACACCGTTCCGGGCTCACCCTTGCCCGCCGCCGGCTGCATCCGGTGCACCTTGAAGACCTTACCGCCCAGGAGCGTGTACGCGCCGGGCCACGGCGTGAAGGCACGCAGGCGCCGGTCCAACTCCACTGCGGGCTTCGTGAAGTCCAGCTTCCCGTTCTCCTTGTCGATGATGGGCGCCAGCACCATGCCCTCGGACGGCTGGGGCTGGGGCGTCAGCTCCCCGCGCAGGTAGCGCGGCAGGGATTCGCGCAGGACGTCGCCGCCCAGCGCGGACAGCTTCGCGTGCAGCGTGGCGCTCGTCTCGTCCGGGGCGATGGGCAGCCGCTTCATCGCCAGCACGGGGCCGGTGTCCAGGCCCTCATCCATCACCATCAGCGACACGCCCGTCTCGCTGTCGCCGTGCGCGATGGCCCACTGGATGGGCGCGGCGCCCCGGAAGCGCGGCAGCAGCGAGGCGTGCACGTTCACGCAGCCCTTCGCGGGCAGCGCCAGCAGGTCCTTGGGCAGGATCTTCCCGTACGCCGTCACCACGCAGACGTCGGGGGCGTACTGGCGCAGCTCCTCGGAGAAGGGCGGCGTGCGCAGCTTCTGCGGCTGGAGCACGGGGATGCCCTTCTCCAGCGCGCGCTCCTTCACGGGCGGCGCGGTGACGGCGTTGCCCCGGCCCTTGGGCTTGTCCGGCTGGGTGACGACGGCCACGACGTCGCCCACGTCGAAGCAGGCCTCCAGCGAGGCCACGGCGAACTCGGGCGTGCCCATGAAGACGATGCGGGGTCGGCTGTTCATGTGAGGGAAGTCTCTTGGGGCAAAGGGATGGGGTCAGGCCACGGACTTGAACGTGGCGGGCGGCGCGGACGGGTCCACCGCCTGGCGCTTGCGCGTGCGCAGCGCTTCCAGCGTGGCCAGGGCCTCGCGGGACTCAGGCGTGGTGGCCACGTCCTTGAGAAGCTCCAGGGCCTTCTCCAGCGCGAGCGCCTCGTCCGCCTCGCGCTGGCGGATGCGGTCCACCGCTTCGCTGAAGCGCGCGAAGAAGGCACGCAGCTCGTCCTTGCGCCGCAGGGGGCGCAGGCGCGGGTAGCGGCCCGCCGCGAGCGCCGCGACGTAGAGGCTCATCACGTGGACGGGGCCCGCCACACGATGCGTGAAAAGGAGCCCGAACAACCCGAGCGCGATGCCCAGCCCCACGGTGGCGACGCCGGTGAGCCACCAGAGCGTCTCCTCGCCTGACAGGCCGCCTTCGGCAGCCATGTGGTGCACCTGATGGGCGAGCACGCCGAACAGCAGCATGCTCCCGGCTCCCATCCCCGTGAGCAGCAGGATGTATTTGAGCTGGAACTCCCGGTCGAGCAGGTACGTCCGGCGCACGATGGTCGGACGCGACGCGTTACGACTGTCTTCAGCAGGGGCCATGTCGTTGACCAGCGTACCCCAGGAGGTGGGGGAGGTTTGCGTCCTTCGTCAGGACAGGTCTACACCCGACGAAAGCCTGTCGTTCGGACGCAAAGGAGCCCCATGTTCCGCTCATTCGTCGCCCTGTCCCTGGCGGTGTCCTGCCTTGCCCTTGGAGGTTGCAAGAAGGAGGACCCCAAGACGCCGGAGTACTGGCAGTCCAGCCTGGAGGGGGCGAAGCGGCCCGACGACCGGGTGCGAGTGATTGAGCAGATGCGCACGTCGGGCAACGTCAACGAGCAGTTCCTGCCCTTCCTGCACGCGCGGCTGTCCTCGGAGCGCCGGCCGGAGGTGAAGGCGGCGGTGGCCCGGGCGCTGGGCGACCTGCACCACCCGACGTCGCTGGAGCCGCTGACGGCGGCGCTGGACCCCGGGGCGTCGGACACGTCCGCGCAGCAGGTGAACAAGGCGGTGGTGGGCGCGCTGGGGCGCATTGGGGACGAGCGCGCGGTGCCGTCGCTGGTGCCCCTCTTGCGCAGCAAGGACAACTACACGCGCATCGAGGCCATCCAGGTGCTGGGCGCGATGAAGGCGAAGCCGGCGGTGGAGCCGCTCATCCAGCTGGCCACGGACGAGGCCACGGAGCCGTTCCTCAACAAGAAGGCCATCGAGGCGCTGGGGCAGATTGGAGACCCGCGCGCGGTGCCGGCGCTGATGCGCACGCTGACGAAGGAGCGCCGGGGCGTGTCGTTCTACGTGGAGAGCAGCTTCGCGCTGTTCCAGCTGGGCGCGCCCGCGGCGGACGCGCTGTTGCCGGTGCTGGAGGGCAAGGACGCGGAGCTGCTCACGTGGGCGAAGGCGCAGGGCGTGAACCCGGCCAGCTACCCGATGAAGGCCGCGCAGGTGCTGGGCGACCTGCGGGAGAAGCGCGCGGTGCCGTCGCTCTTGAAGCAGCTGTCGTTCACGCACTCGGATCCGCAGATTCAAGCGCTGGTGCGGATGCAGGCGGCGGATGCGCTCGGGCGGATGCGCGCGCCGGAGGCGGTGAAGCCGCTGGCGGGGCTCGTGGGTGAGCCGGATCCGACGGTGCGGGATGCGTACGTGCGGGCGCTGACGCTGCTGGGCAGCCGGGACGCGCTCCCCGCGCTGGAGAAGGCGGCGGGCACCGGGGACTGGTACGCGCGGGAGATCGCGGTGAAGGGCATCGCGCTGATTGGAGATGCGCGGGAGCAGCCGGTGCTCGCGAAGCTGGCGGCGGCGGAGCCGGCGCGCACGGCGGCGGACTGCAAGGAGACGGGCGAGGACGGCTGCAACGACCCGGCGGCGCTGGGCAAGAAGCGCGCGGACCAGGTGCAGGGGTATGGGGCGGTGCTGGAGGCGGCGCAGGCGTGCAACGGCGAGGCGGGCTGCTGGTCGCAGCGGCTGCCCAAGGCGAACGCGGTGCTGTTGCAGCGCGCGGCGCTGGAGCTGGGGCGGCTGGGGGCCGCGGACCAGGGCCCGACGCTGGCCACCCGGCTCGCGGAGCGCGACACCGAGGCGCGCGCCACAATCATCCAGGCGGTGGACTGGCTGGCGGACGCCCCCGGCGCGGCGAAGAAGCTGCGCGAGGCGTCCCTGCCCGCGCTGAAGAAGCAGCTGGAGGACGAGAAGGGCAACTCCAACTTCGTGCGCGTGAACGAGGACCTGCGCCGGCTGATGGTCAAGCTGGAGCGGGCGTAACGCGTTTCTGGCGGCGTGAAGCACGGAGGGCACCGCGCAGGTGCCCCTCCGCGTAGGCCGCGCGTCACGCGGGAACCGGCGTGGCGCCATCCTCCGAGGCGCGCAGCGCGGGCGGCATGCGCTCCAACGCGTGGTGGAGCACGCCCAGCTGGCGCACCAGCCGCGTCACCTGCGTTCGAGCCAGCGCGTCCGCACCGTCCAGCCCGGGCGCCTCGCGCTTGAGCGCTGACGGCACACGGTGCGCCACCAGCGCCGCGGACAATTCCTCCAGCGCGTCCGACGCGTAGCGCACCACCGGCTCCAGGTCCGGCCCCGAGTGCCAGGCGCGGCTCGCCGCCAGCGCCGTCACCGCCGCGGTGAAGCGCCTGGCGTAGGTGATCAACGCCATCCCCGGCTCCAGCTCCTTCGCCGGCCCCTTCCACTCGCTCAGCATCCGCTGGAACGACGCCTCCGCGGACAACAACGCCACGCCCACCTTGCGCCGGGCCTCCCGCAGCGCGGCCTCCGTGGGCACCGGCGTCCGCGCCACCGCGCGCAGGTAGTCCTGGTCCGCCTTCAGCACGCGGGCCACCTCCTCGGCGAAGCGCGCGTGCTCGGGGCTTGGCCAGAGCAGCCGGATGCCCACCAGCGCCAGCACGCCGCCCATCAGCGTGTTGAGGATGCGCACCCCCGCGAGCCGCCAGTCCCCGGTCTGGAGTTCCGCGAGCAGCACCAGCGCCGGCGCCAGCAGCACCTGGTAGACCGTGAAGTTCAGCGGCCGCACGCTCACCGACACGCAGACCAGCACCACGATGGCCGCGAGCATCATCCACTTCGCGGGCAGCACGTGCACCAGCCCCATGGCCAGCACGCTGCCCACGAACGTGCCCGCCACGCGCTGCAGCCCCTTCTCCGTCGTGAGCCCCGCGTACGGCTGCAACACGACAATCACCGTGATGGTCACCCAGTACCAGTGGTTGAGCCCCAGCCCCTCCGCCAGCGCCGTCGCCACCGTCGCGGTGAGCCCCAGCCGCAGCGCGTGCCGGAAGACCACGGACTCCGGCGTCAGGTGGTCGCGCAGCACCTTCCACCATGCGCGCCCGCGCCCCGGCTCCACCCCCAGCGGCTTCGTGTCCCGCTCCGGCAGGGGCTCGCCACTCTCCAGCCGGGACGCCACGTCCAGCGCCACCGCGCTGTACTCGCGCAGCCGTCCCAGCAGCCCCGCGACGTGCGCGTACTGCGAGCGCGCCGGCTCCGGGAGCCCGCCGTCCGCCTGGAGCACCCGCCCCACCCGCTCCGCGTCCCACGACGTC
>NZ_RAVW01000217.1 GCF_003611585.1 Corallococcus exercitus | reverse complement strand
CACCCGGTCCGTGCGGTGCCGGCGGGGCGGGATGCAGGGTGGTGGGAGGCGCTGTCGGTGGAAGCGCGCGGGGCCTACGGGCTGTTGGACCGGGTCCCCCGTTCGTTCGACGAGGTGCTCGCCGCAAGCCCGCTGTCGCCCGCGGCGCTCACGAGCGCCCTGGTGGAGTTGGAATTGTCGGGGCTGGTGGTCCAGCACCCGGGTAAACGGTACGAGAAGGTCTAGAGGCAGTTCGAGGTAGGAGAGACATGGCCACGCGGAAGAAGACACAGGCGGCGCAGACGGAGGCGGCGGCGGGGGAGGAGACGCCCAAGAAGGCGGCCGCGAAGAAGCCGGCGGCCAAGAAGGCGGCCAAGAAGAAGACGGCGGCGAAGAAGGTCACCGCGAAGAAGAAGACCGCCGCCCGCCGCCGTGGCGCGGATGGCGACGAACTGCCCACCGTGGACGCGGACGCGGAGGCCGAAGAAGAAGTGCCCGAGCGCCGTGGCAAGGGCCCGCACTACCTGGTCGTGGTGGAGTCTCCCGCCAAGGCCAAGACCATCAAGAAGTACCTGGGCACCGGCTACACGGTGAAGGCGTCCGTGGGGCACGTGAAGGATCTGCCCAAGAGCAAGATTGGCGTCGACGTGGAGGACGACTTCAAGCCCGAGTACACGGTCATCAAGGGCAAGGAGAAGGTCCTCAACGAGCTGAAGAAGATGGCCAAGACGGTGGACCGCGTCTTCCTGGCGACGGACCCCGACCGCGAGGGCGAGGCCATCGCCTGGCACATCAAGGAGGAGCTGGGCCACCCGGACTCGCTCCGCGTGACCTTCAACGAGATCACCAAGCGCGCCGTGCAGGACGCCATCGCGCAGCCGCGTGAGCTCAACCAGGACAACTACGACTCGCAGCAGACCCGGCGCATCCTCGACCGGCTCGTCGGCTATCAAATCTCGCCGCTGCTCTGGAAGAAGATCCGCCGCGGCCTGTCCGCCGGCCGCGTGCAGTCCGTCGCGGTGCGCCTGATTGTGGAGCGCGAGGCGGAGATCAAGGCCTTCCAGCCCGAGGAGTACTGGACGCTGGACGCGCTGGTGCAGGGTCCGCAGGGGCCGCCGCCCTTCAAGGCGAAGCTGTCCCGCGTGGACGGCAAGAAGGTGGAGCTCAAGGACCGCGCCACCACGGACGGGCTCGTCGCGGAGCTGAAGGACGCCCCCTTCACCGTGACGAAGGTGGACCGCAAGGAGCGCCGGCGCAACGCGCCCGCGCCCTTCATCACCTCCAAGCTCCAGCAGGAGGCGGCGAACCGGCTGCACTTCACCGCCAAGAAGACGATGACGCTGGCGCAGAAGCTGTACGAAGGCGTGCCGCTGGGTGAGGAGGGCCAGACGGCGCTCATCACGTACATGCGCACGGACTCCACGCGTCTGTCCGACGATGCCGTGACGCAGGTGCGCGAGTTCATTGGCCAGAAGTACGGCGCGGACTACCTGCCGCCGGAGCCCATGGTCTACAAGAGCCGCAAGAGCGCCCAGGACGCGCACGAGGCCATCCGCCCCACGTCCCTGGAGTACCCGCCCGAGCGCGTGCGTCCCTTCTTCGACGCCATGGACGAGCTGGACATGTTCCGGCTCTACGAGCTCATCTGGAACCGCTTCGTCGCGTGCCAGATGAAGCCCGCCGTGTATGACCAGACCGCCGCGGACATCACCGCGGGCCGCGCCACCTTCCGCGCGTCCGGCAGCACCCTGAAGTTCCCCGGCTACCTGGGCGTCTACGGCGCCGGCCTCACGCCGGAAGAGGAGTCCGAGCGCGACAAGGCCAAGGCCGCCGGTGAAGAGGGCGCCGAGGACGTGGTGGGCGAACTGCCCCCGCTCAACGAGGGCGAGGTCCTCACGCTGGACAAGCTGCTCAACGAGCAGCACTTCACCCAGCCGCCCCCGCGCTTCAGCGAGGCCACGCTGGTGAAGGAGCTGGAGGAGCGCGGCATCGGGCGTCCGTCCACGTACGCGGCCATCCTCTCCAACATCCAGGACAAGAAGTACGTGGAGAAGCTGGAGAGCCGCTTCCGTCCCACGGACCTGGGCCAGATGACCAACGAGCTCCTGGTGAAGCACTTCCCCCATGAGCTGGACGTGTCGTTCACGGCCAGCATGGAAGAGAAGCTGGACCAGATCTCCGACGGCGGCGCGTCCTGGAAGACGGTGCTGCACGACTTCTACGGGCCCTTCAAGGAGACCCTGGAGAAGGCCGAAGCGGAGATGCGCGACGTCAAGCGCGAGGAGATCAAGACCGACATCGCCTGCGAGAAGTGCGGCAACCCGTTCGTCATCAAGTTCGGGAAGATGGGCCACTTCCTCGCGTGCTCGAACTACCCCGACTGCAAGAACACCAAGGACTTCAAGCGGGACGCGGAGGGGAAGATCGTCATCGTGGAGGAGGAGACCACGGACGAGAAGTGCGAGAAGTGCGGCAAGCCCATGGTGATCAAGCGCGGCCGCTTCGGGCGCTTCATGGCGTGCTCGGGCTACCCGGACTGCAAGACGTCCAAGCCCATCTCCATCGGCGTCAACTGCCCGGAGTGCAAGGTGGGCTACCTCACCGAGCGCCGCAGCGGACGCGGGAAGATCTTCTTCGGCTGCAACCGGTATCCGGAGTGCAAGTTCGCCGCGTGGGACCGGCCGCTCGCGGAGCAGTGCCCGCAGTGCGCGTCGCCCTACCTCCTGCAGAAGTTCTCCAAGCGGGACGGCGCCTACATCGCCTGCCCGAACAAGGAATGCGACTACCGCCGCGAGGTGGTGGAGCCAGCCATTCCGGGGGCTTCCGTGGAGGCCGCGCCTGCTCCCACGCCCACCGTGGAAGCTTGAGCGCAAAAGCCCAGTCATTCCAGGGGGGTACGCTCGGCCCCCTGGCTTGACACCCTCGCGGGCGAAGCCCTAGAAGTCCGGATTGCTCCTGGCCCGTGATCGCAGCCTCCTGCCCGTTTAGCGGCAGGGGTGCGCGCGGGGGGCAGCGAAAGGACGCGATCCGCGATGATTCCCTCTGTCAGTGAGTTGCTGCGCGTGGTGGTGGCCGAGGCCGCCCCCGCCGCGGCGGGCCATGCTTCTTCCGGAGGCCTGGGGGACTTCATCGTCGGCGCGTTCAAGGCCGGCGGCCCGTTCATGTTCGTGAACCTGTTCTGGCTGGCCGCCTCGCTGGCCGTCATCGGCGAGCGCGCGGTGACGCTGCTCTACCGCTACCGCCTGAACGCGACGGCGTTCATCGAGCAGGTCCACAAGATGGTCCGCGGCGGCAACCTGGACCGCGCGGTGAAGTTCTGCGGCATGGCGCCGCGCTCGCCCCTGGCCCGCGTCATCCGCGCGGGGCTCATCAACGCGAACCGGGGTGAGCTGGAAGTGGCCAAGGCGGTGGAGGAGGCGCTGGCGGAGTACACGCCTCACGTCTCGCGCCGCGTGCAGTGGCTGTGGTCGCTCGCGAACATCGCGACGCTGGTGGGCCTCGTGGGCACCATCGTGGGCCTCATCGGCACCTTCCGCGCGCTGGGCAACGTGCCGGCGGAGCAGAAGCAGGCGCTGCTCTCCAACGGCATCTCGGAGGCCATGTACAACACGGGCTTCGGCCTCTCCATCGCGGTGCTCTGCATCGTGGCGCACCTGTTCTTCAGCAACTACGCCAAGAACATGGTGGAGCTGGTGGAGCTCAACGCGCTGAAGCTGGAGAACCTGCTGTCGCGCCGGGGCTCGCTGGAAGTCGTCCCCGCGGACTCCGACGTCCGCGCCGCGTCGTAAGCCGCAGCACGGCACCGGACACGCCATGGCGTTCCACTACTCGCGCCGCAAGCTGAAGCCGAGGGAAGAGGAAGAGGGGGGCGAGCTGAACATCGTCCCGTACCTCGACATCCTCATGAACCTCATCATCTTCATGCTGCTGTCCATCACGGGGCTCACCGCCTTTGGCGCCCTCAACGTGAACGCGCCCAGCTATGGCGCCACGGCGGGCGTGGGGCAGGGGGACGCGGACGCGCCCAAGCTGAACCTGTCCGTGCTCATCTCCCACAAGGGGCTCTTCGTGCGGGGCAACAGCCCGGAGGCCGCGCCCGCGGAGGGTGGGGCGCCCACGGTGCCGCTGCGCGCGGACGGCACGCACGACTTCGCGGCGCTCACCGCGCGGATGGTGAAGCTCAAGGCCGCCTTCCCGCAGGAGACGAAGGTCATCGTCGCGGCGGATCCGGACATCCCCTACGAGGCGCTGATCCAGACGATGGACGCCCTGCGTGAGACGGCGGGCACCGCCGCCGAGCGCAAGCTGCTCTTCCCCGACGTCACCCTGGGCGTCCTCTAGCCATGTCCGAATCCGCGCCCCTGTCCGCCGAAGAAGCCGAGCAGCTCGCGCGCATGCGCTACCGCCGGGCCCTCACGCGCAAGAAGCGCAAGGAGCGCGAGGCCGCCAGCGAGGTGAAGGAACTCAACATCACCGCGATGATGGACATGATGACCATCATCCTGGTGTTCCTGCTGAAGTCCTTCGCGTCGTCCTCCGCGGCCATCACCGCGTCGGAGGACGTCCGGCCGCCGGTGTCCTCCACGCGCGCCACGCCCAAGGACACGGTGGCCATCACCATCACCCCCAAGAACATCCTGGTGGGGGACCGTGAAGTGGTGCGGCTGAAGGACGGCCGCATCCCGGAGGCCCAGCTGCAGGGGCGCCTGGTGATGGGGCTGGATGCGCAGCTGAAGAAGGAAGTGCAGAAGCTCAAGTTCATCGCGGACCGCAATCCGGCGGCCCCGTTCACCCACGAGCTGTCGGTCATCGCGGACAAGATGGTCCCGTACGACCTGCTGCTCACGGTGCTCTACACGGCGGGCGAGAACGAGCTGCAGAACTATCGCTTCATCGTGCTCCAGCGCGACAGCGAGTAGCCGCCGGACGCACGACTCCCCCGGCGCGGGATGGACGCACGGGGGAGCGCTTGAACGGCTTGGCTAGAGGGACAGGCTGCCCGTGTGGCGCGCGGCCTCTCGCGTCTCCTGCTCGTGCAGGGCGGCGTCCTCCTCACAGCGGATGGCGAAGGGCATGGCCTCCAGCCGATCCAGCGAGATTTCGTTGCCGCAGTCCACGCACTCGCCGAACACGTCGTTGTCCATGCGGCTCAGCGCGGCGTCGATGAGCATGATCTCCCGGCGCTGCGCTTCAATCAGCGTGGACAGCGTGTAGTCCGCCAGCTCCGCCTGCGCCTGCTCCTCGTACTCCGGATCCCGCTCCTGATCCTTCAGCGCGGCCAGCTCGCGGCGGGCGCCCGCCTGGGCGGTCTCGGTCGTCCTGCGGCGCTCCTGCAGCAGGCTGCGGATCTTCAGCAAGTCGTTGGCTCGGCTCATGGCTGCGACACTCCCATCCCAGATTCGCGGTTGAAGGGCGCTCGCCCGGACGCTTCCTCGTCCCGAGCGAAGACCGCGAGAAACCTAGGGTTGGATCCCAGGTGGGGAAACCTCGCCTCCCATTCCGCACGCATGGTGGGACGCAGGGCAGGCGGGCGGACGTGAAAGGGCGTGGCCTCTCTGCTAACAGGGCCCTTTGGGCACCCGGTACGAGGGGGCCCGGAGGCATGCATGTCGGACGTGAAGCAGCAGCGGGTGACGGTGATTGGCGGCGGCCTGGCGGGGACGGAGTGCGCGTACCAGCTGGCGCGGCGCGGTGTGCCGGTGGTGCTGCGGGAGATGAAGCCGCACAAGCGCTCCCCCGCGCACAAGTCGGACACGCTCGCGGAGCTGGTGTGCAGCAACTCGCTGCGCTCGGACAACCCGGAGAGCGCCATTGGCCTCTTGCACGCGGAACTGCGCGCGCTGGGCTCGCTGGTGCTCTCCAGCGCGGACCTGCACCGCGTGCCCGCGGGCGACGCGCTGGCGGTGGAGCGCGAGGGCTTCTCGCGCGAAATCACGACGCGGCTGGTGTCCGGCGCGGGCGTGGAGCTGGTGGGCGGTGAGGTGGAGCGGTTGCCGGAGGACGGCGTGGTGGTGGTGGCGACGGGGCCGCTGACGTCGGAGGCGCTCACGGCGGACCTGGAGCGCCACGTGGGCACGAAGCTCTACTTCTACGACTCCATCGCGCCCATCCTGTCCGGGGACTCCATCGACCTGGACATCGCCTTCCGCCAGAGCCGCTACGGCAAGGGCGGCGGGGATGACTACCTCAACCTGCCCATGACGAAGGACGAGTACTACCGCTTCGTCAACGAGGTGAAGGCGGGCCAGAAGGTGGTGCCGCACAGCTTCGAGGAACCGAAATACTTCGAAGGGTGTCTGCCCATCGAGGTGATGGCGGAGCGCGGAGACGACACGCTGGCCTTCGGGCCCATGAAGCCGGTGGGGCTGAAGGACCCTCGCACGGGGACGGACCCCTACGCGGTGGTGCAGCTGCGCATGGAGGACCGGGCGGGCACGGCCTGGAACATGGTGGGCTTCCAGACGCGTCTGACGTGGGGTGAACAGAAGCGCATCTTCAGCACGTGCATCCCGGGGCTCCAGAATGCGGAGTTCCTGCGGATGGGGCAGATCCACCGCAACACGTTCATCGACTCGCCCCGCCTGCTGGCGGAGGACCTGTCGTTGAAGACGGAGCGGCGGGTGTTCTTCGCGGGACAGGTGACGGGCGTGGAGGGCTACGTGGAGAGCGCGGCGTGCGGCTACATGGTGGCGCTGGCGGTGCACGCGCGGCTGACGGGCACCCCGTTCGTGCCGCCCCCGGCGACGACGGCGCTGGGCTCGCTGTACCGGCACCTCACCGGGGAAGCGCACCCGCCGGATCATCCGCACCAGCCCACCAACGTCATCTACGGCCTGTTCCCGCCCCTGTCGGGGCGGATGAAGAAGGCGGACAAGCGCGCGGCCTACTCGGCGCGGGCGAAGCAGGACCTGGCGGCCTGGCTGCCACTCGCGGGCGTTGTCGCCCAGACGGAAGGACAGACGAGCGCATGAAGCGATCTGGGATGGTGGGCCTGGTGGCCCTGCTGGCGTTGTCGGGGTGCAAGAAGGGCGAGGACAACAACGCGCCGCCCTCCCAGCGCAGCGCCGCGCAGGGCGACACGGTCCGCAGCGCGGCGAAGGGCACCGCGGTGGTGGGCGGGCAGGGGCAGTTGCTCGCGCCGGGCCGCGCGGCGGACCTGCGCCTTTCTCCGGACGGGCAGTACGCCACGTTCCTGCTCAACGGGCAGAAGCCCCGGCTGGACGGCATCCCGCCGCAGATGCTGGTGGGGTCGCTGCACGTCGTTCCGGTGGCGGGCGGCAAGGCGCGCGCGCTGGGCGACGGCGTGACGAACGTGCCGGGCAGCCTGCTGTTCTCCCAGGACTCGAAGCACCTCTTGTACGTGACGGGCTACAACCCGGCCTCGCAGTCCGGCGAGCTGAACGTGCTGTCGCTCGCGGACGCGGCGGCGGAGCCGGTGAAGCTGGGCACGGCGGTGAGCTACCTGCTGCCGTCGCCGGACGGGGTGCACGTGGCCTTCGTGGACGCGGGCACGCTGAAGCTGGGCAAGCTGCCGCAGGGGCCGTTCCAGGACGTGGCGGGCGAGGTGAGCACCGCGCAGTTCACGCCGGACGGCAAGACGCTGCTCTTCAAGCGCCGGCTGTCGGCGGCGGGCGGGCTGGCGGCGGTGACGGTGGGCGCCAACGAGCCGCCGCGCAAGCTGGCGGATCAGGTGGGCGACTACCAGGTGTCCTCCGACGGCAAGCACGTGGCCTACCAGGTGCGCAGCGAGGCCGTGCGCGGGATGTATGACCTGTTCCTCGCGGACGTGCCCGCGCTGAAGGGGACGAAGCTCGCGACCGGCACGAAGACGTTCGGCTTCTCGCCGGACGGCCAGTGGCTGGCGCGCACGGAGAACGGCAAGCCGGAGCAGCTGGGCGACCTGTACGTGGGCCCGGCGTCCGGAGGCGCGGGGCGCAAGGTGGGCGAGGCCGTGGAGGAGATGGCTTTCGCGCCGGACTCCAAGGCGGTGGCCTTCCTGGAGAAGTACGACCAGCCGTCGCGCGCGGGCTTCCTGGGCGTGGCGTCGCTGCCGGATGGCGCGCCCAAGCGCGTGGGGGACCGGGTGCCCAACTTCGTGTGGGGCTCGGACAGCCGCTACGTGGCGTTCCTGTCGCGCTTCGTGAAGCCGGTGTTCTCCGTGGACCTGATGCTGTACGTGCTGGGCCAGGAGAAGGCGGAGAAGGTGCAGCCGGGCGTGTTCGGCTACGGCTTCGCGCCGAACAACACCGCGGTGGTGTTCCGCACCAACTGCATCCGCAACGGCCGCGCGTGTGACTTCAAGGCCGTGGACCTGGGTGAGAAGCAGGCCGAGGCGAAGACGTGGCTGCAGGGCATCTTCAGCTACAAGATCTCCGAGGACGGGGCTCGCGTGCTCGCGACGTACGCGCGCATGGACTCGGACACCTACGACGTGGCCGTCTACGACGTGAAGTCGGGGGCGCGGAAGACGCTCGACCAGGGCGTCCAGGTGCCGGTGTACTTCGCGGGCAAGGACGACGCGCGGGCCGTCTACATCATCAGCCAGGGGCAGAACCCCGGCGTGTACAGCGCCGTCGCCGCAGCGCAGTAGCGGTTGACCCAGGGACGGGAGGGCCGCCAGGGCCTTCCTTCCCGGGAGGGGCGGGACGTTGAGGCGTGCACACCCGGACGGGGTGTGCTGTCTTCGCGCGCCGAATGGCACAGCTCGTCTATCGCCGCTACGGCGGCTCGCTCCAGGTCGACATCCCCGACTTCAACACCCTCACCGAGGCGGTGAGGATTCCCGCGACGCAGTGGATGGCGCTCGCGTGCCCCATGGAAGGCATCGCGTGTGATCCGCGCTTCCTCGCGCTGATGGACGCGGACGGCAACCGCCGCATCCGGGTGGAGGAGTTGCGCGCCGCGGTGGACTGGACGGCGGCGCGGCTGAAGGACCGCAAGGGCGCGGACGAGGGCAGCGACGTGCTGGAGCTGTCCGCGCTCTCCGACACCGCGAACAACCTCAAGGGCGCGGCGGAGCTGGTGCTGCGCACGCTCAACGCGCCGGACACCACGCGCCTGTCGCTGGAGCAACTGCGCACCAGCGACAAGGCGCTGCGCGACGCGGGCAAGAACGGCGACGGCATCATCGCGCCGGTGTCCCTGCCGGAGCGGCTGCGGCCCCTGGCCCAGTCCATCATCGCGGCCTTCCCGCCGCTGACGAACCGCGCGGGCCTGGCGGGCGTGGACGTGGGCCTGGTGAAGCGCTTCCGCGAGGAGCGCGCGGCGCTGCTCACGCACCTGGGCGGCCGGGACGCGGTGTTCTCCTGGGGCACGGCGAGCCTGGAGCAGGCGAAGCGCGTCCACGACGTGGCGCCGCTTTTGGATGGCTACTTCGTGCAGTGCCGGCTGGTGGCCGCGCAGCCGGAGGCCGCCGCCAGCCTGCGCCTGCGCGCGGACCGCGTGGAGGGCGCGCTGGGCGACCTGGGCGCCATGGGCAAGGCCGCGAACGAGCTGCCCATCGCGCCGCCGGACCCCTCTGGCGTGCTGGTGTGGGCGCGGCTGTATCGCGGCGCCGGCTACGAGAAGCTGGAGGCTTTCCATCAGGAGGTCGCGACGCCGCTGCTGGGCGACGGCGTGAAGCTGACGGACACGGCCTGGCGCGAGCTGTCCGCGAAGGCGGAGGCCATCCTCGGCTGGCAGGCGAAGCGCGACGCGAGCGCGCTGCACGCGGTGGCGGACACGCTGGGAACGGTGTCGGACGAGGACCTGGACGCCATCGAGGCCGTGAGCCGCGAGGACCTGTCGCTCAAGCCCACGCTGGACGTCATCGCTGAGTTGGAGCGGCTGGTGCTGTACCAGCGCTGGCTGCTGCTGTTCTCCAACAACTTCATCAGCATGCCCAACCTGTACCTGCCCAAGCGGCGGGCGCTGATGGAGAAGGGCACGCTCATCCTGGGCGGGCGCAAGTACACGCTGTCCGTGCTGGTGACGGACCGCCCTGCGCACGCGGCGCTGACGGGGCAGGGGACCACCTGCATCCTCTACGTGAAGGTGATGCCCCGGGACGCGACGGATGCCTACGAGGTAGCGGTGCCCGTCACCGCCGGCCGCAGCACGGAGCTTGTCGTGGGCAAGCGCGGCGTATTCTACGACGTGGACGGCAAGGAATCCGACGCCATCGTCACGCAGATCGTCCGCCAGCCCGTGTCGCTCTGGGAGTCGATGACGATGCCGTTCATGCGCATCGGCGCGTTCATCACCAGCAAGGTGGAGGGGCTGGCCGCTTCCGGTGAGAAGGACTTCGATGCCTCGCTGGAGTCCGGCTACAAGCAGACGGTGACCGCGCCTCCGCCCCCGGCGGCTCCGGCGGCCGCGGCCCCCGCGGCAGCTCCGGCGGGCGGTGGCATCGCGGGCGTGCTCGCGGCGGGCGGCATCGCGTTCGCGGCGCTGGGCTCCTCGCTGGCGTTCATCCTCACGCAGGTGAAGTCGCTCACGCTGGTGGACGTCATCACCGCCGCGACCATCCTGGCCATCGTGGTGATGGCGCCCGCGGGGTTGCTCGGGTGGATGAAGCTGCGCCGGCGCAACCTGGCGCTGCTCCTGGAGGGCTCCGGCTGGGCGCTCAACGACCGGCTGATGCTCACCCGGGGCGTGGCGACGCTCATCACCCGCAAGCCGAAGCTGCCCAAGGGCGCGCGCGTGGACCGCGCGGACCTGGTGCGCGGGGCGCTGCGCCACACGCAGGACGACGACGAGAGCGACGGCATGTCGCTGGGGGCCCGCCTTGGCCTCACGCTGCTCATCCTCTTCGTGCTGGGCTGGCAGGTGCGCGTGCCCGTCACGGAGTGGCTGTGCACGTACCACTGGCTGTCCGAGGACGCCTGCCGCGTGCTCCTGCCCAAGCTGGTGCCCACGGAGCTTCCGGCGGGGGCCATTCCCGTGGTGCCCGTCACGCCCGCTCCGGCGCCCGCGAAGTAGGGCGGGCTCGCGGAGCGACGCGAATCTTGCGAGGCTCGGGGAGGCCCCTAGGCTTCCCCGACCATGTCGACCCTGTCCCCGCTGCTGCAGCAGTTCAAGGACCACCTCGAAGGCGAGAAGGGCGCGTCGCCTCACACGGTGCGCAACTACCTCATCGACCTGGTGGACTATGAGCGCTACCTCGTGGAGCGGATGAAGCTGTCGCTGCTCGCGGGCTCGCACGCGGCCATCCGCGGCTACCTGGGCACGCTCAGCGTGGACCACGCGCCCTCTAGCCGCGCGCGGCGGCTGGCGAGCATCAAGTCGTTCTACAAGTACCTCGTGAGGCAGAAGCTCCTGTCCGCCAGCCCCGCCAAGCTGGTGAAGAGCCCCAAGCTGCCGAAGTCGCTGCCCAAGGTGCTGCCGGTGGAGGAGGTCTTCGCCATCCTCGACATGCCGGACGTGAGCACGGTGCTGGGGCTTCGCGACAAGGCCATCCTGGAGATGCTGTACGGCGGCGGCCTGCGTATCAGCGAGCTGTGCGGCCTGGACCTGCTGGGCGTGGAGCGCAGCAGCCGCATCGTCCGGGTGATGGGCAAGGGCAGCAAGGAGCGGCTGGTGCCGCTCAACGCGAAGGCCATCCAGTCCCTGGAGGCGTACCTGAAGCGGCGCGGCGAGCTGCTGGCCACGGTGCACGACGGGCAGGACCCGGACGCGCTGTTCCTCAACTTCCGCGGCGGGCGCCTCACTCCCCGGAGCATCGCGCGGCACCTGGACGCGTACGTGCTCAAGCTGGCCCTGGCGCGCAAGGTGAGCCCGCACGCGATGCGCCACTCGTTCGCCACGCACCTGCTGGGCGGCGGCGCGGACATCCGCAGCATCCAGGAGCTGCTGGGCCACGCGAGCCTGTCCACCACGCAGAAGTACACCCACGTGACCTTCGAACAGCTGCAAGAGGTCTACGACGCCGCGCACCCGCGCGCGTGACGAAGGCAGGACATGGCGAACCGCGCTGACGAAGTCGAACAGTTCATGGCGGAGCTCGAACACCCGCTGAAGGCGGAGATCGAAGCCGTGCGCGCGGCCATCCTGGCCTCCGACGCCAGCATCACCGAGCGCATCAAGTGGAAGGCCCCCAGCTTCGTCCACTCCGGCGACGACCGCGCCACGTTCCGCCTGGCCCCCAAGGGCATCTTCCAGGTCATCCTCCACCGGGGCGCGAAGGTGAAGGACACGCAGGGCTTCGCCTTCGAGGACGACTCGGGGCTCGTGGAATGGCTGGCGCCGGACCGGGGCGTCGTGACGCTGCCGGACGCGAAGACGGTGAAGGCGAAGAAGGCCGCCCTGGTGAAGCTGGTGGGCCGCTGGATGAAGGCGACCGCGACCTGAGCGCGTCCCCAGGGTGAGGGAGCGGACAGCCAGGCCGTTTTTACGGGTCGGGGGCGGGCGGTCTTGTTAAACCCCCGGTCATGTTCCACGGCACCACCATCCTCTGCGTCCGCCGCGAAGGGAAGGTCGTCATCGCGGGCGACGGTCAGGTCAGTCTCGACAAGACCATCATGAAGAACACGGCGCGCAAGGTGCGCCGCATCGGCGACGGCCAGGTCATCGCCGGCTTCGCGGGCAGCACCGCGGACGCGTTCACGCTCTTCGAGCGCTTCGAGGCCAAGTTCAAGGAGCACCAGAAGAACCTGGCCCGCGCGTGCGTGGAGCTGGGCAAGGACTGGCGCACCGACCGCTTCCTCCGCCGCCTGGAGGCGCTGCTCATCGTCGCGGACAAGGAGAAGACCTTCATCCTCTCCGGCGCGGGCGACATCATCGAACCGGACCACGGCATCGCCGCCGTGGGGTCCGGCGGCCACTACGCGCTGGCCGCGGCACGCGCCCTCCAGGCGCACTCGCAGCTGTCCGCCCGTGACATCTGCACGCAGGCCATGGCCATCGCCGCGGACATCTGCGTCTACACGAACTCCAACGTCACCTACGAAGAGCTCTGAGAGGACCGCCCCGTGGCCGAATCGCGCAAGTTGTCCGCCTTCACGCCTCGCGAGGTCGTCAGCGAGCTGGACCGCTACATCGTCGGGCAGAACGACGCCAAGCGCGCCGTCGCCATCGCGCTGCGCAACCGGTGGCGCCGCCAGCAGGTGCCGGACGACCTGCGGGATGAAATCTACCCGAAGAACATCATCATGATCGGCCCCACCGGCGTGGGGAAGACGGAGATCGCCCGCCGCCTGGCGAAGCTGTCCCAGGCTCCGTTCGTGAAGGTGGAGGCCAGCAAGTTCACGGAAGTGGGCTACGTGGGCCGCGACGTCGAGTCGATGATCCGCGACCTGGTGGAAGCGGCCATCGCGCTCGTGCGCGAGGAGGAGACGGAGAAGGTCAAGCCGCGCGCGGAGGAGCTGGCCGAGGACCGCTTGATGGACCTCATCAAGAACGGCGGACAGGCGCGCACGACGTCGTCGCCGCCGTTCGGCTTCTCGCCCCCGCCCACCTCCGCGCCCTCTCCGCTGGGCGACAGCGAGCGGGAGAAGCTGCGCGCCCAGCTGCGCGCCGGCACGCTGGATGATCAGACCGTGGAGGTGGAGACCAGCGAGAGCTCGCCCACCTTCATGCGCAACTTCAGCGGCCAGGGCATGGAGGAGATCGGCGTCAACCTCCAGGACCTGTTCAAGAACATGCCGGGCATGAAGAACACCCGGAAGCGCAAGCTGCGCGTCCCTGAAGCCTTGAACGTGCTGCGCGCGGAGGAAGCGCAGAAGCTGGTGGACCCGGACCGCGTCCAGCGCGAGGCCGTGGCGCGCGCCGAGTCCAGCGGCATCGTCTTCATCGACGAGATCGACAAGATCGCCAGCCGCGAGGGTGGCAAGGGCGGCGGGGGCCCGGACGTGTCGCGCGAGGGCGTCCAGCGCGACATCCTGCCCATCGTGGAGGGCTCGGCCGTCAACACGAAGTACGGCCAGGTGAAGACGGACCACATGCTCTTCATCGCCGCGGGCGCGTTCCACGTCTCCAAGCCGTCGGACCTCATCCCGGAGCTCCAGGGCCGCTTCCCCATCCGCGTGGAGCTGGAGGCGCTGTCCGGCGACGACCTGGTGCGCATCCTGCGCGAGCCCAAGAACTCGCTCATGCGCCAGTACACCGCCCTGCTCGCCACGGAGGGCGTGCGCCTGTCCTTCACGGACGACGCGGTGGCGGAGATCGCCCGCATCGCCCAGCAGGCCAACGAGCGGACGCAGAACATCGGCGCTCGGCGGCTGCACACCGTGCTGGAGCGCCTGCTGGACGAGGTGTCCTTCACCGCCAGCGAGCTGGGCCCGCGCGACTTCCAGGTGGACGCCGCCTACGTGCGCGAGCGCCTGGGCGCCATCGTCCAGGACGAGGACTTGTCGCGCTACATCCTCTAGCGCGCTAGGGTCCGCCGCGTTGGCCCACCGCGTCCCAAGAAGAGAGAGGTACACCACCTTGTCGCAACCGCCGCCGTCTCCCGCCTCCGCCCCTGGCAACGAACCCCTCATCCAGAAGGCGAAGCAGCACCTGCTGCAGAACTACAAGCAGCAACCCATCGCGCTGGTGCGCGGGCAGGGCACCCGGGTGTGGGACGCGGATGGCAAGGCGTACCTGGACTGCATCGGCGGCATCGCCGTGTGCGCCCTGGGCCACTGCCACCCGGAGGTGGTCGCGGCGGCCAAGGCGCAGCTGGACACGCTGTGGCACGTCTCCAACGCGTTCTACTCGCAGCCGCAGATCGACCTGGCCGAGCAGCTCAGCGACTGGGCCGGGCTGCCGCGCGCGTTCTTCTGCAACTCCGGCGCGGAGGCCAACGAGGCCCTCATCAAGCTGACGCGCAAGGTGATGAAGGACCGGGGCACGCCGGAGCGCTTCGAGATCCTCTCCTTCGAGAAGGGCTTCCACGGCCGCACGCTGGCCACCGTCACCGCCACCGGCCAGCCGAAGTACCACGCAGGCTTCGAGCCGCTGCCCCAGGGCTTCCGGCACCTGCCCTACGGTGACGTGGACACGGTCCGCCGCGCCGTTGGCCCCAATACCGCCGCCATCCTGGTGGAGCCCATCCAGGGCGAGGGCGGCGTGCGCCTGGCGCCCCCGGGCTTCCTCCAGGGCCTGCGCGCCCTCTGTGACGAGCAGGGCCTGCTGCTGCTCGTGGACGAGGTCCAGACGGGCATGGGCCGCACCGGCCAGCCCTTCGGCTTCATGCACCACGGCATCCGGCCGGACGCCATCAGCCTGGCGAAGGCGCTGGGCAACGGGCTGCCCATCGGCGCCATGCTGTGCCGCGAGGAGCTGGCGGTGAGCCTCACCCCGGGCACCCACGGCTCCACCTTCGGCGGCAACCTGGTGTCCGCCGCCGCGGGCAACGTGGTGATGCGGCTGCTGCGCCAGCCCGGCTTCCTGGCGGACGTGCAGGCCAAGGGGGAGCACTTCCTCGCCGGCGCGCGCGCGCTCCAGGCCGCGCTGCCGGAAGGGCGCGTCAAGGCCGTGCGCGGGCTGGGGCTGCTCCTGGGCGTGGAGCTGGACCGGGAGGTCGCCCCCGTCATCGCGAAGCTGCGCGAGGCCGGCCTGCTGGTGAACGCCGCCGGGGACACCACCCTCCGGTTCGCCCCGCCCCTCATCATCTCCCGGAAGGAACTGGACGAAGCGCTGGGCATCCTCCAGCGTGTCCTCTCCACGCTGTAAAAGGGGAGGGGCCCCAGCGACCCGGGAAGTTTGACGCCCTGCTTCCCGGACACCTACACTTGGGGATTCGCCAGCCTGCGGAACGTGACACCTTGAGCGCGCCCAACCCCATCGTCGGCCTGGGGGGCAGGACCGACCACATCGCGACGGTGCCCCACCTGGACCCGGCCCGACTCCAGCTCAGCCCGGAGGAGGGCTCGGTGCTGGCGCTGGTGGGCCGCGTCGAGCGCATTGACGCCGTCCTGTCCCGCTCCTCGCTGGGCGAGGCACGCACCATCGCGGTGCTGCTGTCGCTGCGCGCCAAGGGGGCCATCGTGCCCGCCCGGGTGGTGCAGCGCGCCCCTGCCGCCGCCCCGGTGGTGGATGCCGCCATGGCGGAGGAGGTGGACCTGGATCCCGAGCAGAAGCGCGACATCATCGAGATGGAGCGCTCGCTGGACGGGATGGACCACCACGCGGTGCTGGGCGTGGCCCGGGGCGCCAGCCCCCAGGAGGTGAAGCAGGCCTATTACAACGCCTCCCGCCGCTTCCACCCGGACCGCTACTTCGGCAAGAACCTGGGCAGCTTCCGCGCCCGGCTGGAGCGCATCTTCAAGCGCCTCACCGACGCCCACAACGCCCTCAGCCGCCAGGAGCCGCCACGCGCTCCGGCCGCCGCGCCCCCGGCCCCGGCCGCGCGCGCCCCAGCC